>DASWVP010000066.1:0-2916 GCA_036401175.1 Azospirillum sp. | reverse complement strand
ACCTCGGCGGGCTCCGCCGGTGCGGTTTCCTCGTCCTCCGCCACCTCGGGAGCGAGGGGCAGGCCGGTGAGCGGGTCGAGCGCCACACCCTCCGCCTCATCCTCGCCGGCCACCGCGCTGTCGACCTCGGCGCCGTCGGCGGTGACGTAGCCGAAGTCGACGTCGGCGATGGTGCCGGTGCCGCCGTCGGCGCGGGTAAAGGAACCGCTCAGGGCGATGGTGTTGGCGCCCACTTCGGTGCCGTCGCGCCACCAGCCGCCCAGGCTGATGGACGCGATGTCGTAGGTCGACAGCGCCGTCAGCCCGCCGCCGCTTTCGCCACTGGCGGTGTCGCCGTTCCACACCACGACCGAGGCGAACGCCTCGTCCGTGGCGTCGAACACGCCGTCGCCGTTGGCGTCGAGCGTGCCCAGCGCCTCCAACCCGTTCGCCGCGCCGTCGGCGAAGTACTCGGAGAACAGCTCGGAAGCATCGTTGATGACGCCGTCGCCGTTGCGATCGAGTGCCAGGAAGCCATCGCCGCCGGTCACCCAGCCGGTTTGCTCGGCGGTGCCGTCGGCGTTGATGTCGAAGGTCACCGTCGAGGCGCTGACCGTGAGCAGTTCGATGCCGTCGCCATCCAGGTCGATCACCAGCGGGTCGGCGCGGGAGCTGTCGATCACCGCCTTCAGGTCCTTGAGGCCCAGTACGCGGTCGCTGAACTCGAAGATTTCGACGTTGTCAGTCCAGGCCTGATCGCTGTCACCCCATTTCATGTGAACCACGGTTTCGCCGTACTTCGCCCACGTCCAGCTGTTTATCGCGCGGCCGAACAGCACCAGCGTGTCCGTGTCGCCTTCGCCGTTCATGCCGTCGGCGCCGCCGGTGTAGTACAGCCGGTCGTCGCCGTCGCCGCCGAACAGATGGTCGTCGCCGCCCTGCCCCGCCATGTCGTCGTTGCCACTCTCGCCGAACATGACGTCGCCGTCGTCGCCGCCGTCCATGACGTCGTTGCCGCTGCCGCCCCACATCTTGTCGTCGCCGGCTTGGCCGAACAACGTGTCATTGTCGCCGTCGCCCTGCAGAGTGTCGCCGTGGTTGCCGCCGTCGAGGTTGTCCCGACCGCTGCCGCCGCCCAGGAGGTCGTAGCCGTCTTCGCCCAGCAGGTAATCGTCGCCGTCCTCGCCGTGCAGGGTGTCCTGATCGCCGCCGCCCCAGGCGGTGTCGTTGCCGGTGCCGCCCCAGGCGGAATCATCGCCGTTTTCGCCGAACAGGCGGTCGGCGCCCTCCGCGCCCTCCAGGCGGTCGCGGCCGGCGCCGCCGAACAGTTGGTCGTCGCCGCTCCAGCCGGCCAGGGTATCGTCGCCGTTCTGGCCCGCCATGACGTCGTTGCCGCCTTCGCCATCCATCCGGTCGTGGCCGTCGCCGCCGTCCATGATGTCCTGGCCGTCGCCACCGTTCATGGTGTCGTTGCCGCCCTCCCCGTACAACTGGTCGTTGTTATCGTTTCCGTACAGCAGGTCGGCGCCGTCGCCGCCCCAGACGGTGTCGTTGTCCTCTCCGCCGTAGACGGTGTCGTTGCCGCTTTCGCCGAACAGCCGCGCCGCGCCGCCTCGATCGCGGCGACGTCGATCTTCGTCATGCCCATCATCGCCTTGAACGCGCGCTTGGCCTCGTCGCCGCCGGCCGCCAGCGCCTCGGTCAGCACGCGCGGCGTGATCTGCCAGGAGACCCCCCACTTGTCCTTGCACCAGCCGCAGGCACTCTCCTGGCCGCCATGGCCGACGATGGCGTTCCAGTAGCGGTCGGTCTCGGCCTGATCGTTGGTGGCGATCTGGAACGAGAAGGCTTCGTTGTGCGTGAACGCGGGACCGCCGTTGAGGCCGAGGCACGGGATGCCGGCCACGGTGAATTCGACCGTCAGCACGTCGCCCGCCTTGCCGGACGGGTAGTCGCCGGGGGCGCGGTGGACGGCCCCCACCGCGCTGTCGGGAAAGGTCTCGGCGTAGAAGCGGGCGGCCGCCTCGGCGTCCTTGTCGTAGCACAGGCAAATCCTGTTCTTGGCCATTCCCTGCCCTTTTGCTGTGACGCCGAACGCCGGCTTTCAGGCCCCAACCACTGTCTTTTGAGGTAGTCCGCCAACGCGCTGTGTCCAACCCGCAAGCGGAGGGTGACGGATTGCCGCTGGACGCCGCAGGCCCTCCCCTCCGCGGTCGGGATTGGCATCCGCGTGGAACCGGCCCCTGTGTTCCCCGCCGTTGCCGGAAGACGGTGCGTCGCGGGCGATGCGCCAGGGATCGACGGCTGCAAGGCTCGAGACACCGCAGGTGGCTCGATTCACGAGAGCCCGGCGCGCGGGTTGGCCCGCGCGGGCGCCATGTCGGCTTGGTAACGGGGAGCGCCACCAACCTTCTGATAGACAGCGGGAGCGGCAGCTATGCGCCACAACCAGACATGGAAGTCAGAACATACGTCGTCACGAGATCGCTGCCGGTGGTTGCGGCACGGTGCTCCAGAATAGCGGATCGTGGCCGAAAACAATGCGAGCGCCGCCCCTTTCCAGAGCTTCCAGCCGATCCAGTGAAGCAAGCATCTTCTCACGATCCGCCACGTAGCGAGGCAGTCGGCGCTCACGTAGGGTTTGACAGAAATAGCAAGCGTCGGCGGCAAGCACGAGATCGCAACCAGCGAGCCGCAAGCGTAGCGACTGGTGCCCAGGTGTATGGCCGTAGGTCGGCAAGCAAGTGACCGAGCCGTCACCGAACACGTCGTGCTCTCCGTCGATCAACTGCACCTTATGGCCAACGTCGAAATCGCGGGGATCGTATCCGTGCAGCGTGGCCAAGTCCGCGTCCCGGGCGGCATCCCATTCGCGCCGTTGTACGAGCATGGTCGCGTTGGGAACCAAAGCGTTGCCACCAACGTGATCGAAATGAA
>DASWVP010000065.1:0-5187 GCA_036401175.1 Azospirillum sp. | reverse complement strand
GTCGCCGTGGCGGAGCCGGCCGGCCCGGCGCCCCAGGCCGTGCCGCGCGACCTGGGCGGGCAGGCGATCCTCTATGTCGGCGGTCGCCCCGGACTGGTGCCGCGCCTGCGCGAGACGGTGCAGACGCTGAACGGCGACCTGCTGCACCACGACGGCGGGGTGGAGCAGGCGGCGCATTGCCTGGAGGGGCTGGTGGAGCGGGCCGACCTCGTCGTCTGCCCCGTCGACTGCGTCAGCCACGACGCCTGCCTGCGCGTGAAGGGGCTGTGCCGGCGCATGCGCAAGCCCTTCATCCCGCTGCGCAGCAGCGGCGCCACCACCTTTCTGCGCACGCTGGAAACGCTCGCCCCCGCCCGCCCGGCGTAGCGGCTGGCACCCGCGCTTCCTCCTTCGGAGGGCTTGATCGGGGCGCCGGACGCTCCAACGTCGGATCATGGCCTTGTTGGAAGGGAGGCCCGGATGATCGACGGGGACCTGCTGTGCCGATACCGCACCGTGTTCGGTAACACGTTCAACGCGTTGCTGTGGGACAAGAGACCGGAGGACACCATCAACCGCATGATGCGCGATGCCCTCAAGGGGCAGGGGCCGCTGCCGACGGACGGGCGGATCGCCGCCGTCCTCGCCACCCGCATCGGCCACCCGGCCAACGACGCCTGAATCGAAAAGGGCCCCGCCGTCGCCGGCGAGGCCCTTCGTCATTCCGGTGACCGGGTCACCACGCGCCGGGCATGTCCGACGCGCTCTTTTCCAGGGTGCGGGTGTCCGGGTTGGACGCGTGCTCGGCCAGCCACTTCTCGGCTTCCAGGGCGGCCATGCAGCCCATGCCGGCAGCCGTCACCGCCTGCCGGTACTTGGGGTCGGCGACGTCGCCCGCCGCGAAGACGCCGACCTGGGAGGTCTGCGTCGACCACGGGGCGATGCGGACATAGCCGCTGCCGTCCAGGTCCAGCTTGCCACGGAACAGCGACGTGGCCGGGTCGTGACCGATGGCGACGAACACGCCCTGCACGGGCAGTTCCGACGTTGCGCCGGTCTTCACGTTGCGCAGCCGCAGGCCGGTGACCTCCTTCGGCAGGGTCTCCTTGCCGAGGATCTCGTCGACGGCGGAATCCCAGATCACCTCGATCTTCGGGTTGGCGAACAGGCGGTCCTGCAGGATCTTTTCGGAGCGGAACTGGTCGCGGCGGTGGATGACCGTGACCTTGGCGGCGTGGTTGGTCAGGTACAGCGCTTCCTCAACCGCCGAGTTGCCGCCGCCGATCACGGCGACCTCCTTGCCGCGGAAGAAGAAGCCGTCGCAGGTCGCGCAGGCGCTGACGCCGAAGCCCCGGAACGTCTCCTCCGACGGAATGCCCAGCCAGCGCGCCTGGGCGCCGGTGGCGACGATGATCGTGTCGGCCACGAAGACGTCGCCCGAGTCGGCCGTGCAGCGGTAGGGGTGCGCGCTGAAATCCACGTCGGTGATCAGGTCGAACAGCAGCGTGGCGCCGACGTGCTCGGCCTGCTTGGCCATCTGGTCCATCAGCCAGGGGCCCTGGATGGGCTCGGCGAAGCCGGGGTAGTTCTCGACCTCGGTGGTGATGGTGAGCTGCCCGCCCGGCTGCATGCCCTGCACCAGCAGGGGATGCAGGTTGGCGCGGGCGGCGTAGATCGCCGCGGTGTAGCCGGCCGGGCCGGCGCCGATGATCAGGACCTTGGTGTGGTGCGTGGCGGGCATGGGGCGGGTGTTCCGTTAGGGAAGGCTAATAGCCGAACATATGGTCAAGGCTGAACGCGCCGTCACCGGCAAGACAGCCATGATAGCCGAAAAGCCGGCAGGTCACGTCGCGGATCAGCACATAGGCCTGATCGCCCGCCGCCTGCCGCTCGGCCTCGGTGAAGGTCTCGTGATAGCGGAACAGCCGCGAGCCGCCGCAGGGGATGGCGATCTTGCGGCGTGTCACCTCCTGCCCGTCGTGCCGGGTCAGGACCAGCGTGGTGTCGGACGCGGCGTGCCACGGCGTGGAGGCCGGGTAGACCAGATGGCAGAAGGTGTCCCACGGCGGCGGCCCCAGGCGCAGGAACAGGCGCGACGACAGCCCCGGCGGGCGGCCGTGATAGCTCTGCGGCTCGTCCCGGTAGGTCAGCGCGGTGTTGAAGATGTGGCTGCCGAAGCTGGTCTCGGCGGTGTGGCCGGAGCGGCGGTCCTCGTAGCGGAACAGCGCGTGCAGCCAGCCGTCGGCGCAGTCCCCCGCCGCGAAGTCGTAGACCAGCTCCACATGGCCCCAGCCGCCCGGCAGTTGGGCGGCGCCCAGCAGGTCGGTGACGTCCAGCGCCACGCTGTCGGACCGCGACAGGTTGCCGAAACGGTGGCGCGCCAGCTCGCGGCCCGACGCGTCGTAGGCCACCGCCTGCACCGGCAGTTCGGTCTGCGCCGTGCTCATGGGCGTCGGCAGCAGGATGGTGCGCCAGCGGTCGGGTGGCAGGATGGGGGCGGGCAGGATGTGGCCCTTGCCCAGCAGCGGCGCCAGCGTCGCCAGCTTGGGATCGGGCTTGAGGTCGGTGCGCTCGACGTTGGCATGGGCGATGCGGCGGCGGCCGTTCTCGTGGATCACCTCGTAGCGCGGGCGGACGAAGTGCTTGCCGGCCCGCACCTCCAACTGCTGCGGCCAGCGCGCCTCGGGGAACAGGGTGGCCACGTCCAGCGCCACGGTGGCGAAGGGCGGCACCGGCGTGTCCAGCCCGCGCACCTCGTCCCGCCCCATCAGGTTGAGGCCGACGGCGCCGGCCGGAATCGGCGTCGGGTGGCTGTTCTGCACCCACAGCAGCACCCGCTCGCCCTCGGCCGGGGCGGGCAGGCCGGCGTAGCGCTCGGCCGGCCACGCGTTGGCGTCGTGCGTGCAGGACAGCTCGTTCGGGTCGTCGCCATAGGTATCGAGCGCGTACTTCACCACGTCGTGCCCGGCGGCGCCGATCACGTGCAGGAACAGCGTGCCGCGGAAGTCGCCCAGGCCGAAGCGGCGGCGCACCTCGCGGCTGTCCACCACCACGGTGCCGCCGGCTGGCGGCATGGCGTCGGTCCATTCGGCGATGGCGCGGCCGTCGGCGTCGAACAGGCGCGCCCACAGGCGCGGCGCCCGCGCGCCATAGCCGGTCCAGTAGTTGGCCGAAACGACGCGGGTGTGCCGGCCGTCCTCGTCGCGCAGCCAGGCGAAGTTGGTCGCCCAGTTGAACTTGGCGAGGTAGTTCGCGTGGTCGGTCAGCATGTCCTCCGGCACCCGCATGGCGTCCAGCGACACCACGCGCACGCCCTTGGGCACCAGATGGGCGATATGGTTCTCCAGCCGCTGCGAATCGAAGGCGGCGATGAACACGATGCGCGCGCCGCTGGCGGCCAGATCTGTGACCGGCCGGGCGGCGTGCCCCAGCACCTCGCGCCCCACCGCCTCGACGTCCTGCACGTAGACGCCGGAGATGGCGACGCGGCCGATGTCGTAGAACTCGGCGAAGGCGGCGGCCATGCCGTGCGGGTCGTAGATGGCGACCGGCCCTTCGCCGGCCAGCCGAGCGATCAGCGCGTGCGCCTTGGGCACCGCCAGCGGATGCCCGAGGGCCTTGAAGACGCTGAAGCCGCCGGTGACGTTGGAGAAGGTCTCGATGCGAAGGGGCATGACGGGCGCTGGATTGATGGCCGGGCCGACGGTTATAGCCCGTCGGAACAGGGCGTGACAGAGCAAACCGAGCGGCGGGCCGGGGAAGGAGGCGCCAAATGTTACCCGATGTTACCAGATGATACGCTTCGCATGGGGGATGTCACATTCCGCCACCCGCCTCGGAGAGGGGCGGGCGAATGTAACGCCATGAAACATCATGAAACGCCTTTCGGCAGGGTGTTTCATTCGGCCACCGGCTTCATTTTCCGGCAAAGCGCGCGGGCGATCACGGATCGGGCATGATTGGGACGGAAGATGCCCCCATTGTCGCACCAAATCATGACGATCAATAGGAATTTTGTCAACAGCGGTGCGTTCGGGTGAGGGCTTGAGGTGATCTGGCACGCGTCAGAGATGCGGCCAAGTTGTTAAACACGAAGCAACAAAGCGGGATTGTGGCGCAAATCCCACCAGCCGTTAGTCGGCTAATGATCTGGCGTCGATGGGGCCGCGCGACCCCCATCGGTCATTCGTCTTCGTCATCAATGTCGTCAAACATGCCCATTTGATATGGGCTTGCCTCAAAAGATAGTACCTCCTTAATTTTGTAACTGTTCTTGAACTGATTTTTTGCCGTGACGTATTCTGTTATCTCAAGTTTCACTTTGTACGTATCTCCAACAGATGCTCCGCCACGCCTGATAGCATCCTTTGCAATGTTTGTTTCGCTGATGTCTGCGTAAATTGGCTTGCCTCCATAGACGAAACGCCAATTGTCTGCTTTCGGATCAAAAACAGGGGCGTAAACACGCAGGTGAGAAATAATCGTCTGCGGTTCAGTGGATTGCTCATCCCCTTTGAATCTCACGCTGTCGTATGATCTCTTTACTGGTATCAGATCGGAATGGTCAATCTCTGACGCGACACGACCATCAACCCGGATAGTTACTTTATCAACTCCGGTAGAATCGAGTGGTCGAAATGTCTTTTCCGCTGCGTCTGCCACGGATTTGTTTTCGCCCATATTATAGATATGATTGTGCACCTCGTGCTTCTCTGCGCTTCCATTAAATTGGACCGCAACAAAACCAACCCTGTCCGCGCTCTCAATCTTCGCTACGCTCTTTACCTTGCGACCATTCTTGACCCTCCAATAGGTGATCAGGCCGAGTGCGCCGCTCGGAAACACTAGACCGAGCCACTCCAAGAGTTCTTTTGCCGTCTTAATGCCATCATATCCAAGAAATCCTTTAATAGCGTCATATGTGCTCTGAACAACCTCTAGGCCAATGTTGAAGCAGTGCTGATCAGCATCGGCGCGGGCCAGCAGTTTTACGGCGCTGCGCTCGCCATTGAACTCGGCATTTGCCGCTTTTATGAGATCGCTAAGGCCCAATAGTGCAGGCGCCAAGTCCTGAACGTCGATCTCGTGGCTGGCCAGCGCTGGGCCGTCGAACGCCACTTCGAATTTGTAGCGAGACATTGGCGCTCCAAAAAGCAGATGAATTTCTATTATACACTAATTCGCACGCACCGTAGGTTGGGTTGAGCG
>DASWVP010000064.1:0-2176 GCA_036401175.1 Azospirillum sp. | reverse complement strand
CCGTTACCCCTTGTTGCTATGAGTTTCGTAGCACCGTGACGAGGCGCTGAAACAGTCCGGCGACCTCCGGCGTGATGCCGGTGGAGGCGGCGCCGGGCGCCGTCACGCTCGCGAGCAGGCGCTGGAAGCCGGCCGCGGACGGCAGCACCGGCCCGAAGAACGCCGGTCGCCCGGCCGCGGCGACCAGCACGGTGGGGAAGGTCTCGACATCGACGTCGCCCATCGCCGCCGCTTCGTCTTCCACGTCGATCCAGGCAAAGCGCGCCTGCGGATGTTCACTGGCGGCCCGGTCGAAGACGGCTCGCCACTCGCGGCAGACGCCGCACCATTCCGCGCACAGGCAGATCACCCAGTGTCCGCTGGCGGGATCGGCATTCACTTCCATCGCAGCCAGTGTAGCAAGCGCCCCACGGGCGCCCGCGCGGCGTCAGGTGTAGGTGACCCAATGCGCGAAGTCGGGATGTTCCAGGTGCGGGATGGCGTTGTACGACACCAGCATGTGGCGCTTGGGGTTGAACGCGAACTCGGTGATGGCGGTGTTGCGGATCCGCATGTTCAGCTCGATCGTCGTCTCGGGGCTGGTGCCCAGCACCAGGCCCACGGCGGTCGAGATCGGCCCGCCGCTGGTGACGACCAGCACGCTCTGGCCGTAGTGGTTGGCGCGGACATGGTCCAGCGCGCCGGCCACGCCGGCGGAGAAGTCGGCGTACGAAGGCATGCCCCTGGGACTCACGACGCCGGCCATCCACTGCGCGAGGCCGTCGCGCAGCAGCCGGAAGTGGTGCCGGTAACGCTCCGGCGAGTCCGGCTTCTCGAGCGCGTGCGGGTGGATCGCTGCGATGACGGCGGCACTGTCGTACTCGTTCAGCCCGTCCCAGTCGAGGTGCTCGCCGGCATGGTTCATCCCTTCCAGGATGGCGGCCATGGTCTGCTTGTGGCGGCGCAGCGTCCCCGCGATCAGCCCGTCGAAGCGCACGCCCTTCTGCGCGAAGTACTCGCCAAGGCGCAGGCTCTGCCGGCGCCCGAGGTCGCTCAGCTGGTCGTAGTCGTCGGCGCCGAAGGAGGCCTGGCCATGGCGAACGAGATAGAGGGTTCCCATCGGCGGCATTCTGGCGGCGGTGCCCGCCGCATTCAGTCGCGGGTGCGACGGAGGTGTCTCAGGCGCCGGCGGCGTGCAGGACGACGCGCCCGGCCGGTGCCGCGAAGGTGGCCACGAGGTCGGCCTCGCCCTCGCGGACCCCGACGCCTTGCAGGCCGATGGCCGCGTGCGCTGCCTGGACCTCCTGCACGCGCGGATGGCGTGCCGTGAGGCCCAGCAGCTCCAGTCCCGACTCGGGCATGGTGTCGGTGGGATGGGCGCCGCGCCACTGGATCAGGGCCGGGAGCGTGCCGTGGCACAGGCGCTGCCCGTCGGCGCGGATCGTGATGTCCCATTCCAGCCGTCCGCTGGCCGTCTGGCGCCCGGCGCGAACCAGGCCGCCGGGATCGAGTCCCCGGTCGCGCAGCGCCACGGCAGCGGTCTCGGCGTCGTTGCAGCGGGCGACGAAGTGCACGAGCCTCGGCTGCCGCTGCACGGCGGCCTGGAGCGCGGGCTGGTCGAGGTCGAACCAGCGGGCGGTCGCCGGCGCTGGCGCAGCGGGATCGATGGCGATGATCTCCAGGTAGCAGCGCGAATACTGCTGGCCGCCGAGGCGGACCAGCCGGTTGTGGGTGCCCATCAGCGGATGCGAGCCGCCGGCCGCCGGCGTGATGCCGAACGTCGCCTCGCACCACTGCACCCCCTGCTCGAGGGTGGCGGCGGCGACCACGAGGTGGTCGACGACCGACGCGGGTCTCACAGCGTCACGTTCCCGCCGATGCAGGTGACGGCGTCGCCTCCGACCCACACCTGCCGCTGCTCGTCCCGCTCCAGGTGGACGCGTCCGGCGCGGTCGAGGCGCGCGCCTTGCGCCGCGAGGTAGCGGGCGGGCATGCGGCCGTCCGCCATCAGCCATTGCGCGAGGCTGGCGTTGAGGCTGCCGGTGACCGGGTCCTCGGGAACGCCGATCGGCGCCGCGAATCCGCGCACTTCCAGTTGCGGGCTGCCAGCCGGCGCGTCTGGGCAGGCTGCCGCCACACCGACCTTCTGGCCCAGCCGCTCCAGTTGCGCGTGATCGGGCGCGAGCCGCAGCACCGT
>DASWVP010000063.1:0-6611 GCA_036401175.1 Azospirillum sp. | reverse complement strand
CTTCGACGTCGCCCCGCCGCTTGGTGACTACGCCCAGCAGGTGATGGGCGACGGGATGGCGCGGCCGGCCGGCGATGGCCTCGTGCGCCAGCGCCGCCGCGCCGCCGAGGTCGCCGGCACGGTAGCGCGCGATGGCCGCCTGCACGGTGCCTTCGACGTCTGGTTCGGGGGGCGGTTGGGGGGACGGCTCCGGCGCTGCTGCTTTGGGTTCCGCCAGCCGGCGCAGGTCGCGGGCGACGGTCGCCAGGGTGTCGGCCAGGGTCTCGCCGGGGCGCGGCCGGAACAGGCGCATGGCCGGGAACCAGGGGCGGACCGCGCTGCCCAGAACGGTCCAGTCCGGCCCGCCCAGGCGCCACGTCGGGGTACCCAGCGCCGCCGCCAGTTCACCCGCCGACGTCGCCGGCGAGACGACGAGGTCGAGGTTGGCGATGAGCGCGGCGGTGCCCTCGAAGTCGTTTTTGAGGTCGAGGTCCGCCCAGCGATGGACCGTGACGCCGAAGCGGCGCTCCGCCTCCTCCAGCTCGACCGCGCATTCATCGTACTGCAGGTTGACGAGGTGGACCCCCGGCACGGCGAAGACCGGTCCCCACTGGTCGATGCGGGTGTAGGCCGCCCGCCGGTCGGTGGTCATGAGCTGGCTGCGCCACGCGATGCCCACCCGCAGCCCCGGCCCGAGCGCCGCCAGACGGTCCCGCCACGCCGCAACGCGGGCGGAATCGGGCACCAGCCAGCCCGGGCGCGGCGGGAAGGCGGCCAGCCGCCCGCGCAGGAGCATCGGCAGGCGCCCCGCGGGCGCGTGCCGATCGGCATCGGGGTGCGCGATGGTTTCGCCACCGTCCGCCGCGACGGTCTCCGCCCGCACCAGCGCCGTCGGGAAGGATCGCGCGAACAGGCCGGCCAGCCGCGCGTCGCATTCGATCACCACGCGATCGGCGCGGGCGACGAGGTCGGCGTAGCAGGACGAGAACAGGATCTCGTCGCCGACACCCTGTTCGCGCCACACCAGGATCGAGCGGCCGGCCAGATCCTCCCCGCACCACAGCGGCGCGGCGATGGCCCGGTCGGTGTAGCCCTTGGCGCGGAAGCGCCACTGGTACTCCGGCCAGCCGCCGGCGAGGTCGCCGTGCTCCAGCCGGATCATCCCGCGGTTGAGATGCGCCGGACCCAAGCTTCCGTCGAGCAGCAGCGCGTGCGACAGGTGCCGCTCGGCGGCCGGCCCGTCCCGCCTCAGCCAGTGCAGCAGACCAAGGTTGCTGTGCCCGTCCGCGCAGGTGGGGTCGAGGACGAGGGTGCGGCGCTGCAGCGCCATCGCCTCCTCCGTGCGGCCCTGGATCTGACGGACCAGACCGAGGTTGGTGAGGGCGGCGAGATGCTGCGGATCGAGGCGCAGCGCCCATCGGTGCAGCCGCTCGGCGTCCGCCAGCCGGTCCTGCTCCAGCGCCACGCTGCCCAGCGCGGTGTAGGGCTCGCCCCGGTCGGGTTCCACGACGATGGCGCGCCGGCGGTGGATCGCGCCGTCCGTCGCCCTGCCGAGGCCGGCCAGGGTGTGGCCGAGATTGTTGAGGGCGCGGGCGTAATCGGGGCGCAGCGTCAGCGCCCGCAGATAGGCGGTTTCCGCCTCGACGAAGGCCCCCTGCCGTTCCAGGCCGGTGCCGAGGTTGTTGAGCGTGGTCGCGTCGTCGGGGCTCAGCGCCAGCGCGCGGCGCAACGCGGCGATCCCATCCCCGGACCGCCCGGTTTCGAGCAGCGTCAGCCCCAGTTCCACGCTCAGCTCGGCGTCGTCCGGGGCATCGCGCAGGGCGCGGCGCAGCGCCACCTCGGTATCCGGGAGTCGCAGGGCGCGCATGGACAGAGCCAGCCCCCGCCACGCCCCAGCGTGTTCGGGAGACTGGCGCACCACCTCGAACAGGCAGTGCGCGGCGGCGTCGAAGCGGCCTGCCGCGCGGTGCAGCAGGCCCAGGTTGCAACGGGCGTCGATGTTCTGGGGGTCGTCCTCCAGAACGCGCTCGTAGAGCGCGGCGGCCTGGACGAACTGGCCGGCTTGGTGCAGTTCGACCGCGCGGGCGAACAGGGGCTCGATCGCGGTGGACGTCACGGCGTCTGGTCGGGTGACCCGTCGGGTGGAAGATCGCCGTCATGGCCGGTTTCATGGCCAGAGTCGTGGCCGCCATCGGCCGGGCCGCCGGATCCGGATTTGAACATCTTCCGGCAGACCTTCAGCGCCCGGTAGTAGTTGCGCGCGTCCACCAGTTCACTGATCTCGTCAAGCTCCGCCGCGCAGTCGGGACGGGCGGCGCGTGTTTCGTCGAGGATGTTCTCGAAGCGCGCCTGGTTCAGCCGGGCATCTTCGGGGAAGATGTAGATCAGCTGGATGACGAAGTAGAGCTTCTTCTCGATGCAATCGATCTGCTCTTCCTTCAACACCTCGCGCCCGCGCAGGAAGTTCGCGGTGTTGTAGAGGTAGAATGAGCCGGGCCGATCACCGGCACCGATGACGGCGCCATTGATGATGACCTTCTCGTTGGGACGAAGGACGAACTTGAGGGGCATGAGAACGAACCTGGGGCCTGCCAAAACGGGACACGGCGCCGGTGGCGCCGTGACGGATGCATAAGAAAGCGGGCGGCGGCTTGCGCCGCCGCCCGCCCGGGCTTGATCCTACCCCAAGTCTGCGGCTTAGAACAGCCGCAGGATCGACTGCTGCGACTGGTTGGCGAGCGAGAGGGCGATGGTGCCGAGCTGCTGACGGGTTTGCAGCATCAGCAGGCCCGCGCCTTCCTCGTTCTGGTCGGCCAGCGTCAGCTTGTTGGCGCCCTCGACCAGCACGTCGCTGAACTCCTTGGTGAAGTTTTCGCGGGTCGTGATGATGTTGAGGTTCGTCGACAGCGTCTGCGAGGACGACCGCAGCTTCGCCTTGGCCTTGTCGAGACCCTCGACCGCCTTGTCGATGTCGGCGCGGTCGGTCCAATCGTTCTGCGCGTAGTCGACCTGCAGGCCCTGGCCGCTGGTGGTGAGGTTCTGAGCACCAACCGTGATCGAGTTGGAGTTCTTCTCGTTCAGCTGGACGGTCAGGTCGTTCGAGGTGTTGGCGTTGGTCACCTGCACGGTCACCAAGTTCGCCGCCGCGCTGGACGACGCCGCCTGCTTGACGGTCTTGGCATCGACGCTGAAGCGGACGGTGCCGGTGTCGAAGGCGAACGACTGCTCGCCACCGCTCAGCTTGCCCTCACCGCGTTCGTTGGTCGCGTCACGGGTGACGACGGTGCCCTGCAGGTTGGAGACGGAGATCTGCAGGTCGACCTTCTTCTCGATGACCGACGTGCCGTTGCCGCCGTTGGCCGCCTTTTCGAGCTGCGCACGGTCGATCGTGAACGACACCACGGTGCCCGACGCGAAGCTCTCGGAAACGTGCTTGCTCAGCGCGTTCGTCGCCGAGGCGCTGATCGTCATCTCGCGGGCCTGCGCGCCGTTGGTGGCGCCGGTCAACGTGATGTCGCCGTTGGTTCCGACGGTCACCGAGGCGACGTCGTAGGAGGTGCCCGACAGGCGGCCGCTGGAGATCGCCGTGCTGATCGACGCCTGCAGCTTGGAGGCGATGGACATCTTGGCGGTGGTCGTCATCGACACGTCGGCCGAGGTCGCCGTGTACGAGAAGGTCTGGCCTTCCACCGAGATGGTGAAGATGTCGCCGGCCTCGATCGTGCCGCTCAGGCTGACCGTGCTGACCTGCGCCACACCCGACTTCGCCGCCGTCGTGGTGTTCGCCGCCGCCGCCTGGCTGTTGTCGAAGTAGGCGATGGTGCGCGATTCGTTGCCGTCGCTGACGATGAAGGTGCGCTGCTGGCCGGTGGCGCCGCGGACCTCGATGCTGACGTCGGAGAAGTTGCCCAGCGTCGTGGACATGGTGCCCGACAGCTTCAGGCCGGTCAGGCCGCGCGCCGATTCGGCGTTGGCGATGTCGCCGGCCGCGCCTTCGATCGAGCCGTCGCCCTTGACGCGGACGGTGTAGGTGTCGGCCGACACGACGTTGGTGACGCGGGCGTTCTCGATGCCGGTGACGGAGTTCACCGCGGTGCGCGACGCACTGGTGGAGTCCATGCGCAGGCCGTTGCCGGCGAGCAGGTTCTTGCCGCCGTAGGCCGAGTCCTCGGCCAGCTTGTCGATCTGTCCCTTCAGCGCGTTGAACTGCTCGGAGAGAGCCTTGCGGGTGGCGACCGCGCCGGCGTCGTTGCCCAGCGCCGAATAGGCGGCGGTCGTCAGACCGCGTGCCTGGTCGATCATGGCGTCGATCGAGGTCAGGCCCTTGTCGGCCGCCTTGATGGTGCTGACGGCCTGGCCCATCGAGTCCTTGAGGGCCGAGAGGTCGCCGGCGCGCTGCGACAGACCCTTCGCCGCGAAGTACGCGGTCGGGCCGTCAAGCGCGGTGTTCACCTTGTTGCCGGTCGCCAGGATGTTCTGCTTCTGGGCGATCTTGTCGTTCACGTTCTGCAGTTGCAGAAGGTTCGAACGCATTGATGCGCCGAGTGTGACGTCGTTCATTGCCATGGTAGCCACTCCGTTTGGAGGATTTCGGCCGACCGAGGAGGCTCGGCGGCGAGAGGACTAATTCCCCTGCGCCTGAGGTAGGCAAAAAACGGGCCAGTCAGGATTTGCCCGGCTCCCTTGGTAATCCGCGCCGCTCGGCAAAAAAGGATAGGCAGATTTTGCCTACTGACCGGCAGAATATGCCGGGTCATCGGCACCCTTTGCCGGGCCGGCAGCTTCTGCCGGGTGCCGCTCGGCAGGAATTGCCGCGTGCCCGGCGGCGTCCAGCACGATGGTGGCGCACACGCCCAGCGGCCCGACCGACAGCGCCGCGCTGCCCCACGACCACCCGACGCCGAACCCCGACAGCAGCAGGCGATACGACCTTTGGGTGAGTTCGCCCGCCAGCGCCTCGGTCAGCGCCAGCGGGATCGAGGCGGAACTGGTGTTGCCGTGCCCGGCCAGCGCCAGCACCGTCTGTTCCGGCGCGGCGCCGATCTTCTGCGCCAGATGCCGGATCATCTGGGCGTTGGCCTGGTGCATGACGACGCGGTCGACATCGCCCATGCCCCAGCCGGCGAGGTCGAGCGCGGCGCGGATGTTGCCGGGCACCTCGCGCAGGGTGAAGGCGAACACCTGCGTGCCGTCCATGAACAGGTGGGCGGGCTCGTCCGGCCGGCGCAGCGCCCCGCCGGGCACCATCAGGTACGGCGCGCCGGCCCCGTCGCTGCCCAGCGCGAAGGTCATCGGTTCCGCCGCGCCGTCAATCTCCAGCGCGGTGGCGGACGCGGCGTCGCCGAACAGTGGCGCCACGGCGCGGTCGTCGGGGTCGAGCACGCGCGAGGTGGTGTCGCCGGCCAGCAGCAGCGCCCGCCCCCCGCCGCACGCCTTCAGCAGCGCCGCCGCCGTCCACAGCCCGTAGACGTAGCCGGAGCAGCCCAGCCCCATGTCGAACACCGCGGCATCTTTGGACAGGCCGAGGCGGCGGTGCAGCAGCAGCCCCGTGCCGGGCAGCACATGGTCGTGCGTCTGCGACACCAGAATGAGCAGCGACACGCTGTCCGCCGCCCAGCCCAGACGGTCGAGCAGGTGGCGGGCCGCGGCCTCGGCAAGATCGGAGGTGCACTGGTGCGGCGGCACGAGGTGGCGCGCCTCGATCCCCGTGGCCTTGGCGATGCGCTGCGCGGCCTCGTCGCCGAAACGGGCGGCGAGGTCGGCGACGGTCTCCCGCCGCTCCGGCACGCAGGACACGACGCCGGCGAGCCGGACGCCTTCGATGACGGACGCGACCATGGCGGTCTCCCCCAATACCCGCTCAGCAGGTGATGCCGCCGTCGACGACCAGCGTCTGGCCGGTGATGAAGGCGGCGCCGTCGCCAAGCAGGAAGCGCACCACCGGCACCACGTCGTCCACCCGCCCCAGCCGGCCGAGCGGCGTGCGGCGCACGATCTGTTCGCGCTGGTCGGCGGCCAGCGTGCCCGACATCTCGGTGTCGAGATAGCCGGGAGCCACCGAATTGACGGTGACGGCCAGCCGCCCGACCTCGCGCGCCAGCGACCGCGTCAGCCCGTCCAGCCCGGCCTTGGACGCCGAATAGGCGGCCAGCCCGACGTAGCCGCGCTGCCCGATGATGGAGGAGACGTTGACGATCCGCCCCGGACCGCGCTTCACCAGCTTGGCGCGCAGGAAGGCGCGCGCCGCCTGGATGGCGCCGCCGAGGTTGGTCTGGATCACCTCCATCGTATCGACCTCCGGGAAGGTGGCGAGCACGCCCTCGCGCGCGATGCCGGCGTTGTTCACCAGCGCCCACAACGGCGAATCCCCGGCCCAGGCCAGCGCCGCGTCGAAGAACGCCTGCACGTCGGCGCCGTCGCCGATGCGGCACGCCTTCCAGAACAGGTCGGGACCGGCCAGCCGCTCCAGCGCCGGGGAGGAGGCGCGCGAGCAGGTCGAGACGCGGTGGCCGTCCGCCAGCAGCGCTTCGACCAGACCCAGGCCGAGGCCGCGGCTGCCGCCGGTGACGATGACGTGACGTTTCCCGCTCACCCGTTCCCCCCGCGCCGCTTCTTGCCGGACGCCGCCAGTT
>DASWVP010000062.1:0-9679 GCA_036401175.1 Azospirillum sp. | reverse complement strand
GTCACGACCGCCGTCGCCAAGGGCGATCTGTCCAAGAAGATCACCGTCGATGTGAAGGGCGAAATCCTGGAGCTGAAGAACACCATCAACATCATGGTGGACCAGCTCGGGTCCTTCGCCTCGGAAGTCACCCGCGTCGCCCGCGAGGTCGGCACGGAAGGCAAACTGGGCGGACAGGCGCAGGTGGAAGGCGTCGCCGGCACGTGGAAGGACCTGACCGACAACGTCAACGCCATGGCGGCCAACCTGACCAATCAGGTGCGCAACATCGCGGAAGTGACCACCGCGGTGGCCAACGGCGATCTGTCCAAGAAGATCACCGTGGACGTGCGCGGCGAGATCCTTGAGCTGAAGAACACCATCAACACCATGGTGGACCAGCTCAACAGCTTCGCCAGCGAGGTGACGCGCGTCGCCCGCGAGGTGGGCACGGAGGGCAAGCTCGGCGGACAGGCCATGGTCAAGGGCGTGGCCGGCACCTGGAAGGACCTGACCGACAACGTCAACCTGCTGACCGGCAACCTGACCAACCAGGTCCGCAACATCGCCGAAGTCACCACGGCGGTGGCGAACGGCGACCTGTCCAAGAAGATCACGGTCGAGGTCAAGGGCGAGATCCTGGAGCTGAAGAACACCATCAACACCATGGTGGACCAGCTGGGATCCTTCGCCTCGGAAGTCACCCGCGTCGCCCGCGAGGTCGGCACGGAAGGCAAGCTGGGCGGACAGGCCGTGGTGAAGGGCGTGGCCGGCACCTGGAAGGACCTGACCGACAACGTCAACATGATGGCGACCAACCTGACCAATCAGGTGCGCGGCATCGCCGAAGTCGTCACCGCCGTGGCGCAGGGCAACCTGAAGCGCAAGCTGACGGTGGACGCCAAGGGCGAGATCGCGGCGCTGGCCGATACCATCAACGGCATGATCGAGACGCTGGCGATCTTCGCCGATCAGGTCACCAACGTCGCCCGCGAGGTCGGCATCGAGGGCAAGCTGGGCGGACAGGCGAAGGTGCCCGGCGCCACCGGCGTGTGGCGCGACCTGACCGACAACGTCAACCAGTTGGCCGCCAACCTGACCACCCAGGTCCGCGCCATCGCCGAGGTCGCCACCGCCGTGACCAAGGGCGACCTGACCCGCTCCATCACCGTCGAGGCGTCGGGCGAGGTGGCGGCGCTGAAGGACAACATCAACGAGATGATCCGCAACCTCAAGGACACGACCTTGAAGAACGCGGAGCAGGACTGGCTGAAGACCAACCTCGCCAAGTTCACCCGCATGCTGCAGGGCGAGCGCGATCTGGTGACGGTGTCCAACCTGATCCTGTCGGAACTGGCGCCGCTGGTGATGGCGCAGCACGGCGTCTTCTACATCGCCAACACGGAAGAGGACGACGTCTGCTTCGATCTGGTCGCCAGCTATGCCTACAAGACGCGCAAGCACCTCTCCAACAGCTTCAAGCTGCGCGAGGGCCTTGTCGGCCAGTGCGCCTTCGAGAAGCAGCCGATCCTGCTGAGCAAGGTGCCCGGCGACTACATCCAGATCAACTCCGGCCTGGGCGAGGCGCCGCCCATGAACATCATCGTCCTGCCCGTGCTGTTCGAGGGCGAGGTCAAGGCGGTGATCGAGCTGGCGTCCTTCAGCCTGTTCAGCGAGACGCACCGCAGCTTCCTCGACCAGCTCATGGAATCGATCGGCATCGTGCTGAACACGATCGCCGCGACCATGCGCACCGAGGGCCTGCTGAAGCAGTCGCAGCTGCTGACCACCGAGCTGCAAAGCCAGCAGGAGGAGCTGAAGAAGACCAACGACCGCCTGGAACAGCAGGCCACCTCGCTGCGCCAGTCGGAGGAGATGCTGAAGAGCCAGCAGGAAGAGCTGCGCCGCACCAACGAGGAGCTGGAGGAAAAGGCGCAGCTCCTGTCGCGCCAGAAGATGCAGGTGGAGGCGAAGAACCGCGAGGTCGAGATGGCCAAGCGGGCGCTGGAGGAAAAGGCCGAACAGCTCGCCCTGACCTCCAAGTACAAGAGCGAGTTCCTGGCCAACATGAGCCACGAGCTGCGCACCCCGCTCAACAGCCTGCTGATCCTGTCGAAGCTGCTGTCGGACAACCCGCAGGGCAACCTGCACGACAAGCAGATCGAGTTCGCCCGCACCATCCACGCCGCCGGGTCCGACCTGCTGGCGCTGATCAACGACATCCTCGACCTGTCGAAGATCGAATCCGGCACGGTGTCCATCGAGGTGGGCGACGTGCAGATCCCCGACATGGTCGAGCACCTGGAACGCACCTTCCGCCAGGTGGCGCAGAACAAGAAGCTGTCCTTCGCCATCGAGCTGCACGACACCCTGCCCAGGACCTTCCGCACCGACGAGAAACGTTTGCAGCAGGTCATCAACAACCTGCTCGCCAACGCCTTCAAGTTCACCGACACGGGCGGCGTCACCCTGCGCGTCGGCCCGGCGGCGGAGGGGTGGAGCCCCAACAACGTCGCGCTCGCCACGGCCCCGCAGGTGCTGGCCTTCTCGGTCACCGACACCGGCATCGGCGTGCCGGAGGACAAGCAGAAGATCATCTTCGAGGCGTTCCAGCAGGCCGACGGCACGACCAGCCGCAAGTACGGCGGCACCGGCCTGGGCCTGTCGATCAGCCGCGAGATCGCCCAGCGCCTGGGCGGCGAGATCCGGGTGACCAGCGCGCCGGGCGAGGGCAGCACCTTCACGCTGTACCTGCCGGTGCGCTACGAGGCCGGGATGGCGCGGGCAACGGCGGCGGACGCCGCGTCGGGCGGCCCGGCCGCCATGGCGGCCGAGCGCTTCGTCCTGCAGCCGCGCGGCGAGCAGGCCGACGACCGCGACACCATCGCGCTCGACGACCTCGTCATGCTGATCGTCGAGCCCGAGCCGACGGCCGCCCGCACGATGATGGATCTGGCGCGCGAGAAGGGCTTCAAGGCGGTGCTGGCGCAGACCGGCAACGGCGCCATCGCGCTGCTGCGCAAGGTGAAGCCCAGCGCCATCGCCATCGACCTGCACCTGCCGGACATCGACGGGCTGGCGCTGCTGGAGCTGATCAAGCACGACCTGGAACTGCGCCACGTCCCGGCGCACGTCATCGCGCCCGAGGAGAGCCGGCGGCATTGCCGCGCGGTGGGCGCCCTGGACGTCACCACCACGCCGGTGGACCCGCAGAAGCTGTCGGCGGCCTTCACCGCGTTGCGCGGCGTCGTCGCCCGCGACGTGATGCGCCTGCTGATCGTCGAGAACGACGCGGAGCTGCGAGGCGAACTGGCGCGGCGCGTCGGCGGCGACGCGGTGCAGGTCACCCACACCGGATCGGCCAGGGAGGCGCAGCGCCTGCTGGCCGGGGAGCCGTTCGACTGCGTGGTGGTCGGCTCCGGCCTGCCGCGCTCGGGCATGCTGCCGATCGTCGAACGGATCCGCGACAACCTGCCCGCCCTGCCGGTGGTCGTCTACCTCAGGAAGCCGCTCAGCGACGCCGAGGCGGAAAAGCTCGACGCGCTCTCCCAGGCCGTGCTCATCCGCAAGGCGGCCACGCCGGAAGAGCTGCTGGACACCACGGCGTTCCTGCTGCACCGGCCGCTGGGCAGCCTGGGCGACGCCGACCGCCAGCTGCTGGAGCAGTTGCGCCAGCGCGAGACGGCGCTGGCCGGCCGCACCATCCTGATCATCGACGACGATATCCGGAACATCTTCTCCATGACCAGCGTCCTGGAACAGCACCGGATGAACGTGCTGTTCGCCGAGAACGGCCGCGACGGCATCGGGCTGCTGAAGGCCAACCCGGAGATCGACGTGGCGCTGGTCGACGTGATGATGCCGGAGATGGACGGCTACGAGGTGATGCGGGAGATCCGCACCATCGAGGACTACCGCGCCCTGCCGGTCATCGCGGTGACGGCCAAGGCCATGCAGGGCGACCGGGAGAAGTGCCTGGAGGCGGGCGCCTCCGACTACATCGCCAAGCCGGTCGAGATCGACCGCTTGCTCGCCACGCTGCGCGCATGGTTGCACAGATGATGACGATCACTCTACCCGACACCGGCCTCCCGGCGGCCGGCGGCCCCGCCTCAGGCCAGCTCCAGCCCCCGGCGCAGGATGCGCGGGCCAGCGTCCTGCTGGTCGACGATGACCCGCACAATCTGTTCGCGCTGGAACAGGCGCTCGCCACACTGGACATCGACGCCGTCACCGCGGCCTCGGGCGAGGAGGCGTTGCGGCACCTGCTGCGCCGCGACTTCGCGCTGATCCTGCTGGACGTGCACCTGCCCGGTCTGGACGGCTATGAAGTGGCGACGCTGGTGCGCCAGCGCGAGCGCAACCGCCATGTGCCCATCATCTTCCTGTCCGGCGTCGACAAGGACGACATGCACATGTTCCGCGGCTATTCGGCCGGGGCGGTGGACTATGTGCTGAAGCCCGCCGATCCGGCGGTGCTGCGCTCCAAGGTGTCGGTGTTCGTCGAACTGTTCAACAAGACCCGCGAATTGCAGCGCCAGGTGGCGCTCAAGCAGCGCCTGCTGGACGAGAACATCCGCGCCAACAGCGAACGCCGCATGGCCGAACAGGCGCTGCTGCGCAGCGAGGAGCGGCAGGCGCTGATCGTCCGCTCGCTGCCCATCGCCGTCTACAGCATGGACCTGTCGACCGGCCTGACCGGTCCGCAGTTCTTCGGCGCGATGGTCGAGCGGATGTGCGGCTTCCCCCCCACCCGGTTCGAGGAGGCGCCCGAGTTCTGGGCGGCCCGCATCCACCCCGAGGATCGCGACCGCGTGCTGGCCGAGAAGGCGGCGGCGATGACCAGCGCCGCCTTCAATACGGAATACCGCTGGCTGTGCGCCGACGGCACCTACCGCCACTTCCTCGACCAGGGCGCGGTGGTGGCCGTGCCGGGAGGCGGGCGCGAGATCGTCGGCACCTGGCTGGACGTCACCGAACGGCGCCGCGCCGAACAGCAGCTGGCCCAGGTGCAGAAGATCGACGCGCTGGGCCAGCTGACCGGCGGCATCGCGCACGACTTCAACAACATGCTCTCGGTCATCATCGGCAACCTGGAGCGCGTGCGGCGCCACCTGGACGGCGATGCCAAGCTGGCCCAGCGGCTGGACATGGCGATGCAGGGCGCCCTGCGCTGCTCCGACCTGACGCGCCAGCTCCTCACCTTCGCGCGGCGGCAGCCGCTGCAGGCCGTGCCGCTCGACCTCAACGGCATGGTCGGCGACATGATGCAGATGCTGCGCCGCACGCTGGAGGACGAGATCGAGATCACGCTGGACCTGTCGGCCAACCTGGGCGCCGTGGTGGTGGACCGGGCGCAGGTGGAATCGGCGCTGCTCAACCTCGTCGTCAACGCCCGCGACGCCATGCCCGGTGGCGGCGCCATCCGCATCGAGACGGCCAACCTCACCATCGGCGACGACAACCACGACCGCTTCCCCGAGGCGGCGCCCGGCGACTACGTGCTGCTGGGCGTGGTGGACGGCGGCAGCGGCATGCCGGCCGACGTGCGCGAGCGCGCCTTCGAGCCGTTCTTCACCACCAAGGAACTGGGCCACGGCACCGGCCTGGGCCTCAGCATCATCCACGGCTTCGTCCGCCAGTCGGGTGGCGACATCCGCATCGACAGCGAACCGGGCCAGGGCACGGCGGTGCGCTTCATCCTGCCGCGCGCCGCGGCGGAGCTGTCCAGGCCGGCCGAAGGCAAGGCCATGGAGGCGGAATGCCCGCTGGCGCGGCCGGGCGAGGTCATCCTGCTGGTCGAGGACGATCCCGGCGTGCGCGCCATGGCGACGGAGGAGGTGCGCGAGCTTGGCTACACGGTGATCGAGGCGAGCGGCGCGCAGCCGGCGCTCGACCTGCTGGCCGGCGGGCGGGAGGTCGGGCTGCTGTTCACCGACATCGCCATGCCCGGCGGCATGAACGGCTACGACCTCGCCGCGGCGGCGCGCGAGGCGCGGCCGGGATTGCGCATCCTCTACACCTCCGCCCATCCGGAATTCGCGCTGGCGCGCAGCCGGGAGGCGCAGGTGCCGGCCCCGGTCCTGCAGAAACCCTATCTGCGCCACGAATTGGCCCGCGCGCTGCGCGCGGTGCTGGACGCGCCGATGGGCGCCGAGATGGCGTGCGAGTGATGCCGGACCGGCGCGCGATCGACACAGGGAGGTGAGCAAGATGGTTACACCCGGTGCAACCCCGGAAGACACCCCGCCGCGCGTCCTCATCATCGAGGACGAACCGCTGATCGTCCTGGACCTGACGGCCATCCTGAAGGAGTTGGGCTGGGCCGTGTGCGCCGTGGCCGGCACCGCCGAGGACGCCATCAAGGCCGCGTCCCAGCATGCGCCCGACCTCATCCTCGCCGACATCCGCCTGCCCGGACCGCAGGACGGCATCGACGCGGTCAAGGCGATCCAGGCGACCCGCCGCACGCCCGTGCTGTTCGTCACCGGCAACTGGCGCGAGCTGCGCGCCCGCGGCCTGCCCGACGCCATGGCGATCGGCAAGCCCTTCCTGCCCTCCGTTCTGCGGCAGGCCATCCGGACGGTGATGAGCGATGGCGGTTGACGTCTCCGGCGCCGTGCCGCCGTCCGGCGGCCTGCTGCACCGCCTGCCGCGCGAGACGGTGCTCGGCTACGCCTGCATCGCCTGTCTGGCGGTGGTGGCCGGCACCTTCCTGATCTTCGCCGCCTCCAGCTACGAGCGCGTCATCACGCGCGGCGAGCAGCAGGCGCGCGACGCCGCGTTCTTCTTCGCCGACCACGGCTCGCGCCTGTTCGAGGCGACCGACCTCGCCACCGGGGAAGCCATCGCCGCCGTCGAGAACGAGAGCTGGGACGTCGGCGCCGCCTCGCAGAAGACGTGGCAGGCGCTGCACCGGCTGAGCGACCGCTTCCCCTACGTCGACGCCCTGTTCCTGGCCGACCAGAACGGGCTGGTGCGGCTGGTCAGCGCGGAGTTCCCCTCGCGCTCCTACAGCGTCGCCGACCGCGAGTACTTCCGCGTCCACCGCGACGGCCAGCCGGGGCTGTACATCAGCGGCCTGCTGCTCAGCCGCGCCACCGACCATCTGGGCTTCGTGCTGAGCCGGCGCATCAACGGCGACGACGGCGCGTTCCGAGGCATCGCCGCCACCATCATCGACGTGGAGTATCTGGCCGACTTCTACCGCTCGGTCAACCTGCCCTATGCGCCGGTGATCAGCCTGTTCCGCCGCGACATGCAGCTTCTGGCGCAGTATCCGCCGGCCGCCGTCGGCGGCCCGCCGCACGTGACCGGGGCGGAAGCCGTCCGCAAGGCGCTGGCCGCGCCCCCCGGCGCCGGGCCCGACGCGACCGCGACCGCGACCGCGACCGCGACCGCCGGCACCGTCACCGACCTGGAGGACGGGCGGGAAATGATCATCGCCTACGCGAAGATCGCCAACCTGCCGCTGTACGTCAGCATCTCCATCGAACGCGACGCGCTGGTGCGCGTGTGGCTGGAAGAATCGCGCGTGCCCGGCGGCATGGCGGCGGTGGCGCTGCTGGCACTGGGGGCGCTGTCGGTGCTGGTCTTCCGTCAGGCCCGGCGCGACGAGAGGGCCAAGCGCATGCTGGAAAGCGAGGTGGAGGCCCGCACGGCCGACCTGCGCACCGCCAACGCCCAGTTGGAAATCCTGGTGCAGGAGGTGCACCACCGCGTGAAGAACAACCTCCAGGTGATCTCCTCCATGCTGCGGCTGCAGTCCATCCAGATGGAGGACGACGGGGTGCGCAAGGCGCTGCAGGATTCGGTCAACCGCGTGCATGCCATGAGCCTCGTGCACGAGATG
Source organism: Azospirillum sp. (assembly GCA_036401175.1). Classification (GTDB taxonomy): domain Bacteria; phylum Pseudomonadota; class Alphaproteobacteria; order Azospirillales; family Azospirillaceae; genus Azospirillum. Next base: position 1,848 of record DASWVP010000062.1, on the reverse strand, counting down.
CTCAGCAACCAGGGCGACCGCACCGGCCTGGAGTTCCGCGAATACCTCCAGGACCTCACCGACCAGCTCAAGGAATCCTACGGCGTCGCCGAGCGTGTGACGATCGCCATCGATTGCGAGGACCTCAACCTGGACATGACGCGCAGCATCCTGCTGGCGTTGATCGTCAACGAGATCTTCTCCAACGCGCTGAAGCACGGCTTCCGCGACGGCCGCCGCGGCACGCTGTCCATGGCCGTCGCCCGGCAGGGCAACCGCGCCACGCTGACCATCCGCGACGACGGCGCCGGCCTGCCCTCCGGCTTCGACTGGCATCGGGCCTCCAGCCTGGGGCTGCAGATCGTGCAGTCGCTGACCACCAAGCTGGGCGGCGAGGCGTCATTGACCAGGGTGAACGGCATGACGACGTTCCTGCTCGATTTCCCGCTGCGCGGTCCCGGCGTCCACGCCCACGCCGAACCGTCCGGCGTCCATGCCGCGTGATGCCCCCTGCCGTCCGCTTCGGCCTATCCACCACCGCGGCACTGGCTGCATGCCGGGCGGTCGGGTATAGTCGATGCCAACGGTTCAGCCTTCGTAGTGCCGCCCCCTGGAGCCAATCGTGAATAAGAGCGTGATAATCGTCGACGACAGCAAACTTTCGCGGATGCATTTGCGCGGCATCGTCTTGCGCCACCGCCCCGAGTGGACCGTGATGGAGGCGGCAAACGCCTCAGAGCTTTTGCAGGAACTGGACAAAAGTACTATCCATATCGCCATAATCGACTACAACATGCCGGGCATGAACGGCCTGGACGCCGCCACCGAGGTGCGCCAGCGCCACCCCGACGTGCACATCGCCATGGTCACGGCGAACGCCCAGGACGCGGTGGTCTCCGGCATCCGCGCGCTGGGCGCGGCGTTCCTGCCCAAGCCGGTGGACGAGGAGCAGGTCAAGGGCTTTCTCGCCTCCACCCTGCTGCCGCGCCGTCCGGGCGCCGCCCCATGATCGTCCTGAGCGAGATCGAGAACGACGCGCTCGCCGAACTCGCCAACATCGGCGTGTCGAAGTCCTCGGTCGCGCTCAGCCGGATGATCGGCGGCGAGGTGACGATGTCGGTGCCGACCGTGGAGGTCGTGCCGCGCGCCGAAGCGGCACGCCGCCTCGACGGTGAGTACGGGGGCCGGCTGGCCGCGGTGTCGGAGCGTTTCACGGGCGCCCTGTCCGGCGCGGCGCTGCTGGTCTTTCCGGAAGGGAGCAGCCTGGATCTGGCGCGGGCCGCCCTGCCCGACGACGTCGATCCGGATCTGGTCCCCGACCTGGAGCGGGAGGCGCTGGGCGAGATCGGCAACATCGTGCTCAACAACTGCCTGTCGTCCATGGCCAACATGCTGGGCGCGGCGCTCGACACCGCGCTGCCGCGGGTTCTGTACGGCAGTGGGCAGGAGATCTTCGCGGGGTGCGGGGCCGATGACGGGAACGGGGACGGGCCGGAGGCGACGGTCATCGTCTTCACCATCCGCTTCCGGATGAAGGCGAAGAACCTTCCGGGGCAGGTCGCCATCGCCGTCGACGCGGCATCGGAGGCGGCGTTGCGCGAACGGATCGCCGCCTACGTCGAACGCGTGCTCGGCTGACGGCGCCGCCCTCCACGCCTTGACCACAACAAAAGCGCGCCGGGCCGCGACCCGACGCCGCGCAGCAGGGAAACGTCACCGATGGCTCTCGTGAAGAAGACCCAGATCACCCGTTCCGCCGGCAAGCCCGCCGCCACGCCGGCTCCGGACGAGACGGCGGACGCCCCTGCCCTGGCCGCCATCCCGGACGAGAACGGCGGCGGCGAGGCGCAGAAGCGCCGCGTGCGCGCC
>DASWVP010000061.1:0-2258 GCA_036401175.1 Azospirillum sp. | reverse complement strand
GGCGGCGCGGGCGGCGCCTCTGCGTCAGTGGCGGTGGCGGTGGCGGCGGCCAGCGCGGCGCCCAGCAGCAGGCCGGCGAGGAGGGGGCGAAGACGGGACCGGCGCATGCGCCTCACTCCTCTTGTCAGTAACCGGCGTCGTCGATGTAGTGCGGCTCCGGCCGGCGGTGCAGATCCTCGTAATGGACCAGCGCCGGCTTGCCGAGCGGCACCGGCTGGCCGCCGCGCCACGCCCATTCGCCGCGGTCGCAGTCGGCGGCGCGTACATAGCCGTTGATGTACAGCCGCCGGTCGCGCGCCGAGCGGTTGGCGGCCGAGCCGTGGATGGTGTAGGGGCTCCAGAACGCCACGTCACCCGGTTCCAGCACGAGGTCGACGAGATTGGCCGGGTCGAGGCCCAGGCGCTCCAGCGCCTCCTCGGCGATGCCGGTGCCCAGGATGTTGGCGCGCGGCGCGAGGTCGAGTTCGCCCAGCCGATGGCTGCCGGGGTAAAGGCGCATGGCGCCGCTCTCGGCCGTGTGCGGGTCCACGGCGATGCCCGTCTGGACGTAGGAGGTGGCGAGGTTGCGGAACGCGTCGCGCGGCCGGCGGAAACGGCTGTCCTGGTGAAAGGCGTAATCGCCGCCGGTGGCGCCCGGCGGCTTCCAATGGAGCTGGTTGATGATCTGCTTGACGTCGCCGCCCAGCATCGGCTCGACCAGCCGGAACAGCCGCCGGTCCAGGCGCGCGGCGTTCAGCACGGCGTCGGTGTAGGACGGCCACTGCACCATGCGCACGGTGCGGCCGATGCCGGGGTCCCTGGCGACGCGGACGTGGAAGTTGCCGTGCCGGAAGCTGCGCGGGTGGCGCAGCCCCTCGGCGTACTGGCGGTCGAAGGCGGCGGCCAGTTCGGCCACTTCGTCCTGTGTGAAGACGCCGCGCGCCACGGCGTAGCCGTCGCGCCGGCACTGGTCGGCGATGGTGGCGGGATCGCGGGGCGGCAGGGCCATGGCGGCTCCGATGGCGGTTCCGGTCCGGGGTGGACGGTTCCCGTCATTGTGGCCCAACCGGCGCCGTGTTCAACCCCGCCGGCCGTGACAATCGACATGGGGGTTGGCGACATCATGTTTGGCGACATCATGCTCGGCGATATGGGCCGCCAGCGCCCGGTCGACGTCGTCGAGCACCCCTTCCCAATCGCCCGGCGCCGGCTGGCGGAACAGCCGCACGCTGGGGTACCACAGGGCAGGGTCGTGCCCGCGCGTCCAGCGCCAGTCGGCGGCGTGGGGCAGCAGGGCCCACAGCGGCTTGCCGATGGCGCCGGCCAGATGGACCGTGACGTTGCCGACCGACACGACGAGGTCCATCGCCTCGATCAGCGCGGTCAGGCCGTCGATGTCCGACCAGGTGTCGACCTCCGGATCGACGTGCACGGTGATGCCGCGCGCCGCGCGCAGCGCCGCGACCTCGGCGGCGACGTCGCCGTACTGGAGGTTCACGAGCTTCACCCCCTGGCGCGCCAGCGTGCCGGCCATCAGGTCCAGCGTCATCGACTTGACGCGGCCGGCGCCGGGGTTCTTGCTGTGCCAGGAGATGCCGACCAGCGGCCGGCCGTCGTGGTGCCGCGCGCGCAACGCCCCGGCGCGCGCCGTGTCCGGGCGCAGGAACGCCGGCCGGTTGGCGGCGAAGCTCGCCGCGTCGCGGCGGCGGTGGCGCGGCAGGCTGCCGGACGGCGTCTGCGCCACGATGTCGGGGGCGAACAGGCGGGTGTCCTGCGGTTCATCCCCGGCGTTGCGGCGGGCGACGACCTCGACGCCGTCGAGCGAGCGGGCGAACAGCGCCGCCAGCCGGGCGTCGCACTCCAGCACGCAGGCGATCCCCTCCGCCGCCAGTTGCGGCACGACGGTGGCGTACATCACCTCGTCGCCCAGCCCCTGCTCCCCCCACACCAGCAGCTTGCCGCCGTCGGCCGGCGCCGCGCCTTGCCACGGCGACTGTGGGAAGCCGCGTTCCGGCGACCGGCCGCCGGGCAGGCCCCAGCCGTGCTCGTAAGCGTCCCAGCCTTCGGCGAAGACGCCGGTGGCGAGCAGCGCCAGGGCGAGGTTGAGCCGGGCCATGCGGTGGTCGGGCTCCCGGTCCAGCGCGGCGCGGAGCGCCGCGACGGCGTCCTCGGGACGGCCCAGCGCCACCAGCGCGGCGCCCAGCGTGTTGTGCGCCTCGGCAAGGCCGGCATCGTGGGCGATGGCGGCGCGGGCATCTGCGGCGGCGGCGTCCGGGTCC
>DASWVP010000060.1:0-6269 GCA_036401175.1 Azospirillum sp. | reverse complement strand
CGGAAGCTGGTCGTACGGCACGATGCACGGGTGCGTCTTCGCCGCCGGGTCCTTCACCTCGCCGTAGACCCAGCCATCGGCCAGCTTGTCGGCCATCCACGCGTCATGCTGCGCGGACGGCGGCGCGTCCGGGTTGGCCAGGGCGAACTCGACGCCACGAATGGCGCTCTCGCGCTGCCACGACTCCGCCTCGTCCCAGGGCTTCTGCGACAGGTCGCCGAACGCGACGCACAGGGCGCGGTTCACCTCGTGGCAGACGCGGGCGATGGCGGTGATGAGGAAGGCAGCAGCGATATGGGAGCGGGACATGGGTTGGTCCATGGGTGGTTGCACGTTCAGTGCCCCGACGCTGCCACCGGCCGGGAGGAGCGGCCAACGCACGGGCCTGTTGACAAACAGGACCGCAGTTGACAGACCGCGATCCTGTTGACTTTTCCGCGATTTTGCCTACTGCGGCAGCATAGCCCCCAGGTCCGGCGCGCGCTCGGGCAAAGCAAAAGGGGCGGGAGTTACCCCGCCCCTCTTCTGCGCCAGGGCCAGCCCAGCCAATCCCGACCTGTCCCCGCCAAGCCTCGACGTCCGCAGTTTCTGACGTTCGTGCCCCTTGGTCAAGGCGCGATGGCGCCCGGATCCGGCGCTCGCCTGGGGATTGGGATGTCGAGCGGGCCAAGGCTCATCCACTCCTTGGACTGCGGGCCGAACCAGAACTTCTGTTGGAAGTCCTGCCTCGCCTTCCGCTCCATCCTGGCGAAGCTCTGCCGCCACTCAGGATCAGCCAGAACCTGGATGCCATCCATGATGGTCCTGTCCGCTACCAAGCGCAGATACCACAGGTTGGTGAGCGGAAGGTTCTGCCGGACGAGGCGGGCGAGTTCCGCGCCCATGCGCGTGGGCTCGCCCTCGTAGAGTTGCCGGACGTTGGGCAGGGTCACGCGCGCCACGTCCTCCGTCAGCCCGCCCAGCACCGGGCCGGCCATGGTGGCGACGAAGCCGCGATCCCCGCGCGTGTAGCCGGTCGAGAGGAAGTCGCCGAAGATGCCCAGCGCGCCGCCCTGCAACATGGCCGAACCCCAGAACGCCTGGTCGTCCATCCGGCGCGGGTCCTTGCCGGCGACGATGGCCTTGGCCTGCATCGCCGCGGCGCCGGCCACCGTCAGCAGGCCCGTGAGCGCGCCGACGTACGCCAGCTTGCCCAGCGCCGTTTCCTGCTGCGCGGCCCGGAGCATGTGGGTGGTGATCATGGTGAAGGCGAACGACTTGAACAGCATCGCCGAACGTGCGACCTCGCCCATGACGGTGCCGCGCTGAAGGCCGGCGGTGGTGATCTGCCGAACGCGGGCGTCCGGCTCCAGCACCGCGAAGGCGCGCTCCTCGATGATGGCTTCCATCAGCCGCTCGCCCAGGCGGCGGTCGGCGACGGCGCCCGGGTCGAAGAAGCGCGCGCCCTCGTGCTCGATCATCGGCGCGGCGCGGATCGCATCCCAATCGGCGGCGCTGAACCCGTAGCGCTTCAGCATGCGGCGGAGCGGCTTGGACACCTCGTCCATCGACCGGCCGGTGTTGTCCGCGATGTAGCCCATGAACTCCAGCATGAAGGCGTTCTTCATGCCGTTGGTCCAGGCGGACAGGCCCTGTGCCCGGACGATGAAGCTGGCGAGCCGCGCCGTGATTCCCTCGCCCACGATCTCGTCGGCGAAGCGCTTGGAGCCCAAGGCCGCGTCCTGCACGGCAGACGACACGATGCCCAGGCGCAGCGCGAACGCCCGGTCGGCATCCGACGCGGGGTTCAGTTGCTTCACCACCTGCCCCAGCAGCTTGACGGCCGGGATGCCGTTCGCCTTCGCCGCCCAGGTCGCCATGACGGTATCGGACGGCACCGCCGAAATCAGCGCGCCGCCCAGCTTGGTCGCCGTCATCCAGTTCCGCAGCCCGCCGAACAGGGCGCCCACGAACTCGTTCTGCACGGTGCCCAGCCGGCCGGACACGACGTCGTAGGTGCGGGCGATGGCGGCGGGGCTTTCCAGGGCGCCCATGGTCTTGGCGCTGCCGTCAGCCGCCGCCTTCACCGCCAGTTCCTGAAGGTGGCGGATGGTGGCGCCGTGCTTCGGCCCCAACACCTCGGTCAGGGCGATGTCCCGCGCCATCGCCTCCATGTGGCCCACCAGCAGGTCGTACAGCCCGCCCCGGCCGGCGCCGAACTGGTCGTTGTAGGCCAGCCACGATTCAGCGTTCTGCCAGTGGAACACCCGGCGCTCGTTGTGCCGGCCGTAGCTGCCACCCTTACCGGGTGGGGGAGCGAGGGGGCTGGTCAGGTTGTCCCAGGACGTGGCGAGGATGTTCTGCAGCTTCATCGCGTCGACCGCTTCGCCCGTGTCGAAGTCGATCACGCGCAGGTCGCCGCGCGCCGCGGCCTGCGTCATGTGGTCGATCCAGGCTTCCCGGCCGAACTTCTTCAGCCGGGCCGGGTCGGTGATCTGGGGGAGGCGCCAATCCTCGCGTTCCACGAGGTCGCCGCCGGCTGCCTGGAAGCGCTTGGCCGCGTAGTCCGCCGCGTCCTTCCAGCCGCCGGCCGCCGCCTTTGCGGTGGCGTCGTTGGTGCTCTCGCCGAACAGCTCACGGACGAGGTTGCGCAGGCCCATGGTGTCCTGTACCAGCCCGGCGGCCTTGCTGCGGTAGGCGTTCAGCCCCTTCTCGAACCGCCTGAACAACTGGCCAAGCACCACCTCGCGCCGCGCCTCGACGTTCGAATAGGTGGCCTTGCCGCGAATGTCCCGCGTCAGCAGCGCCATGGCGCCGGCCACCACGCCGTCGGGGTGCGCCTCCGCCTCACGGGTCGCGCGGTCAACGGCCAGGATCTGCCGGGCCGTCTGCGCCTTCTTGCGCTCCGCCGCCTCCTTCATGATCCGGCTGGCCTCCGCCATGGCCGCCGCCGTCGCTTGATCGGGCGCCATCTCGGCGGCGTACTGGCGCTCCAGCTTCGTGATGAGCTTCAGCGCATCCTCGGCAAGCTCGCGCGACAGCCGGCCGGCGGTCACCGCGTCGTCCAGGCACTTCTTGATGTTCAGGGTCATTCCGCCGCCACTCCGAAGACGCAGGTTGCCAGATTTGCGGCCATCTCAATTTCCCGGTCCGCCTCGTCCATCAGGTCCATGGCGCTGCGCTTCAGCGGCACCACCCGGCCGTCGGCGTCCACCGCCTCGCCCATGGGCACGTCCACCTCGCGGGCGGCCATGACGCGGTTCACCTCCTGGAATAGGGCGTCCTGCGTCTCCGCCGCGTCCATCATTTCGTCGGCAGCGCGAGCGGCGACGCCAGCCGGCGGTGTGTTGGCGTTGGCCGGGCGCGGCATGGCTTCGCGCCGCACGGCCTCGGTGCAGTCGCGCACCGCCTGATCGTACCGCCCATCCTCGCGCGCCCGGCGGGCGGCAGCGGAGAGCGCGTCGGACAGGGCACCCTTCCGGTTCGCGAGCGTCGTCAGCGCCTGGATCGCGGCGGCGTCCTCATCAACGCGGGCGAGGTTGCCGGCGCTGTCCAGCACGTTGCCGGCCCCGACAATGCGCCCCTCCTCCTCGGTCAGCGTGCGGAACACCGTGCGGTCGCGGCGGAGCGTTTTCATGGCCCGGTCGAGCACCCGCGCCCGCTCCAGGTACAAGCTCTCCTGCACCACCTCGTCGCCGAACAGGGAGGCTTGCGTGCTGCGCGTGCTGCCGGCCTCCATCGCCTGCCGGACGATGGCCTCCGCCTCGGTGCGGTTGGCAGGCTGAAGCTTCGCCAGCAGGCCGGCGACGCTGCGCTGCATCTCGGGGACCTGCACCAGCCGCCCGACGATGGCGCCGTACTGCTCGGGCAGCACGCCGTTGACCACCATGCCGAACGCCTCGCCGTCAAGCTGGGCGAGCCCCTTGGCGTCCCGTACCAGCGCCGACGACGGCGGCAGCGAGCGGACTATGGCCGGGTCGCCGTCGCGCAGCACCTTCGCCGCGTCCAGGGCCGTGCCGCTGCCCTCCGCGATGTTCTTCGCCGCCGCCAGGGCGCGCACCTGCTCGGGCGTGTAGCCGTCCGCCTCCCGGTACACCACGGCGTTGAGCTTGGGGTCCTGCCCGTCGCCCTGTTCCAGGATGCGCAGCGCCAGTCCGCGCCGCTGGTGTCCGTCGGCAACAACGCGGCGCCCGTCGGCGTATTCGTAGACGATGGAGACGCCGGCCCGCTCCGGTCGCCACTCGGTGACGCCGCGCAGACGGTCGGTCACGCCGTCATCGTCGCCCCCGCCCTTGTACTGGAACCGTTCAGCGTCCACCCCGACCGTGCGCGGATCGAGCGGGACAAGGCCACCGTTTTCGACGGTGGGTGGCTCCACGGCGCGGTCAACGATCTCCTGCACCTGCACCGGGCGTCCGGCTTCCAGGTCCGCCGCCGCCTTGCTCAGCGCCTCCCGGTGCACCGCCTCGCCCGTCGCGCCCGGCAGCGGGGCCGTATCGCCCAGGTGCTGTTCGCGCTCCAGCACGTTCACGGCGTCGGCACCATCGCGGCCCAGCCTCTTCCCGCGCGCCAGAGCCAGCAGGTCCGCCGCGCCCCGGATGCCGCCGCCGATCACCGCGCCCGCCGCGCCGGCCATGCCGACGTTCGCCGCCGCCTCGCCCAGGCTGAACGTGGGGTCGACCTGCTGCTTGAACCCGGCGGTGCCGGCCTCGATAGCCGCCTGCGACGCCGCCGACAGGGCGCCCTCCACGAGCGCCGTACGCAGCACGCCCGACGCGGCCGACGCGCCGAACGGCATGGTCAGGAGGTTCAGCGGGTCCGTGCCTGCGCCCCACAGGTCTCCCAGGAACGCGCCCGTCCGGCCGGCGGGCGTGGTGTTCGCCGCCGACATGGCCTCGCGCGCGTCACGGGCGCCGCGCGCCCGCTCAACCGCGCCGGCCTCGATCTCCTCGTCGGTCGGGTAGCGCAGGCCCAGGTCCGGCCGCTCGCGCGCCAGGTTGTCGAAGCGGCTGCGGATCGTCTTCACCAGCGCATCGCGGTTCGGGCCGGCGGGCGCGGCCTCCGGGTTGGCGTACGCCTCGCCGGTCGCGTCCTCCAGCGCGTCGAGGGCGCGCTGCACCACCTCGTGACGGTTGCGCCACCGCGCGTCCGACGACGTGAACCGCCGCGCCTCCTCCGTCGAAGCACTCCACGCCTGCGCGAAGGCGGGCGGCAGGTCGGGCGTGGGGTTGCGCGCGGCGAAGTCGAGGAGGTCTTCAATGTCACGGCTGGATAAGCTGGGCGGCACGAATCTTCCTCCCGATGTCGAGAATGAACGTTTTGCCATCGGCCCCCAATAGGAAGCCCCCCGCCATCTCCACGGCGTACTTCCCCTCGCCGGCATCGTGGAGGCGGCCGAGGCGGCGTATATCGGCAGCAGTCACAGGCGATTTTTCGGTGCGCGCGCCTGCAACGTCGGCGTCGGTGAGGCCGTCCATCACCTTGGCGAAGTCGCTGCCGCTCATCCCGCGCACCGGCGCGACCACCGCGCTCTTCGTCTGACCGCTGAAGAATCCGCCGCCCCATGTGACGATACCGCCGGTCACGTCGTCGATGGCCTGTTCCATCCGGCCGGCGTCCAGCACGCCCGAGAAGTCGCCGGCCTTCGCGGAGAGGTCAGCGTAGCGGGCCATGGCCGCCTGCATCGCGGCGGAGCGGTCGCGATGCAGGTGCTGCATGGCGGTGCCCAGCTTGTCCGCGATGGTCTGGCGGGTCACCGTGTCGTCCTTCGGCACCACGGCCTTGTCCAGCGACTTCATCACGGCCTCGCCGTGCACCACCGACCGCGCCACCTCAGGGTTCCGGGCGTAGAGCGCGCCGGCCCAGGCGAACAGCGGGCGGTCGCCGGCCACCTTCTCCAGCGTGGCGGACAGGTGGTCGCCGTCCAGCGACTTCGCCAGCGTGCCCAGCAGCGCGGCCCGGCCGTCGCTGTCCAGGCGGTCGTACGTGGCCTTCAGCGCGTCGATCTCGTCGCGGCGGAACACCGGGACCGCGCCCAAGGTGTAGTGCTGTTCGACCACGCGGGCGGCCTTTTGGCGGGCCACGAGCGCCGCGGCGGCGGCCTCGCCGTTCGACCAGTCGATGTCCGGGAGGCTCGGCACCACGCCCACGCGGGCGGCGTGGGCCAGCGGGTCCGCCTTCAGCGCCTCCCGCGTGCGGCCGGGCATCTGCCGAAGCTCCTTCAGCGTCTCGGCGTCGATGGACGAGCCGCCAACCTTCTCCTCCGCCCAGGCGCGCAGGTCGGCGGCGGT
>DASWVP010000059.1:0-2648 GCA_036401175.1 Azospirillum sp. | reverse complement strand
GGAAATCGCCATCAGCGCCGCCGCGGCGGCCAGCACCGGCAGCGCCCGCGCCGGTTCGCCGGTGCCCAGGCCGATCAGCGCCCAGGCCGGCAGCACGGCGAGCATCACGCCCCAGCCGCCGCCGCGCGGCGTCGGGATGGTGTGGCTGGAGCGGTCGTTGGGGTGGTCGAGGATGGCGCGGTGCCGCAGATAGGCCAGCACGCGCCCGACCAGCAGCCAGGACGCCGCCGCCGTCGCGGCGAGGACGAGGAGGGCGGTCAGGGGCACGGTCATGGCGTCCTCGGCTGCGGCAGCGGCGCGCTGTTCAGCCGGGCGGAGGCGAGCAGCGTGCGGTACAGCTCGACCGTCTTGGCGCCCACCTTGTCGGCGGCCATGTCGCTCTCGACGAGGCGGCGGCCGGCGGCGGCGAAGCGATTGCGCAATTCGGCGTCGCGGGCCAGCGTGCCGATGGCCTCGGCCAGCGCGGCGGCGTCGTCCACCGGCACCAGCAGGGCGTTCTCGCCGGCGTGCGCCACCTCGCGGCAGCCGGGTACGTCGGTTGCGACGATGGCGCGGCCGCAGCTCGCGGCCTCCAACAGGCTCTTGGGCAGACCCTCGCGGCGCGACGGCAGGACGGCGATGTGGGCGCGCGCCCACACCGTCCGCACGTCGGCGACGTGGCCGGCCAGCTCGACGCCGGGCAGCTCCTTCCAGCGCTCCAGCTCGGCCGGTTGGATGGAGGTGGGGTTCTCCGGGTCCGGCGTGCCGGCCAGCAGCAGGCGGATGTCCAGCCCTTGCGCACGGAGGATCTGGTGGGCCTCCACCAGCGGGCGCACGCCCTTGTCCTCCAGCAGGCGGCCGACGTAGCCGGCGACGACGGGCGGCGGCGGCTCCGGCAATACGGCGAAGTGGGCGGTGTCGACGCCGGAGCCGCGGATCACCCGCACGCGCTCCGCTGGCACCAGCCCCAGGCGCACGAGGTGGTCGCGGTCGTCGGTGTTCTGCAGCACCAGCAGGCTATTGCGGCGCTTGAGGATCGTGCGCAGCGCCGTGCGCGCCACGGCCCCCGCGACCCTGGATTTCAGCCCGCCCTGGCCGAGGAAGGCGGAGCCCAGGCCGGTCAGTGCGTTGACCACCGCCGGTACGCCGGCCGCCATGGCAGCCAGCCCGCCCAGCACCACTGGCTTCAGGGAGACGTGGTGCACCACGTCCGGCTGTTCGCGGCGGTAGAGGGCGGCGATCTCGGACACCGCGGCCAGCGCCGCGCCGGGGTGGACGCTGCGCCGCCGCCAGTTCAGCGGCAGAACGCGGAAGCCCTCGGCGGCGATGCGTTCGGCGTGCCGGTCCACGCGCGTCGCCACCGCCACGTCGAATCCGGCGTCGCGCGCCGCGCGCGCCATGGGCAGGCGGTGCGACCAGAAATACCAGTCCTCGGTTACGAGATAGAGGAGCCTTGGGCGCCTAGACTCAGACGAGGCCATGGTACTCCTTGTACCACTGCACGAAGCGGGGCAGCCCGACCTCGATGGGGGTCTTGGGCTCGAAGCCCAGCTCGCGCCGGCTCGCCTCGATGTCGGCGTAGGTGGCGGGCACGTCGCCGGGCTGCATCGGCTCCATCTGCATCACCGCCTTGCGGCCCAGCGCCTCCTCGATGAGGGCGATGTAGTGCATCAGCTCCTCGGTGTTGTTGTTGCCGAGGTTGAAGACGCGGTGCCGCACGCCCGATTCGTCGGGCGGCGCCGGGCGGTCGAGCGCGGCCAGCACGCCGGCCGCGATGTCGTCCACATAGGTGAAGTCGCGCCGCATGTTGCCGCCGTTGAACACGCGGATCGGCCGGCCGTGCACGATGGCGTCGGTGAACAGGTAGGCGGCCATGTCCGGCCGGCCCCACGGCCCGTACACCGTGAAGAAGCGCAGCCCCGTGGCCGGGATGCGGTGCAGGTGGGCGTAGCAGTAGCTGAGCATCTCCGCCGCCTTCTTGGTGGCGGCGTAGACGGACACAGGCGTATCGACCCGGTCGTCGATGGAGAACGGCAGCTTGGTGTTGTTGCCGTACACCGACGAGGTGCTGGCGTAGACGAAGTGCTGCAGGTTCGGCATGCGCCGCGCTGCCTCCAGCAGCACCACCTGCCCCATGACGTTGGTGTCGACGTAGGTGTAGGGATTCTCGATCGAATAGCGCACGCCGGCTTGCGCGGCGAGGTGGACGACCCCCGTCACTTCCTTCAGCGCGTCGCCCATCTCCTCGATCAGCTTGCGGTCGGCGATGTCGCCCTTGATGAAGTGGAAGCGCGGGTCAGGGGTCAGCCGGGCAAGGCGGGCCTGCTTCAGCGCGATGGCGTAATAGCTGTTCAGGTTGTCGATGCCGAGCACTTCCTCGCCGCGCTCCAGCAGCGCCTTGGCGACGTGCGAGCCGATGAAGCCGGCGACGCCGGTGACCAGAATCGTCATGTCCATCCATCCTTGCCGGCGCATCCCGCCGGCGCATCGTGGGCCGGGCCTGCCGGGCGGCCGCGCGCCGCCCACCCGCGCCGTCTTATGCCCGACCCGCGCCGCCGATGCCAGAGCGCAAACGCTGCGTTGCACGCGGAACGGCGGTGCGGCCGGCTTCGGGTGCCTGCCGGCGCACGCGTTGCGGCGCATTGTCCGTGTGCCGCGTAATGACGGCG
>DASWVP010000058.1:0-8305 GCA_036401175.1 Azospirillum sp. | reverse complement strand
CGCCGGCAGCAGACGCCGGCCTCGCCGAACAGCACCAGGGCGCCGGGCGGGCCGCCCGATTCGTGAACGTCGACGAGCAGGTCGAAGGCCCGCGCCCGCGCGCCGCCGTCGCGCAACGCCGGCTCGAACGGGTTGCGCCAGAGCCGGGCCGCGTCAAGGGCGATCACCGCCCGCACGGCGCCGATGCCGAGCGGCAGCGCGCCCTGGCAGAGCAGGTAGCCGGGCGCCGCCGCGGCCATGACCGCCGGTGTGCCGGGCGGAGGGAAGAAGGTGTCGAGCAGGGCGTGGCAGGTCGCCACGTAGTCGGGGTCGGCCTGCTGCCGGAACAGCGCGGCGGTCGCGTCGAGCAGCCCCTGCAGCGTCCGCGCGGAATCCCGCGGATCGAGGGCGCGCAGCAGGTCGGCCAATGGCGCGATGTCGCGGGTGTCGGACGGGCGGACCGTCATGGACGCCACCGGCGCGCCATCGCCGTCCTGCAGCGCGAGCGTGCCGCCGCCGTTCAGCAGCGCCGGTGCGCGGACGAGGACGAGCGCGCGAGGCCCGCCATCCTGTCCGGCATCGAAACGGGAGATCAGGTGCGGGCGCTTGAGCGGCTCCCCGTCGAGGACCGGCAGGAGCGAGCCGTTGAACGGCTGCGCGGCCTGGACGACGAGAGCGGCGACGGTCGAGGACATCCGAACGACGCGCACCGTGCCGGGCGCGAGGCCGTCGTGCACGGTCGGGGAGGCGGTTTCCAGCATCAGCAACCAGTCAGGACCAATAAAAAAGGAGAGAGCCGTTTCCTTACAGGAAGGAACGGCTCTCCCCCATGTGCAAAAGCGGTGATCAGCCGACGACGAAGTACTTGCTCGGATCGCTCTGCAGGTCGGTGAGGGTGAGACCCTTGAGGGTCAGCGTCACCGAGTTGCCGGTGCCGAGGTCGATGACCACGTTGCCGGACGCATCCTGCGACAGGTGCGACACGACGTCCGTCGCCTTCGTCAGGGTGAGACCGTTGACGTTGGTCGCGAGCTGGATGCGGTCACCCGACGTGAAGTCGAGCACCACGTCCTGGCCACCACTGGTGGAGATGACGTAGGTGTCGTTGCCCAGGCCGCCAGCCATCAGGTCGTTGCCGGCGCCGCCGTAGATCACGTCGTCGCCCTGGCCACCGAAGATCGAGTCGGCGCCCTGGCCACCGAAGAGCACGTCGTTGCTCTGGTTGCCGTACATCTGGTCGTTGCCCGTTTCGCCGTACATCGTGTCGGCGTCGCGCTGACCGTGGATCTGATCGTTGTCGCCACCGCCGAAGACGACGTCGTTGCCCTGACCGCCGAACATGGTGTCGTCGCCGGTCGTGCTCGACACGGTGTCGTTGCCCATCTCGCCGAACAGCATGTCGTTGCCGAGGCCGCCACCGACGATGTCGTTGCCGGCGCCACCGTAGTTCAGGTCGTCGCCTTCGCCGCCGATGATCGAGTCACCGCCGCCGCCACCGAACTGCGAGTCGTTGCCCGCGCCGCCGTCGAGCGTCGCGTTGCCGCTGCCGGCGATCACGAGGTCGCCACTGGTCGTGCCGCTGACCTGCACCGGGGTGGTGCTGGTCGAGTCGATGACGACCTTGTTGTTGGACGACGTCAGCGTTACCGTGGCCGTGGTCTGACCGGCGGTGGTCGGCAGCGTCACCCTCTGCAGGGCCGTTTCGGACGCGTTGATGTGATCAAGGATGTTCGAGATCACGTCCTTGTGGACCTGCGTGATGCTCGTGCTGCTGTCGATGATGCCGCCGGCAACAGTGGCCATGGGGGTTAACTCCTTCGCGTCGCCGAGAACTTTCGAGATATGTACCGCAAACCCCTTCCGCCGCAAAGGGAGATTCGCTTGCCGCGTGCAAATCCCTCCGCCGGTGGCCGCCTTGTTGCCGGAAGCTCACAGATTCGCGGCAAGTGGTGACGCTTTCCTTTCCTTCACGGAAACGGGCGTGAACGTCCCTGCCTTTCAGCCCTTGTTTACCGACTTGCGGTACTGCCCATGGCAGGCGGCGCCGGGCTTGGCGGCCGCCCGGACGACGGCGCAAGGACGGACAGCATGGCCACGGTGAGCACGACGGTAACCGGCATCACGTCCGGCGCGGGTTCCGACACCCTCGTCATAACCGGCGGCGCCCTCGCCGCGACGACGCTCACCGCCATCACCGGCTACGCGGCGCTGCAGATCGACACCAACGCGGCGCACGTCGTGACGCTGCCGGCGGCCATCGGCACCGCCGGATCGACCTTCACGCTGACGGCCAACAGCACCATCGGCGTCACCGTCAGCGGCGCCGCCTTCATCACCACCAACATCAAGCTGAACGCCACCACCTTCACCGGCGACGACACCATCATCGGCGGTCCGGCCGACGACACCCTCGCGGGCGGCGCCGGGCGCGACAGCATGGACGGCGGCGCCGGAGCCGGCCACGACATCCTCGACGGCGGGGCCGACAACGACCTGATGCTCGGCGGGGCCGGCAACGACACGCTGACCGGCGGTGTCGGGGCCGACGTTCTGTACGGCAACCGCGGCGCGGATTCGCTGTCGGGCGGCGACGGCAACGACACCCGGTTCGGCGGCCAGGATTCGGATGGGCTGTGGGGCGGGGTGGGGAACGACCTGCTCTACGGCCATGCCGACGCCGACTCGCTGGACGGCGAGGGCGGCGCCGACACCCTTTATGGGGGACAGGGAACCGACGCGCTGTCGGGCGGCGACGGCAACGACCTGCTGATCGGCGAGATGGAGGCGGATACCCTTTCCGGCGGCGACGGCAACGACGCGCTGTTCGGCAACCAGAGCGGCGATGCCCTGTTCGGCGAGGGCGGGGCCGACACGCTGTTCGGCGGCCAGGGCAACGACGCGCTGTCGGGCGGCGATGGCGACGACCTGCTGTACGGCAACATCGGCGACGACGCCCTGTACGGCGGGGCCGGCAACGACGTGCTGTACGGCGGCCAGAACGCCGACCAGCTGCACGGCGATGCCGGCAACGACACGTTGGCCGGGGGCACGGCGGGCGACCGTTTCGCCTTCGCCGCCGGGGAAGGCGACGACATGGTCACCGACTTTTCCTACAGCGACGGCGACCGCATCCAGATCGCCGCCGGCATGACGTACACGACGGCGGCGGCGGGCACCGGCACGCTCATTTCCTTCACCGGCGGCGGCACGGTGACGCTGCTCGGCGTCAGCGGCGCGACGGTGACGGCCGACTGGTTCGTCACGGCGAGCTGAGTGCCCGGTTGCCAGGGCGGCGCGGGGTGGTCTAACTACCGGTCATGTCCCCCGCCGAGATCTACGCCCAGGCCGTCAAGGCCCACCTGAGCGGAGCCTCCGCCGCTGCCGAGGCGCTGTGCGAGCAGGTCGCCGCCCAGGACCCGGCGCACGTCGGCGCCCTGTATATGATGGGTGTGATCGGCCACGCGTCCGGCCGGTCGGAACGGGCGCGCCGCCTGTTGCGCCGGGCCGCCGCCATCGTCCCGGCCGACGGTCGCCCCTACGCGCACCTCGGTTTGGCGCTGGCGGCGCTGGGGAAGCCGGACGAGGCCGTCGCCGCCTTCCGGCGGGCCTCGCGCCTTTCCGGCGACGCGCCGTGGATCCGGCGCAAGCTGGGCGAGCTGCTGCTGCGCCGCCAGCGTCCGGCCGATGCGGCGGCGGCGTTGCGCACGGCCGTGTGCCTCATGCCGGACGACCACCTCGCCACCAGCCGGCTCGCCCAGGCGCTCGCCATGGTGCGGGCGGACGAGGAGGCCGGGCGGGCCTACCGCCGCGCCATCGCGCTCGATCCCGGCGACGCCGGCTCGGCGCTGGCGCTCGGGCACGTGCTGCTGCGCAACGGGCGGCTGGGCGAGGCGTACGTGTGCTATGAGCGCCGGTTCGAAATGCCCGGCTACCCCGTGCAACGCCCGGTCTTCGCGGTACCGGAATGGGACGGCGCGCCGCTGGCCGGGCGGACGCTGCTGCTGTACGCCGAGCGCGACTTCGGCGACACGCTGCAGCATCTGCGCTTCGCCAATTCCGTACCGAAGGCCGGCGGACGCATCGTCGTCGAGTGCCAGCCCGAACTGGCGGCGCTGGCCGCCGGGATGCCGGCGGTGGACGCCGTCGTCGTGCAGGGCGGCACGCGCCCGCCGTTCGACGCGCACGCCGCCATCGCGGCTCTGCCCCGCTTCCTCGATCCGGCCGTCGAAACCCTGGGCGCCGGGGTTCCCTACCTGACGGCGGCGCCGCGCCGCGATCTGGTGCCGGCGGTGCCGGGCGTGCTGTCCGTCGGTCTGGTCTGGGCCGGACGGCCGGGCGCCAACCGGGCGTGCCCGCTGGGCGCGCTGGCGCCGCTGCTGGAGGTCGAGGGGGCGTCGTTCCACGCGCTGCAGGTCGGCGAAGCCGCCGCGCAGATCGGCGCCCTGCCGCGGCCGGAGCGGCTGCGCGACCTTGCCCCGTTCATTCACGGCTTCGCCGACACCGCGGGCATCATGGCGGTGCTCGATCTGGTGGTCACCATCGATACCGCCGCGGTGCATCTGGCGGGCGCGCTCGGCCGGCCGACGTGGCTGCTGCTGGGAACGCCGGGCGCCTACCGCTGGCAGATGGCGGGGCCGACGACGCCCTGGTACCCCACCGTCCGGCTGTTCCGCCAGCCGGCACCGGGCGATTGGGAGGGGCTGGGCCGCCGCGTCGCCAACGCCCTCGCCAAGGTGCTGGCCGGCCGCCGCGCGGCGTGACGGCGCGGCCCCCCAAAGGCGTTGCCAGAGGCGCGCGCGCTCTGGCATCAATACCGCGCCGCCCGACCGTCCTTTTTTCCGACATCCGAGTCCGCATCTTGATCCGACCGTCTGCGCTTCTGCTGCCCACCGCGATCGGCCAGGCCGTCGCCCACCGCTTCGGCCGCGACCGGCTGTGCCGCCCCGTCGTCATCGGCGCCACCGGCGGATCCGGCACGCGCGCCGTGCGCGCCGTCCTGGAGCGGGCGGGGGTGTTCATGGGCGCCAACGTCAACAACGTCGGCGACGCGATGGACTACGAGCCGCTGCTCGACGAGCTGATCAACCAGATCCTCGACGAGACGCATTCGCTGGATTACGAGGTCGGCCGCCTGTCGCCACGCCTGCGCGAGCCGGCCATCGCCCGGCTGAAGGGGCAGATCCGCGTCTATCTGCGGGACCGGCCGCGCGACAATCCCATGTGGGGCTGGAAGAATCCGCGCTCGATGTACATCCTGCCGCTGATCCACGCGGTGTTCCCCGAGGTGGTCTTCGTCCACGTCGTGCGCGACGGCCGCGACATGGCGATCTCGACCAACCAGTGGCAGTTCAAGAAGCACTACCACGCCATGTTCGGCCGCACCGCCGGCGAGGAGGAGGAGCCGGTCGCCTCCTGCGCGCTGTGGGCGCGGGCCAACGTCGGCGCGGCCGAGTGGGGCGAGCGCGTGCTGGGCCCGCGCTACATCCGCCTGCGCCTGGAGGACCTCGTCACCACCCCGGTGGAGACCACGGCCGAGGTGCTGCGCCGCCTCGACCTCGACCCGGCGCGGGCGGCCGACGCCGCCTCGGTGCTGGAAAAGCCACCGTCGCTCTACCGCTGGCAGCGCCACCTGACGGCGGACACCGTCCGCCAGCTCGAAGAGGTGAGCGGCGAGGCCTTGCGTCGATTCGGTTACCCGCCGGCCGGCACGGCGCCGGCGGCCGCCGCGTGACCTCCGCCGCCCACAGCCCGCCGGCCACCAACCGCGCGCTGGTGGTGCTGGGCATGCACCGCAGCGGCACCTCGGCGCTGGCCGGCACCTTCCACAAGCTCGGCCTCGATTTCGGCAGCAACCTGATGCCGCCGGAGGAGGGGTCCAACGAGATGGGCTTCTGGGAGCACAACAGCATCGTGCCGATCCACGAGCGCATCCTGCGCGCGCTCGATTCGCACTGGAGCGACCCCGCCGCGCTGCCGGTCGGCTGGACCGAGCGGCCGGAGATCCAGGAACTGGCGCGCGAGATCGCCGACGTGCTGCGTCACGACTTCGCCCGGCCCGGCGACTGGGGCATGAAGGACCCGCGGATGTGCCGGCTGCTGCCGCTGTGGCTGCCGCTGTTCGCCGGGGTGGACGCGCGCCCGGTCTTCGTCGTCACCAGCCGCCACCCCTTCGAGGTGGCGCGGTCGCTGGCCAAGCGCGACGGCATGTCCCTGGACCGCTCCTACGAGCTGTGGTACCGCCACATGGCCGAGGCCGAGGCGTACAGCCGTGGACACCCGCGCGTCTTCCTGCGCTACGAGGCGCTCCTGGCCGACTGGCGCGGTGCCGTCGGGCGGGCGCTGGGGACGCTGGACTTCCCCGCGCTGGCCGGCGGCATGGCGGCGCACGGGGCGGAGATCGACGCCTTCCTGTCGCCGGCGCTGCGCCACAACGCCGCCGACGAGGCGCGTTTCCGCGCCGAGGCGCCCGAGCACGTGCAGCGCCTGCACGCGCGGTTCTCGGCAACGCCGCCGGGCGGCTGGGTCGGCCGCCTGTTGCACTTCCTGCGTGGGCGTCCGTCGTTCGGCGGATGACCGCGCCTCCTGTTTCAAGGTGACGCATGACGCCCGCACGCACCATCCTCGTTCTCGCCGCGGACCCGGCGGACGCCGCCGGCATCGAGGTGCTGGCCGCCGACGCCCGGCCGTCGGTCCCCTGGAACGTGATTTCCGGCGTGGACGACGCCGTGGAAGGGGCCGTGGAAGAGGCGACGCGGCGGGCCGATCTGGTGGTCGACCTGATCGGCGGGACAGCCGGGGCCAAGACTATGAGCCCGGCCGCCGGTCTGGCGCCGCCGCGCCTCTTCCGGCCGCTGCCGGAGGCGCCCAGCCGGGCGCTGGAGCGTATCCTGGTGGCGGTCGAGCCGGGCGGATCGCTGAGCGCCGACGGCATCGTGGCGCTGGCCGGCGGGCTCGCCCGCCGCGCCGCCGTCACGTTGGGCACCCGCAACCCGGCGACGTTCCTCGCGTGGCCGGCGCTGGAGCGCATCGCCGTGCGCGCCGTGGCCGGCGACGATGCCTGGATCGACCTGCTGGCGCAGCACGATCTGGTGGTGACGGCCGACCCCGCCGTCGCGGCGCTCGCCAACGCGCTGCTGAAGCCGGCGGTGCTGGTCGGCGGCGAGTCGGCCCTGCCGTTCGTCTTCGGCGCGGAGGTCGCGTCGCTGGAGGCGGCGGTGGCCGGCCTGAACATCGCCGACACGATGCCCGACCTCGTCAACTGGAAGCGGGCGCAGCGGGCGGAATGGCTGGCGGCGCTCGACGCCGCCCTGAAGGTGGTGGGGCTGTGAACGCCATGCTGACGGTGCGCAGCCGCCACGGCGCGGCCCCCGCCGGGGCGCCCTGCGCGGTGCACAGCGGCAACATGGGCGACGTCGTCTACGCCCTGCCGGCGCTCGCCGCGCTGAACGTGGAGCGGCTGGTGCTGAACGCCTGCCGCGACCCCGGCGTCGGCGGCCGCGTGCTCACCCCCGGCATGGCCGAATTCCTGGTGCCGCTGCTGCTGGCGCAGCCCGGATTGCGGCAGGTGGACGTGGCCGAGGTTCCCGTCCGCCTCGCCCCCGGCTTCGGCGCGCGGGCGCGTGCCGAGGTGCTGAGCCAGGGCCTGCCGCTGGAGCACGTCCCGGCCGAGGCGCTGGGGGTCGACCACGTGCTCGACCGCTTTCGCCTGCAGCCGCTGGACCGCCTGCACCTCGTGGACGCGCACGCCCGTGCCGTCGGCGTGCGGGTCAACGGGGCGCGGCCGTTCCTGCGCCAGCCGGAACCGGTGGCGGTGCGCGCCGACGCGCCGATCGTGCTGTCGCTGACGCCGCGCTACCGCCACCAGCCGTGCGAATTCTTCGCCGCGCTGCTGAAGGGCCTTGGCCCGGTGGTGATGGTCGGGCTGCCCGAGGACGCCGCCGTCTACACGGGCATTGAGGGCGAATTGCTCACCGCGCGCGACGGGCTGGAGCTGGCCCGGCTGATCGCCGGGGCGCGGGCCTTCGTCGGCGCGCCGTCGCTGCCCTACGCGATCGCCGAGGGGCTGAAGGTGCCGCGTCTCGTCGACGTGCCGGCGTTCCCGGCCAACGCCTTTCCGCTGGGCGCGGACGGCTGGGTGATGCCGGCCGGGCTGCCGGCCGCGCGCCGCCTGCTGGAGGCGATGCTGGCCGACCGGACGCACGGCGACGGTCAGCTTGAAGACGGGAGGCGCGCCGTTACGGTGGCGCTGGGGACGGCGCGCGACGCGCGGCTGGCCCCGCCCGAACCGCCCATGGGCCGGGTCAAGGCGTACCTGCGGGTCGACCCG
>DASWVP010000057.1:0-7838 GCA_036401175.1 Azospirillum sp. | reverse complement strand
CCCCCGCCCTTGCCGCCGCCGGCTGCGAAACCTTTCTGGTGGCCCAGCTCGACGAGGCGCTGGCGGTGCGCGCCGCGGTTCCCGGCGCCGAGATCCTGTCGCTGGGCGGCCTGCCCGCCGGCAGCGAGGGCGAGTTCGCGGACCGGCGCATCGTCCCCGTGCTGAACCACCTGGGCGAGATCGACGCCTGGACCGCCTTTTGCCGCGCGCGCGGCGCGCCCCTGCCCGCCGCCGTGCACATCGACACCGGCATGAACCGACTCGGGCTCGGGCCGGACGAGCTGGATCGCCTCGCCGACGATCCCGGCCGGCTGTCCGGCCTGTCCGTGCGGCTGTGGATGAGCCATCTCGCCTGCGCCGAAGCCGACACGGCGATGAACGCGCAGCAGCTCGGCCGCTTCCGCATGGCGCTGGCCCGGCTGCCGGCTGCCCCGGCCAGCCTCGCCAATTCGTCCGGTATTTTTCTTGGAACTCCGTGGCATTTCGACCTCGTGCGGCCGGGCTGCGCGCTGTACGGTGTGAACCCGACCCCCGCTCAACCGAACCCGATGGCGCAGACCGTGCGCCTGGACGCGCGGGTCTTGCAGGTGCGCAACGTTGACAGCCCCATGACCGTTGGATACGGTGCCACCCACCGCGTTGCGGGGAGAGGCAAAATTGCAACCATCGCAGTGGGTTACGCCGACGGCTACCTGCGTTCGCTCAGCGGGCGCGGGCATGTTCACGTGGGCGGCGTTCCGGCACCGGTGGTTGGACGGATTTCCATGGATCTGATCACGATCGACATCACCGCGCTGCCGGACGGCGCCGTGGCGCCCGGCACGCTGGTGGAGCTGATCGGCCCCAACCGGACGGTCGACGCCGTGGCCGAACAGGGCGGCACCATCGGTTACGAGGTGCTGACCTCCCTCGGGCCCCGGTATCACCGCGTCTACCGCGAACCGGCCGGGGGAAATCAATGATCTTCCTCGCCGCGACCGGCCGCGCCTTCCTGGTGTTCCTGGGGGCGACGGGGCAGCTTTCGCTGTTCACGGGCCGCGCCATCTCGCACTGCTTCCGGCCGCCGTTCTACGCCCGGCAGATCCTGCGGCAGATGATCGACATCGGCTATTATTCGCTGCCGGTGGTCGGGCTGACCGCGCTGTTCACCGGCATGGTGCTGGCGCTGCAAAGCTACACGGGCTTCGCCCGCTTCCAGGCGGAAGGCGCCATCGCCACCGTCGTGGTGCTGTCGGTGACGCGCGAGCTGGGGCCGGTGATGGCCGGCCTGATGGTGGCGGGCCGCATCGGCGCCGCCATGGCCGCCGAGATCGGCACCATGCGGGTGACCGAGCAGATCGACGCGCTGTCCACGCTGTCCACCAACCCGTTCAAGTATCTGGTGGCGCCGCGCCTGATCGCCGGCACGGCGATGCTGCCGCTCCTGGTGCTGACCGCCGACGTCATCGGCGTTTTCGGCGGCTTCCTGGTCAGCGTCTACCGGCTGGATTTCAACCCGTCCTCCTACATCAGCCGCACCTGGGAATTCCTGGAGCCGCTCGACGTCATCTCCGGTCTGGTGAAGGCGTCGGTGTTCGGGTTCGTGATTTCGCTGATGGGCTGCTACTTCGGCTACAAGTCGCGCGGCGGCGCGCAGGG
Organism: Azospirillum sp.; assembly: GCA_036401175.1. GTDB lineage: Bacteria > Pseudomonadota > Alphaproteobacteria > Azospirillales > Azospirillaceae > Azospirillum. Next base: position 6,200 of record DASWVP010000057.1, on the reverse strand, counting down.
CGTGGGTCAGGCCACGACCAACGCGGTGGTCGCCGCCTCCATCCTCATCCTGGTGTCGAACTACCTGATCACCGGCATCTTCTTCTCGACGAAATGACCCAACCTCCCCCCAAGATCGCCCTCCGGCACGTCCACAAGCGCTTCGGCCAGAAGGTCGTGCTGAACGGCATCGACCTGGAGGTGCGGCCGGGCGAATCGCTCGTCGTCATCGGCGGCTCGGGCACCGGCAAGTCGGTGATGCTCAAGTGCATCCTGGGCCTGCTGCAGCCGGACACCGGCTCGATCAAGGTCGACGGCCAGGAAACCACCCGCCTGAAGAGCCGCGAGCGGGAAAAGCTGCTGCACAAGTTCGGCATGCTGTTCCAGGGCTCGGCGCTGTTCGACAGCCTGAAGGTGTGGGAGAACGTCGCCTTCGGCCTGATCCAGGGCGAGCACATGCCGCGCCCGCAGGCCAAGGAGATCGCCATCGCCAAGCTGGGCGCCGTCGGCCTGGGCCCGGAGGTGGGCGAGCTGTCCCCGTCGGAGCTGTCGGGCGGCATGCAGAAGCGCGTGGCGCTGGCCCGCGCCATCGCCGACGAGCCGGAGATCATCTTCTTCGACGAGCCGACCACCGGCCTGGACCCGATCATGGCCGACGTGATCAACGAGTTGATCGTGAAGTGCGTGAAGGACCTGGGCGCCACGGCGGTGACGATCACCCACGACATGGCCTCGGCCCGCAAGATCGCCGACCGCGTCGCCATGATCTACCAGGGCAAGATCATCTGGACCGGCCACGCCAGCGAGATCGACAACTCCGGCAACCCCTACGTCGACCAGTTCGTGCACGGCCGGGGCGAAGGGCCGATCCAGATGCAGATCCGGGCGCTGTAGGCCGATGCAGCCGCGCCTCTCCCTGATCACCCTGGGCGTGGCCGACGTGGCGCGCAGCCGCGCCTTCTACGAACGCCTGGGCTTCACCGCGTCGGGCGCCAGCAACCCGAACGTCACCTTCTTCCAGGCCGGCAGCACGGTGCTGGCGCTGTTCGGCTGGGACTCACTGGCGCACGACGCCACCGTGCCCGAGCAGGGGAGCGGCTTCCGCGGCGTCACCCTGGCGCACAACGTGGCGACGAAGGACGAGGTTGCCGCCGTGCTGGCCGATGCGGTGGCGGCGGGCGCCACGCTGGTGAAGCCGGCGCAGGATGTGTTCTGGGGCGGCCACAGCGGCTACTTCGCCGACCCCGACGGGCATCTCTGGGAAATCGCCTGGAACCCGTTCTTCCCGCTGGACGCGAACGGCAACGTCACGCTGCCGGCGTGATTTGGGTTGTAGAGGGTGCCTGACGTTGGGCTGCGCCTACGGCTTAGCCCAACCTACGGGGCAGCGCGATCTGCCGTAGGTTGGCGCCAAGCGCCAGCGCGGCCCAACATCAGATACCTTCCATCACCCCGTCACTTCGGCTCCCGGTGCGGCCCCGCGCGCCAGCGCCGCCGCCAGGTCCGGGTTCAGCGCCAGCCCCAGCGCCGCAACCTGGGTGGCGATGGCGATGTCGCCGCGCGCCGCGCAGGCCAGAAGCCCGTCGCGGTCCATCACCTCCACGCGCATCTCCTCCAGGTCGCCGGAGTCCGGCTCGGCCACCTTGCGGCAGCCACGGGCGAGGAACAGGTGGCCGGACGGGCCTTTCTGGTTGCCCATCAGGACGTAGCGGCCGCAGTCCGTCCAGTCCTCCGCCTCGTAGCCGGTTTCCTCCAGCAGTTCGCGCCGGGCACATTCCAGGGCGGGCTCGCCGGCCTCCAGCGTGCCGGCCGGAAAGGTCAGGTTGACCCGCCGGGCGCCGTGCTTGTACTGGCGGATCAGCACGAAGTTGCCGTCGTCCGTCTCCGGTACGATGATGACGAAATCGCGGCTGTCCACCTGATGGAACTCGACGCGCCGCCCATCCGGCAGTTCCAGCGTCTCGACGCGGATCTTCAGCCAGGGCTCGTGCGTGTACACGTCGCGGCTTGCAACGATTGTCCAGGGCTGCAGCTCGTCGGTCACGCGCGAACTCCGTCAGTAGGGCGGCTTGGCAAGGCCGGCGGGGGAGAGGGTGAACACCTCGCACCCTTGCTCGGTAATGCCGACCTGATGCTCGAACTGCGCGGACAGCGAGCGGTCGCGGGTCACCGTGGTCCAGCCGTCCGACAGGATCTTCACCTCCGCCTTGCCGGCGTTCAGCATCGGCTCGATGGTGAAGACCATGCCGGGGACGAGGCGCATCCCCTGCCCCGGCGCGCCGAAATGGTCGACGTGCGGGGCGTCGTGGAAGACGCGGCCGATGCCGTGCCCGCCGAAGTCGCGCACCACCGAGAAGCGGTTGGCCTCCGCCAGCGTCTGGATGGCGTGGCCGATGTCGCCCAGCGTGTTGCCGGGCCGGGCCGCCGCGATGCCGGCCATCATCGCCGCGTGGGTGACGTCCACCAGCTTGCGCGCCTTCACGCCGATCCGGTCGCCGACGAAGAACATGCGGCTGGTGTCGCCATACCAGCCGTCGAGGATGACGGTCACGTCGATGTTGACGATGTCGCCGTCCGCCAGCCGCTTGTCGGGGCTGGGGATGCCGTGGTTGACCACGTGGTTGGGCGAGATGCAGCTCGCCGCCGGATAGCCCTTGTAGCCGATGGTCGCCGGGATCGCCCCATGGTCGCGCATGAAGCGCTCGATCAGCGCGTCGAGGTGCCCGGTCGTCACCCCCGGCACCACGTGCGGCGTGATATGGTCCAGCGTCTCGGCGGCCAGCCGCCCGGCGCGCCGCAGAGCTTCGAAGGCTTCCGGCCCGTGCAGCGGCACCCGCCGCCCCTCGCCATCGGTGGTGAACGCTTCGCGCGTCGTTGAATCGGTGTCGGTCTTCATGGCCCCACCATCCGGCATACCAGCCCCTCCCTCAACCCCAATAATTTCATGTTTGCCCCATAGGAGTTGGGCGGCCGGCTTGCTATATATCGGCCGTCGCAACCCCCACGACCCGCTTCATAAGACATTGGCCAAGCCCACATCGCGCTATGCCTGCCAGTCGTGCGGCGCCTCCTTCCCCAAATGGGCCGGACGCTGCGACGCCTGCGGGGAATGGAACACCCTGGCCGAGGAAGCGGTCCCGGATTCCGCCCCCAAGGGGCTCGGCGCGGCCAAGGGCCGGCGCATCGACTTCGTCGGCCTGTCCGGCGCGTCGGAACCCGCGCCGCGCCGCCTGACCGGCATCGCCGAGCTGGACCGCGTGTGCGGCGGCGGCATGGTGCCGGGTTCCGTGCTGCTGATCGGCGGCGATCCGGGCATCGGCAAATCCACCCTTCTCCTCCAGGCCATGGCGCGGCTGGCGCAGATCTGGCGCTGCGCCTACGTCTCGGGCGAGGAAGCGGTGGATCAGGTGCGCCTGCGCGCGCAACGCCTGGGCTGCGCCGCCGCCCCCGTCGACCTCGCCTCGGCCACCAGCGTGCGCGACATCGCCGCCTCGCTGGACACGGCGGACGGGCCGGAGATCGTCGTCATCGACTCCATCCAGACCATGTACGTCGACACGCTGGACAGCGCGCCGGGCACGGTGGCGCAGGTCCGCGCCTCGGCGCACGAGCTGATCCGGGTGGCCAAGCGGCGCGGCGTGGTGCTGCTGCTGGTCGGCCACGTCACCAAGGAAGGCACCATCGCCGGTCCCCGCGTGCTGGAGCACATGGTCGACACCGTGCTTTATTTCGAGGGCGAGCGCGGCCACCAGTTCCGCATCCTGCGCGCGGTCAAGAACCGCTTCGGCCCGACCGACGAGATCGGCGTGTTCGAGATGACCGACGGCGGTCTGGCGGAGGTGTCGAACCCGTCCGCCCTGTTCCTGGCGGAACGGCGCGGCGACGTCTCGGGCGCCGCGGTTTTCGCCGGCATGGAGGGCACGCGCCCCGTGCTGGTGGAGGTGCAGGCGCTGGTCGCCCCCTCGCCGCTCGGCACGCCGCGGCGCGCGGTGGTGGGCTGGGACTCGGCCCGCCTCGCCATGGTGCTGGCGGTGCTGGAGGCGCGCTGCGGGGTTTCCATCGGTGCAAACGACGTGTATCTGAACGTCGCTGGCGGCCTGCGCATCGGCGAGCCGGCGGCCGATCTGGCCGTCGCCGCCGCGCTGGTGTCGTCCCTGACGGGCGAGCCGGTGCCGGCCGACGCCGTGGTGTTCGGCGAGATCGGCCTGTCGGGCGAGGTGCGCGCCGTCAGCCAGACCGAAGCACGCCTCAAGGAAGCCGCAAAGCTGGGGTTTTCATCGGCGCTCGTTCCGGCTAGACGAAGCGCCGGGCGCGGCGATGCCGCCTTGCGCACGGTCGAACTGCAGCACCTGGGCGAGTTGATGCCACTGTTTCAGACGGATGGCGCCGCCGGTATGAAGGGTCGAGGGTAGCGGACGATGGAGAACTTTCCGATCAATCCGGCGGACGCGGCGGTGTTCGCCGTTCTGCTGCTGGCCGCGCTGCTGGCGTTCACGCGCGGCATGGTGGCCGAGGTGATGTCGGTGGCGGCCTGGGGCGGGGCGGCGCTCGTCACGCTCTACGCCCTGCCCTTCGTGCTGCCGGTCACCCAGCAGTACATCAAGGTGGAGATGATCGCCTACGCCCTGTCGGCGGTGGGGGTCTTCGTCGTCGGGCTGGTCGTGCTGACGCTGATCGCCGGCCGGCTGTCGCGGGGCGTGCAGAACTCGTCGCTGTCGGCCGTCGACCGCTCGCTGGGCTTCCTTTTCGGGCTGGTGAAGGGTGCCGTCCTGGTGTCGGTGGCCTATCTCTTCTTCACGTGGCTGGTGCCGCCGGGCGAGCAGCCGCAGTGGCTGAACGAGGCCAAGACCCGTCCGCTGCTGACGGCGGGGGCCGGCATGATCTACGAATTCGTGCCGGCCAACATGCGCACCGAGGGGCTGAACCAGATGGACGCGGCGCGCGACACGGCGCGGCAGGCGGTGGAGGCCAAGCAGGCGCTCGACCGGCTGTCCACCCCGGTGCCTGCGGGAACCGCCAAGACGGGTGCGCCCGCGAACGATACGGGCTATAAGGATCGCGACCGCGGCGATCTCGAGCGACTGATTCAGAACGCGCGCTGAGGACCGGCCGTGCAACACGAGGAAAACCCGATGCTGACGACGCATCCGTTCGTCGATGACGACAAGCTGCGCGAAGAGTGCGGCGTGTTCGGCATCCTGCGCCACCCCCAGGCCTCCGCGATCACCGCGCTGGGCCTGCACGCGCTGCAGCACCGCGGCCAGGAGGCCGCGGGCATCGTCAGCTTCGATGGGACGAACTTCCACGTCGAGCACACGATGGGCGTCGTCGGCGACCATTTCTCCAAGGAATCGGTCATCTCCCGCCTGAAGGGCGACGCCGCGATCGGCCACGTGCGCTACGCCACCACCGGCGACGTCAGCCTGCGCAACGTCCAGCCGCTGTATGCCGAGCTGGACTTCGGCGGCTTCGCGCTGGCCCACAACGGCAACCTGACCAACGCGCAGCTGCTGCGCCGCCAGCTGGTGCGCCGCGGCTGCCTGTTCCAGTCGACCACCGACACCGAGGTGATCGTCCACCTGATGGCGCTGGCCCGCGGCGGCTCGCCCGTCGACCGCATGATCGAGGCGATCCGGCAGGTCGAAGGCGCGTTCTCCCTGGTCGCGCACTCGGCCGACACGGTGATCGGCGTGCGCGACGCGCTGGGCGTGCGGCCGCTGGTGCTGGGCAAGCTGGGCGACGCCCACATCCTGACCAGCGAGACCTGCGCGCTGGACATCGTCGGCGCCGATTTCGTGCGCGACGTCGAGCCGGGCGAGATGATCGTGCTGGACGATTCCGGCGTGCACAGCCTGCGGCCGTTCCAGCCGACCAACCGGCGCTTCTGCATCTTCGAATACATCTACTTCGCCCGCCCCGACAGCGTCATGGAAGGCTCGTCGGTCTATCAGGCGCGCCAGCGCATCGGCCGCGAACTGGCACGCGAGGCCGGGGTCGACGCCGACCTCATCGTCCCGGTGCCGGACAGCGGCGTTCCGGCGGCGCTGGGCTACGCCTCGGAAAGCGGCGTGCCGTTCGAGCTGGGCATCATCCGCAACCACTACGTCGGCCGCACCTTCATCGAGCCGACCGACCAGATCCGCCACCTGGGCGTCAAGCTGAAGCACAACGCCAACCGCGCGATGATCGAAGGCAAGCGCGTCGTGCTGGTGGACGATTCC
>DASWVP010000056.1:0-17992 GCA_036401175.1 Azospirillum sp. | reverse complement strand
CGAGTTCGGGGCGGAGCGCGCCCACACCCTGATCGCCGACTTCGCCGCGGAGTTGCCCGCCCGCGTCGCGCGCCTGCGCGCCGCCGCGGGCGACCCGGAACGCCAGGGCTTCGAGGCGCACGCGGTGATCTCGCTGGCCGCAAACGTGGGCCTGCACGAGCTGGCGTCCGCCGCCCGCGCCCTGTGCGCCGCGCTGCGCACCGGCGGTGCCGACGTGCCGGCGCTGACCACCACCCTCGCCACCGCCGCCGAACGCGGCCTCGCCGCGCTGAAGGAGCACATGCCGGCGGAGGCGGGGGCTTAGGTTGGGTTGAGCGCCAGCGAAAACCCAACGTGCCGGCAATGTGGGGGTGTTGGGTTTTCGCAAGGGCTCAACCCAACCTACGAGGCTACGGCGTTTCCAGCAGCTCGGCCATTGCCCGCAGCGTGGATTCCCGCAGGCGCAGGATGGCGTCGTCCGTCTCGTCGTTCAGGTCGTACACGCCGAACTCGGCTTCGGGGCGCCGGCGGTTGGCGGCGCCGGCCGGCTTGTCGGCCTTGCCGCGCAGGCGCTTGGCCGTCCATTCCGCGTGGGACTTGGTGAAGTAGTGGTTGACCTGCGACAGCGCGTGGCTGGCGTGCGCGTGCACGCCGCCGCCGTCGATCGACACCGGGCGGTGCTGTTCGTCGACGACCGAGCCGCCGGCCAGCACCGGCAGGTGGATGCCGGCCCGCGCCACCCAGCGCGGCCGCACGATGGTCTTCACGATGCGGTTGACATAATGCGCGGTCGGCGCGCAGCGCGTGAAGCGCTCCATCACCAGCCCGTCCTCGCGCACCATCCGCCCGGACGAACCGAACATCTTCCAGTTCACCGCCACCGCCGCGGCCGTGCCGTAGCGCGCCAGGAACGACTGGACCGTGGCGTCGTGGTGCAGCACCAAAAACTCGTCGGCGTCGAGGAAGGCCATCCAGTCGAAACGCGCCCCGGCGGTGTCCAGCGCGTGCTGGTAGGCGGCGAGCTGGGGGTTGGCGCCGTCGCTTGGCCAATCCACCAGCGTGACCACGCCGCGCCGCGCCAGCGCGCCCAGGAATTCGGCGGTGCCGTCGGTGCTGCCGTTGTCGTAGACCAGGATGTGATCGACACCGAGGACGCGATGATAGGCGATCCACTCGGCGATGTAGGGCCCCTCGTCCTTGACGATGGCGGCCAGGGCCACCGTGGGGACCCCGGCGGGCGGATCGACCCGGCGGAAACCGGCGTCGCGGGCGAGGACGGCGGCGGCCATCGGGCTGCGGACCAGATGCCCGCCGGTCTCGGCGAAGGTGACGGCGACGACGTGCGGGCGGTCGTCGAGCAGGTGGTCGGGAAGGCGGAAGCGGAAGGCGTGGCGGCCGTCGCCCAGCCCGGCGTCCGTCAGATCCTCGCGGTGGATGTCGGCGACCGCCGTGCCGACCCGGGCGCCGTCGACGGCGATGACGACGGTGATGCGGGCGTCCGGCCGGGCGGGATCCGCGGCCCAGCCGTCGACGTTGCCGTCCCGCACATCATCCAGAAATCCCAGCATCCCGTTATCCCGCATTCGCCCCGCCCCGGCCGTCCGGATTGAACCCCGGCGGCCCGGCACGTTACAAGGGGGCGTGCGCGCGGCCAAGCTCGGCACCCCGCAACGACCCGACGGAGTTCCCCCCGGTGCCCAAAAAGACGGCCAATCCCTGGACGGTCCTTTCCACCCAGCCGGTCTACCAGAACCGCTGGATCCGCGTCGTCGAGCACGACGTGCTGAACCCGGCCGGCAAGCCCGGCATCTATGGTGTCGTGCACATGCAGCACATCGCCACCGGCGTCCTGCCCATCGACGCCGACGGCTGCACGACGCTGGTCGGGCAATACCGCTTCCCGCTGGGCGTGTACAGCTGGGAGATCCCGGAAGGCGGCGGCGGCCTGGACGAAGACCCGCTGGAGGCGGTGCAGCGCGAGCTGGCCGAGGAAACCGGGCTGATGGCCCGGCACTGGCACCCGCTGCTGCGCATGCACCTGTCGAACAGCGTCACCGACGAGGTGGCGTACTGCTTCCTGGCCTGGGACCTGGAGCAGGGCATCGCCGAGCCCGAGGACACCGAGGAGCTGCAGGTGCGCCGCGTGCCCTTCCGCGAGGCCTACGACATGGCGATGCGCGGCGAGATCACCGACGCCATGGCCGTCGCCAGCCTGATGAAGGCCCGCCTGCTGGCCCAGGACGGCCAGTTGCCGAAGGACGTGAGCGCGCTGATTTTGGGGTGACAATCATGCCCTCCCCCGGCCCCGCCGGGGGAGGGAGGGCCCCGCACGAAGTGCGGGAGGGTGGGGGCAAGTTGTTCGCAAGGATCAGCGGCTCCCTGCCTCCCGCATAAGCCGTTGCCCCCACCCTTCCCACTTCGTGGGCCCCTTCCCTCCCCCGCCGGAGGCGGGGGAGGGATTGAATCACGCCACGGCGCGGCGTTCGGGGAACAGATCCAGGAGGCCGGCTTCGCTGGCCGGGCAGACGCCTCGTTCGGTGATCAGCGCCGTCACCAGACGCGCCGGCGTGACGTCGAAGCCATAGTTCGCGACCGGGCTGCCGTCGGGGGTGACGCGCACCGTCTCGATCCGGCCGTCGGCGGTCTTGCCGGTCAGGTCGGTCACCTCGCGGCCGTCGCGCTCCTCGATGGGGATCTCGCGCACGCCGTCGCGCATGCTCCAGTCGATGGTCGGCGACGGCAGGCCGACGTAGAACGGCACGCCGTTGTCGTGCGCCGCCAGCGCCTTCAGATAGGTGCCGATCTTGTTGCACACGTCACCGGTCGCCGTGGTGCGGTCGGTGCCGACGATGCACAGGTCCACCATGCCGTGCTGCATCAGGTGGCCGCCGACGTTGTCGGCGATCACCGTGTGGGGGATGCCGTGGTGGTTCAGTTCCCACGCGGTGAGGCTGGCGCCCTGGTTGCGCGGCCGCGTCTCGTCCACCCAGACGTGCAGCGGGATGCCCTGTTCGGCCGCCACGTAGACCGGCGCCAGCGCCGTGCCCCAGTCCACCGTCGCCAGCCAGCCGGCGTTGCAGTGGGTGAGCACGTTCACCGGCTGCCCCGGCGTCTTGCGCGAGGCGGCGTCGCGGATCAGCGCCGCCCCGTGCTCGCCGATGGCGCGATTGATGGCGACATCCTCGTCGGCGACGCCGGCCGCCTCGGCGTAGGCGGCGGCGACGCGCTCGCCGACCGGAACGGCGTGCAGGTGGCGGCGCATGCGCTCCAGCGCCCAGCGCAGGTTGACGGCGGTCGGGCGCGTCGCCTCCAGCGTGTCGCAGGCGCGGTCGAGCGCGGCGTCGGAGGCCCCCTCACCGGAAGAGGCGGCGCGCAGGGCCAGCGCCACGCCGTAGGCCGCCGTGGCGCCGATCAGCGGGGCGCCGCGCACCAGCATGGCGCGGATCGCGTGCGCCGCCTCCTCCAGCGTGGTCAGGCGGGCGATCGCGAAGGCGTGCGGCAGCTTCGTCTGGTCGATGATCTCCACCGACCAGCCGTCGGGCGCCGGCCAGATGGTGCGGTAGGCGACGCCGTCAATCTTCATATCCCCTGCCCTCTCGCTGACCCCAGGCCCCTTCGGCGGGACGCCGATCGGAGAATAGGCGGCGGCAACGGGGGGATCAACCGCAAGCGCCCGCGCGGCCGCGCGCGTTCCGGCGGAAGATCGGCCCGGACGTGAGACGGAACAACGGGAGTGGGGATGTGTTGGCCTGTCCGTCGTGTCGTTCCCCTGCCCCGCCAATCCGCCAGACCGTCCCGCCATGCCGCTGCGCGCGCTGAAGTCCCACCCGTCGCCCCTCTATCGCCTGCCGGGCACGGCGCTGGTGTTGATCGCCTGCACGCTGGCGGTGCTGCTGACCACCATCATGCTGGCCGCCTTCGCCTGGCGCGACCGCAGCGCCACGGTGGATCGGGTGACCACCATCGCCACCACCGCCGGCATGCTGGTGGCCGAGCACGCGGCGCGGCTGGTGGAGACCAGCGACCTGATCCTGCGGCGCGCCATGGAGCAGGCCGGCCCGCCGGGTACGCCGCTGCCCGCCGACCGCGCCACCTGGGAACGGCTGTCGGAGCTGGCGCGCGCCACCCCCTACGTCACGGCGATCTGGCTGGGCGACGCGCAGGGCAACGCGGTGCTGACAACGCACGACTTCCCCACGCCGCGCCTGAACGCCGCCGACCGCGACTTCTTCCAGGCCCACGCGGCGGCCGACGGCCGGCCGCTCCCGGGCGGCCTTTTCCTGGGCCGGCTGGACTCCAGCCGCTATGACAACGCTCCGGCGATCGTGCTCAGCCGGGCGTTGCGCGGCGCCGACGGCGCGCTGCGCGGCATCGCCACGGTCACCGTCTCGCAGCGCTATTTCCGCGAGCTGTACCACAGCATCGACATCGGCTTTCCGGCCACGGTGTCGCTGATGCGCGCCGACGGCGCGGTGCTGGTGCGCGAACCCATGGCGGGCGGCGGCGACGCGGGCGCCATCACCGCCCGGCGCGCGATCGACCGGTTCGGCCTGCGCACCGAGGTGTCGATCGTCCGCGAGGCCGCGCTACTGCCCTGGCGCGAGCGGGTGGACACCTACGTCTCCTACGGCGTCCTGGCGCTGCTGACCGTGGCCGGCATGGGCGCCCTGGCCATGCAGCGGGCGCGGCGCCAGCATCAGGCGGAGGACGCGCTGCAGCGCGCCCACGACACGCTGGAGGAGCGCGTGCACCAGCGCACCGCCGAGCTGCAGGACGCCAACGGCCGGCTGGAAGGCGCCGTCGCCGACAAGGAGATCCTGCTGAAGGAGGTGCAGCACCGGGTGAAGAACAACCTGACGGTGATCTGCAGCCTGCTGCGCCTGCAGGCCGGCCGCCTGGACGAGCGCGCCCGCGTCGCCTTCGACGAGAGCCTGCGGCGCATCCAGTCCATGAGTCTGGTGCACGAGTTGCTGTACCGATCGCCCGAGCCGGCGCGCATCAACTTCGCCGACTGCCTGCGCCAGCTTTCCGACAGCCTGCTGCGCGCGTCCGGCGCGCCGGTGCGCGTGGTGGTGGAGGCGGAGGACTGGATCGTCGACGTCGACCGCGCCATGCCGCTGGCGCTGATCGCCAGCGAGCTGATTTCCAACGCGCTGCGCCACGCCTTCCCCGACGGCCACGCCGGCACGGTGCGGGTGCTGCTGCGGCCGGACGGCGACGGTGTGCGGATGGCGGTGGCCGACGACGGCGTCGGCCTGCCCGCCGACCTGCCCGCCCCCACCAACGCGCGGCGCCGCGGCGGCCTGGGGCTGATGCTGGTGCAGTCGCTGGCCAATCAGGCGCACGCGGCCCTGGCCATCGAACGCGGCAACGGAACGACCTTCACGCTGACGCTGTCGATGGCGGAACGGCGGTCGAAAGCGGCGTGAGGGACAGCCGATGGGCTTTCACCTTCGGTTCAACCCAACCTACGCGGAACGATCCCGTAGGTTGGGTTGAGCGCCAGCGAAAACCCAACGTCGGAACCCCCACTCACCGCACCGGCGGTTTCAGGCGCAGGTAGACCATGGCGGAGGCGAGCGCGTTGGCGGTGGCGTCGTCGCCGACGCGCGGCGGCAGGCCCAGCGCGCCGACGATGGCGTCCAGGCGCAGGTCCACCACGCTCTTGCCGGCGCGCCTGCGCTTGCGGTCGTAATACAGGCTCGACACTTCGACGCGCTCGTTCGGCAGCGGGATGCCGGCCACCGGTTCCACGAGGCGGTCGAGCAGGGTCAGCGTGAAGTCCAGGTAGTAACCCACCAGCGGGCGGTTGCCGATGAAGCGCAGCAGCGCGTCGATCGCCGGCTCGGGCGGTTCGGTCGGCCAGAAGGCGGCCACGAAACGCTGGCTGGCGAGGATGCGGGGGCCGCGGATGCGCACCGCCGCCACCGCGCGCAGGTCGGCCTTGGCCGGGTCGAAGGAGGTCGCCTCGCAATGGATGGCGACCTGCTCGCCGCTCTGGCGCTCGTCCAGCAGGAACGCGTAGGCCGGATCGACCGTGGTGCCCTTGCGGTTCAGCATCGCGGCCCCCTCCCCTCAATGCATGTTCAGGTGAAAGTGGTAGGAGACGAACTCCTTGAACTTCTTCACCAGGGCCAGACAGTCGTTGAGCTGGTCGCGCTCCAGCTTCGACATTTCGGCCGGGCGGACCATGTTGTCGATGCCGGATTCGCCGGCGGTATCGGCGGCGGCCGTGTTCACGCGGGCCTTGAGGCGCAGCGTCGACAGGAAGGTGAAGGCATCGGCCAGCTCCCCGGCGAAGGCGCGGTCGAGCACGCCCTTGTCGGCCAGCACCCACAGCCGCTCGGTCGTGTTGGTCTCGGCCATGTGCTTTTCCAGCGCCAGCGCCCGCACGCCGTGCACGATGGGGAAGATGCCGGCCTTCTTGATGTCGATGGGCTGCGCCCCGCGCCGCTCGAACAGGCCGCCGAACAGGCCCGACGGCGTGTCGAAGGCCAGCACCGGGCGCGCGAAGTGCGAGAAGAAGCCGGCGTTGTCCGACAGCTTCGTCAGCAGGTAGCGCTTGGCGTCGGCCAGCAGCGCCGCGTCGCCGGCCACCGCGGCGGCGTCGTAGAAGATGGCGAGGTTGAGCTGGGCGTTCTCGTCCGGCCGGTGGATCCAGTGGAACACCGCATCCTTGAAGGCGGCCAGCGGCTTCGTCCATTCCGGGTTCGAAACCATGATGTTGCCGGGGCACGGCGGATAGCCGAAATCGACCAGATGGCGGGTGAACTCCGCCATGACGGCGCCCAGTTGGGGGCACTCGTAGCCGTCGCGCAGGATCAGGCCGTTGTCCTGGTCGGTCTTCAGCAGCTGCTCGCCCCGGCCTTCGCTGCCCATGACGATCAGGCAGGAATTGGCCAGCAGGTCGGGCGGCGCCAGCAGCTCGAACAGGCGGCGGAAGATCTTGCGGTTCAGCTCGGTCACCAGCTCGGCGATGAAGGGCACCTTGACGCCGGTGGCGTGCAGCGTGCGGATCAGGCCGATGGTGTCCAGGCTGGCCTTCTTCAGCTCGTCCGGCCCGGCGGCGCGGTCGATCTGCAGGGCGATGACCTGGCTGTGGTTGGACAGGGCGCCCAGCAGGTCGATCTGCTCCAGCAGGCCGACGATGGCGCCGCCCTCGGTGATGACGATGCGCCGCACCGAGTGCTTGGTCATCAGGATCAGCGCGTTGAACAGCTGGTCGTCGCGCTCCAGCGTGATGAGCTGATAGCGCGCCAGCGGTCCCACCGGTTCGGTCACGGGCACGCCGTCCAGCACCACGCGGTCGCGCAGGTCGGTCCCGGTGACGATGCCGACGCGGCCGTCGGCCCCCCGCACCAGCACGGCGTTGCCCTGGCTTTCCTTCATAGCGGCGGCGGCGTCGCGCAGGGTGGCGGCGGCGTCGAGGAAGACCGGCGGGTGCAGGTACGCCTCGCGGATGCGGGCCATGGTCAGCGCCGCCAGTTCGCGGTTGTCGCGCTCGTCGGCCAGTGCCCGCATGCGGGCGGCGAAGTCCTCGTGCAGGGCCCCGGCGAAGGCGGGGTTGGCGTGCGCCAGCCCGACCAGCGCGTCGCGCGGCAGCAGCCAGCACAGCGTGTCCTCGGCGGCGATGAAGGAGTGCGTCTGGGCGCCGCCGAACAGCGCGCGGACGTCGAAGGCATCGCCCGGCCCATAGACCTCGACCACCTCGCCGCCGTGGCGTTCCTGCACCTGCCCGCGCATGACGACGTGCAGCACGTCGGCCGGTTCGTCGCGGCCCAGGATGACGAAGCCGTCGGGGTACACGCCGACGTCCAGGGCGCGCAGCAGCCGCTGCCGCTCGTCCGCGGTCAGGCGGTCGAACGGCGGGATGGCGAAATCGAACGTTCCGGCGGCAATCGCTTCGGACAAGGCGGGGCTCCGCGACGCGGGGACAAAGAAAAAGGCGCCCCGGGACAATGTCCCGAGGCGCCCGAGAGCCTACACCACCCCAGCGTGTCGCGGAAGCGGGTGCGACCTTTTCTGCTTAGTGGGCCGAAGCCCCTTCCGCGCCCAGACCGGTCTGGGAACGGATGTACTGAGCCTCGAACGCGCGCTGCTCGTCCTTGGCCGACTGGCTGTTGTCGGTGATCGAGAAGAACCAGATCGCCACGAACGACAGGGTGATCGAGAACAGGCCCGGGTTGTCGTACGGGAAGATCGCCGCCGGGTTGCCCAGCACGGCCTTCCACACGGTCGGGCCGAGGATCAGCATGGTGACCGACGAGATCAGGCCGATCCAGCCGCCCATCACCGCGCCGCGGGTGGTCATGCGCTTCCAGAACATGCTCATCAGCAGGATCGGGAAGTTCGCCGATGCCGCGATGACGAAGGCGAGGCCGACCATGAAGGCGACGTTCTGGTTTTCGAAGGCGATGCCCAGGAAGATCGAGACGATGCCGATGACCACCGTGGTGATCTTCGACACGCGGATCTCGTCACGCTCCGAAGCGCGGCCCTTGGCGAACACCGAGGCGTACAGGTCGTGCGACACCGCCGAGGCACCCGCCAGCGTCAGGCCGGCGACCACCGCCAGGATGGTGGCGAAGGCAACGGCCGAGATGAAGCCGTAGAACAGGTTGCCGCCGATGGCGTTGGCGGTGTGGATGGCCGCCATGTTGGAGCCGCCGATGATGTCCAGCGGGTTCGCCAGGGCACCGGCCGCCGGAGCCGCCTTGAGGAACGGATAGAGGCCGTTGGCGTCCGGAGCCAGGATCAGCACGATGGCGCCGAAGCCGATGATGAAGGTCAGGATGTAGAAGTAGCCGATGAAGCCGGTGGCGTAGAACACCGACTTGCGGGCTTCCTTGGCGTCCGACACCGTGAAGAAGCGCATCAGGATGTGCGGCAGGCCGGCGGTGCCGAACATCAGCGCCATGCCCAGCGAGATCGCCGAGACGGGGTCGTTGATCAGCGAGCCGGGCTGCATGATCGCGAAGCCCTTGGTGTGCACCTGGGTGGCGCGCGCGAACAGCGCCTCCGGGCTGAAGCCGAACTTCGCCATGATCATGATGGCCATGAACGACGCGCCGGACAGCAGCAGCACGGCCTTGATGATCTGCACCCACGTGGTGGCGAGCATGCCGCCGAAGGTGACGTAGGCGATCATCAGCACGCCGACGATCACCACCGCCCACAGGTAGTCCATGCCGAACAGCAGCTGGATCAGCTTGCCGGCACCCACCATCTGGGCGATCAGGTAGAACGTCACCGTGGCCAGCGAGCCGCAGGCCGACAGCGTGCGGATCGGCGTCTGCTGGAAGCGGTAGGAGGCCACGTCGGCGAAGGTGTACTTGCCGAGGTTGCGCAGGCGTTCGGCGATCAGGAACAGGATGATCGGCCAGCCGACCAGCCAGCCCACCGAGAAGATCAGGCCGTCGAAGCCGTTCATGTACACGAGGCCGGCGATGCCCAGGAACGAGGCGGCCGACATGTAGTCGCCGGCGATCGCCAGACCGTTCTGGAAGCCGGTGATGCCGCCGCCGGCCGCGTAGAAGTCCTTGGCCGACTTGGTGCGGCGGGCGGCCCAGAAGGTGATGCCCAGCGTCGCCAGCACGAAGATGCCGAACATGACGATGGCTTCGTAGTTCGTCGCCTGCTTCTGGACGGCGCCTTCGACGGCCGCGGCCATCGCGGCCGTGGGCAGCAGGGCACCGGCGGCGATGGCCGCCGCGCCCATGCGGGTGAACAGTGCGCGCATTACTTCGACTCCTCCAGGATCTGCCGGTTCAGTTCGTCGAACTCGCCGTTCGCCCGGTGCACGTAGATGCCCGTCAGGACGAAGGCGGAGACGATGGTGAACAGGCCGACCGGCACGCCCCAGGTCATCACGCCGGTGCCCAGGCGGGTACCGAGGAAGGCCTTGCCGAAGGCGACCAGGAGGATGAAGCCGAAGTAGATGATGAGCATGATCACCGACAGCGTCCATGCGAACGCCGACCGCTTGGCGATCAACTCCTGAAACTTAGGATTAGCGAGAATCCTTTGAGCGTTTTGTTGCATCGTGCGTCCCCTCGCGAGTGCCAGAGAGCTTTATGTCGGGTCGTTTAAGACACTCGGGGCCGTATGGTCTTTGCAACCCACCGCCCCGTCAACCATTTTGATGCCCAGCCTAGCGAAAATGCTGCTTGACGCCGCGCGCGGCGGTTGTTCAACGGCGGGCCGCGCATGTTGCAGCGCGGCGGGAGTCCGGGCTTTTCCGCGGGGGACGCGGCTCAGGAATCGGTGCGCGGCAGCCAGGGGATGCGGTGAATTGTCACACCCTCTTCCCTCAGCTCCTCGGCGTCCCTAGGGGTCGCCTCGCCGTAAATGCCGCGCGCGTCGGTCTCGCCGTAGTGAATGCGCCGCGCCTCCTCGGCGAATCGTTCGCCGACATAGTCGCAGTTTTCCTCCACCGAACGGCGTAGTTCGGCGAGCTGGCGCAGGACTTCACCTTGCACCTCCCGCGGCTTCTTCTCTTCCCCACCCTGGCGCGTCTTGGCGATGCGGGGCGCCATGGGGGCTTTGGTCACGCCGGTGTCGCCGCAGACCGGGCAGGCGATGGTGCCGGCGGCGGCCTGCGCCTGATAGGCGGCGCCGTCGCGGAACCACGCCTCGAAACGGTGGTCGGCGGTGCATTTCAGCTCGAAGAGGATCATGGCGGTCGCGGGCTCTCGCGCGGATGTCGGTGCTTCAGTATAGTCGGTGCGCCCTTTAGTGGGCCCGGAGCCCGGCAAAATCAATATGGGTCGGGATCGATAGGGGAGGATGCCGTGAGCAGCGCACCATTGCCGCACCGCAACAGCGGCGAGCCCTCCGCCTGGATGAGGCGGTTCGCGCCGCTGGTGCCGGCCGGCGGGCCGGTGCTCGACCTCGCCTGCGGTGGCGGGCGGCACCTGCGCTTCTTCCACGGGCGCGGCCATCCGGTGACCGGCATCGACATCGACCTGGGCGGCGTCGCCGACCTGCGCGGCGCGCCGGGCGTGGAACTGGTGGCGGCCGACCTTGAAACGGGCAACCCGTGGCCGCTGCCGGGCGAGCGGCGCTTCGCCGCCGTGGTCGTCGCCAACTACCTGCACCGGCCGCTGTTCCCGGCACTGCTGGACGTGCTGGCGGCGGGCGGCGTGCTGCTCTACGAAACCTTCGCGATGGGCAACGCCCGGTTCGGCAAGCCGTCGTCGCCGGCCTTCCTGCTACGCCCCGGCGAACTGCTGGAGCTGGTGCAGGGGCGGCTGCAGGTCGTCGCCTACGAGCACGGCGTGATCGACCGCCCGCGCCCGGCCGTGGTGCAGCGGATCGCCGCCGTGAACGACGGGACCGGCGGGGCCGAGACGGTGGCGGAGCCGCACCCCCTCGCCTGAACAGCCGCCGCGCGCCTGGACCACGACCTGGACCATCAACGGAGATTCCGTTACACAAACGATAGGGGATTCATGGCTGGACGGGGACGATGACGGTCGGCGGCAGCGCCCGCCCGCACGCGGCGGATGGGCGACGCGTCACGGGGTGGGTGCACCGGGTCTGGGGGCTGGGGCTGTGGATCCTGTGCAACGCCGCCGTCGCCGCTCTGTCCGTTGAGCCGTCGCCGATGGTGCCGGCCGACCCGCTTTGGCTCCTGCCGTCGGTGGTCATTTTTACTTGGGCCATTTTTACCTGGGCCATTTTTACCTGGGCCATTTTTACCTGGGCGGTCTACCGCGTCGCCCGCCTCGTGCGCCCCGACGCGCCGTGGCGCATCGCTCAATACGTGCTGGTCCTCGCCATCCCCGCCGCCGCGGCCGACGTCCTGCGCGGCCAGGGGGAGGTGATGGTGATCGCCGTGATGCTGCACGCCGCCGTCGATCTGGCGTGGCGCCGTTGGGCGCGCGGCGGCCTGCTGGCCGCGATGGTGGTCACGGTGCTGGCGGTGGACCACCTGGATTTCGCCCCCGCGTACACCGCCATGACGGCCGTACGCGCGGCTACCGCCCTGTGTACGCTTGGCGCGGCGTTCCTGGCGTACAGGCGGCTCGACGGGCGGACGGCGACGCTGGTCGCGCTGATGCTGGCGGTGTCCTGGCTGGCGCTGTTCGGTCCGCGCGGTTGGGAAGGTCCGTTCGTCGGCGTCGCGGTTTTGGCCGCCCTGACGCTGTTCGCCGAACGCCGGCGCCGGCCGCAGGCGGCGCTGCCGGTGCTGCTGGGGGCGCTGGCCGTCGGGCTGGGCACGCCCGTTCACGGCGCCTGGGCCCACCGGCCGGTGCTGGTCCTGCTGCTGTACGTCTACATCGCGGCGGTGCTGGCCCAGCGGCGCACGCTGGTCGACCCCGAGCCTGAGCCGGCGCGCCCCGGCGACTGGCGGCCGGACCGGGTGGCCATCGTGCTGTGCGCCGCCGTACCGGCGCTGTACGCCGTCGCGTGGATGCCGACGGAGGTGTCGCTGCGCCAGTGGCTGTCGTCGTTCGAGGTCGTGGACTACCTGCTGCTGGTGGTCGCGCTGAACCTGATCGGCGTCGCCCTGGTCGTCGCCACCGGGCCGCTGTGGGCCTGGATGCGGGGGAGAACCACGCGGCCGACGCTGGAGGACTGAGGCGTCAACCCGCAAACATACATCTGTGTCTATCTGTGTTTATCTGTGAAAAAAAGCAGCCTGCCGCTGAACGGGCGCGGTGGATAGCTGGCTTCTGACACAGATAAACACAGATGGGCACAGATGAAGAGGATGGAATTCATCCCTTTCGCCTGCCGAGATCACTCAATCTTGGTCACCTCGAACGGGCGGTCGTGGGTCAGGGCGGGGATCATGGTGCGGGCTTCGTCGATCTGGGTCAGGTCGAGGTCGGCGGTGACGATGCCGACACCCTCGCCGGCGTCGGCCAGAACCTCGCCCCAGGGGCTGATGATCAGGGAATGGCCGTAGGTGCGGCGGCCGGCGTCGTGCGTGCCGGTCTGCGCCGGGGCGATCACGAAGCAGCCCGTCTCGATGGCCCGCGCGCGCAGCAGCACGTGCCAATGGGCGCGGCCGGTGGGCACCGTGAAGGCGGCCGGCACGGTCAGGATGCGCGCGCCAGCCTTCGCCAGCGCGCGGTGCAGGTGCGGGAAACGCAGGTCGTAGCACACCGTCATGCCCACCCCGCCCCACGGCGTGGCCGCCACCACGGCGCGCTCGCCCGGACGGAAGGTGGCGGACTCGCGGTAGCTCTCGCCCTCCTTCAGGTCCACGTCGAACATGTGAATCTTGTCGTAGGTGGCGACGATCCGGCCGGTCGCGTCGATCAGGAAGCTGCGGTTCGCGGCGCGCCCGTCGTCCAGCAGGATGCCCAGCGAGCCGACCAGCAGCCACGCCCCGGTCTCGCGCGCCAGATCGGTGAAGAACGGCACGCCGGGATGTTCGGCCTGTGGACGCACGCGGGCCAGCACCTTGTCGCGGCCCTGCACGATCATGCCGACGTTCTCGGGCATGGCGATGAGGTCCGCCCCGGCGTCGCGGGCGCGGCGCACGAGGTCGCCGGCCGCGGCCAGGTTCGGCGGGATCTCCGGCCCGGCATTGACCTGGACGCAGGCCGCCTTGAGGCGGGGGTTCATCACGCGAGACCCAGCAGCGGGTCGAGCTTGCCGGCGCGGTCGAGCGCGTGGATGTCGTCGCTGCCGCCATACGGCTTGCCGCCGATGAAGACCTGCGGGACGGTGGTGCGCCCCTGGGCACGCTGCACCATCTCGTCCCGGCGGCCGGGGTGCATGTAGAGGTCGATCTCCTCGTACGACACGCCCTTGCTGTCGAGAAGACGCTTGGCGCGGGTGCAATAGGGGCAGAACGGGGTGGTGTAGATGACGACGTCGGGCATGGAGTCCACTCTTTGGGAAGTCTTGCGCCCAATATATCGCAACGGGCCGCGTCTACCAGATAGGGGTGCGCCTCATTGCCGCACGACGCGGGCCAGCGTCAGCACGTCGACGCGCGCCGCGCCGGCCCGGCGCAGCACCTTGGCGCACTCCGTCAGGGTGGCGCCGGTGGTCAGCACGTCGTCGACCAGGACGACGCGCTTGCCCGCCACCTCCGCCTTGCCGCGCTTCAGGCGGAAGGCGCCGGCCACGTTCTTCTGCCGGCCGCCGCGGTCCAGTCCGCCCTGCGACGGCGTGGCGCGCCGGCGCACCAGCAGGTCCGCCACCACCGGCCGCCCCGCCACCCGCCCCGCCGCCTGGGCGAGCAGCGCGGCCTGGTTGTAGCGGCGGCGGAACAGGCGCCAGCGGTGCAGCGGCACCGGCGCCAGCAGGTCGGCGTCGGCCAGCAGGTCCGCCCCCACCCGCGCCATCCACGCGCCGTAGGCGACCGCCGCGTGCGTGCGGTCGCCGTGCTTGAAGCCCAGCACCAGCGGCCGGCTGGCGTCGTCGTAGACCAGCACCGAGCGCGCCCGCGCGAAGGCCGGCGGGGCCGCCATGCAGGCGCCGCACACCATGCTCTCCCCGTCCCCCTCGGTGAAGGCGAAGGGCAGGCCGCAGCAGGCGCAGAACGGCGCGGTGATGAAGGTGAGCCCGCCCCAGCACGACGGGCACAACCCGCCCTGGCGGTCCACCGGCCGCCCGCAGGACAGGCAGCGCGGCGGCAGCAGCGCGTTCAGCGCCGCGGTGGCGAGGCGGGCAAGCATGCGGGGTTCAATTGGCGGGGTTCAATTGATGGAGGCGATGCGGTCGAAGATGATCATGGTGAAATCGTGCAGCGCGATGTAGAGCGCCGGCGCCGTCACGAACAGGATGGCGAGGGTGGCGAAGATCTTCAGGTTCTGCTGCAGCGTCTGGTCCTGGATCTGCGTCACCGACTGGAACAGCGTGAGGACGAGGCCGATCGCCGTGGTGATCAGCAGGGCCGGGAAGGTCATCTTGATGATGACCATGATGGCCTCGTAGGTGGCGCCGATGGCGTCGGCGATGGTCATGGTCCCCTCCCCTCAGGTGTGGCCCTCGGACGCGGCCGCCGCGCGGCACCTTATACCAATTTTCGGTACCAGCCGATGGTTGTGGGGCACCGCGCCTGGGTTATATTGCGGGCATGAGCCAGCCCGACACCATGACCGTATTCGACCGCGCGCTCGTCCGCCGCCGCCGCGACCGCGCCGCCGCCTCACCCGCCTTCGCCGAACATTCCTTCCTGTTCGAGGAGATCGGCGAGCGCATCGCCGACCGCCTGCACGACGTGACGCGCGGTTTCCCCACCGCGCTCGACCTGGGCGGCCACGACGGCGTGATGCGCCGGGCGCTGTCCGGCCCCCATGGCTTGCAAAAGGGCATCGAGACTCTGGTGTCGTGCGATCTGTCGCCGGAGTTCGCGCGCCGCGCCGGAGCGCCGGCCGTGGCGGCGGACGAGGAGGCGCTGCCCTTCGCCCCGGCCAGCTTCGACCTCGTGGTGTCGAACCTCAGCCTGCACTGGGTGAACGATTTGCCCGGCGCGCTGGTGCAGGTGCGCCACGCGTTGAAGCCGGACGGCTTCTTCTGCGCCGCCATGCTGGGCGGCGAGACGCTGGTCGAACTGCGCCGCTGCCTGATGGATGCGGAGCTGGCGGTGTCCGGCGGCGCGTCGCCACGGGTGTCGCCCTTCGCCGACGTGCGCGACGTGGGCGGGCTGTTGCAGCGCGCCGGCTTCGCCCTGCCGGTGGTGGACAGCGATACCATCACCGTGACCTATGCCGACGCGCTGGCGCTGATGCGCGACCTGCGCGGCATGGGCGAAAGCAACGCCGTGCTGGCGCGCCGCACGGTGCCGGCCCGGCGCGAGATGCTGTTCATGGCCGCCGCGCTGTACGCCGAGCGCTTCGCCGAGCCGGACGGCCGCATCCCGGCGACCTTCCAGGTGCTGTACCTCGCCGCCTGGGCGCCGCACGAAAGCCAGCAGCAGCCCGCCCGCCCGGGCAGCGCCACCGTGCCGCTGAGCGAGGCGCTGAAGGGGCCGCAGGGGTGCGGCTGAGCGTGCCGTCGCCCTGAATGCGGCCCAACGGTGGGTGCGACATTTTGGCAGGTGGGCGGGATCGCCTAGGGCGGGCCAGCAGCGTCGTCGCCGCGCTTCACACATTTGCAACAAATTTTCCCTTTATCTGTAAATCGTCGCGAACCGCCATGATCGGCACGCCGGATCTTTCAATCGAAAGGCGGTGGGAGTTTTTGGAATTGGCGCTGACGCACACGCATTGAGCAGATTGCGCCTGCATACGCACAATCAAAAAGCATTTTCTAAAGTAAAAATAGTATATCGCACAAAAGAAAGGCTCGGCATGGTCAAATCTTGACCTGCGCCTAAATCTTGACCACTCCAAGAAACGGTGGCAAGTGTTGCGGACCGGCCTCCCGTAAATCCGGCGCCTTTTGCAAGGCCCGGCCTTGGACTCCCGACGCCCGATGAACAAGATACGCATTTCCGGACTTTCCCCGCGCGCGGGTATCACGTTGGCGGCGGCGGTCATCGCCGTGGCCGGGCTGGCGCCGCTTCCCGCGCTGGCCGAGACGGGGGCCGACGACATTGCGCGGCGTCTCGACGCGGTCGAGAAACTACAGGCCAACCTCAACTTCGTCTGGGTCATGGCCGCCGCCGCGCTGGTCATGTTCATGCAGGTGGGCTTCCTGCTGCTCGAAGCCGGGCTGGTCCGCTCCAAGAACTCGATCAACGTCGCGCAGAAGAACCTCGTCGATTTCGTGCTCGCGGTGTTCGTGTTCGGCCTGTTCGGCTTCATGGTGATGTTCGGGGCCAGCCAGAGCGGGTTCATCGGCTGGAACCTGGAGATGCTGGGGTTCAACCACACGAACGACTGGGATTACGCGTTCTTCGTCTTCCAGCTGGTGTTCTGCGGCACCTCGGCGACCATCGTGTCGGGCTCGGTGGCGGAGCGCATGCGGTTTTCCGCCTATCTGTGGGCGACGTTCTTCATTTCCGGCCTGATCTACCCGGTGTTCGGCCACTGGGCGTGGGGCAACCTGCTGAACGCGGACAACTACGCCTTCCTGGGCTCGCAGGGGTTCATCGACTTCGCCGGATCGACGGTGGTGCATTCGGTGGGCGGCTGGGTGGCGCTGGCGGCGGTGATCGTCATGGGGCCCCGCATCGGCCGCTTCGACGCGCAGGGCAACCCCGTTCCCATCCAGGGGCACAGCCCGGTGCTGTCGACCACCGGCGCGCTGATCCTGTGGGTGGGGTGGATTGGCTTCAACGGCGGATCGACGCTGGCCGGCACGCCGCAGTTCGCGCACATCGTCTTCAACACCATCGTCGCCGGCGCCATCGGCGGCACGGTGGGGATGTTCGCCGGGCGCCTGCTGGACGGCAACTGGCGCGTCGACCGCGTCATCAACGGCGTGCTGGGTGGGCTGGTCGGCATCACCGCCGGCTGCGACGCCGTTACGGCGGGCGGCGCCATCGCCATCGGCGCCAGCAGCGGCATCGTCGTCATCGCCGCCGCCGAACTGCTGGAGCGCGTGTTCAAGCTGGACGACGCGGTGGGCGCGGTGCCGGTGCACGGCTTCTGCGGCGCCTGGGGCACGCTGATGACGGCGTTCTTCGCCACGCCGGACAAGCTGGCGGCGGGCGACACGTGGACGCAGTTCCTGGTGCAGCTGGAAGGCGTGTCGATCGCCTTCGTCTGGGCCTTCGGCCTGTCGCTGATCTTCTTCAAGCTGATGAACGCCGGCATGTCGGGCGGCGTCCGCGTGTCGCGCGAGCACGAGCTGCTGGGCCTGAACGAGGCCGAGCACGGCGCGGCGCTGGGCACCGGGGCGCTGCTGGCCAACATGCTGGCGCTGTCGCGCGGCGGCGCCGACCTGAAGATGCGCCTGGACGAGGGATCGGGCGACGAGGCGGCGGAACTCGCCTTCGCCTACAACCGCCTGATCGACAACATCGAAACCATCGTCGGCGGCGTCGCCGACAGCGCCCGCGACCTGACCCGCGCCGCGCAGGATCTGGGCTCGCTGTCCGGCGAGCTGGGGGAGCGGGCGCGCGACACCGCCGGGCAGGCGGCGGCGGCCGACACCGCCGCCC
>DASWVP010000055.1:0-5139 GCA_036401175.1 Azospirillum sp. | reverse complement strand
GGCGGAGGAGATCGTCATGGCGCTGGGCGGCGCGGCGGAGTTCTACTTCGACTGGGGCGGCGGCCTGATCTGGCTGGCGACCGAGCCGGCGGCCGACGCCCGCACGCTGCGCGCCGCCATGGGCTTCGCCGGTGGTCACGCCACGCTGGTGCGCGCGCCCGACCACATCCGCGCTACGGTCGACGTGTTCCACCCGCAGCCAGCGCCGCTGGCGGCCCTGGCCGCGCGGGTGAAGGAGAGCTTCGACCCCCGGCGCCTGTTCAACCCCGGCCGCATCCACGCGGGGGTATAGGTCTTTTTTCGTCATTCCCGCGCAGGCGGGAATCCAGAGTTCGCACAGCGTCGCGTCGCCAACCGTATGGATCCCCGCCTGCGCGGGGATGACGGGAACGGGGGCGGGACGCGTTACCGGCACGATGGTGTGATCGCCCATGCAGACCAACTTCACCCTCGACCAGCTCGCCAAGGCCGACGTCGCGGAGGCCGAACGCATCCTGCGCAAGTGCGTGCACTGCGGCTTCTGCACGGCGACCTGCCCGACCTACGTGCTGTTGGGCGACGAGCTGGACAGCCCGCGCGGCCGCATCTACCAGATCAAGGACATGCTGGAACGCGGCGGCACGCCGTCGCCCAGCACGGTCAAGCACATCGACCGCTGCCTCACCTGCCTGTCCTGCATGACGACCTGCCCGTCGGGCGTGGACTACATGCATCTGGTCGACAACGCCCGCGCCCGCATCGAGGATCTGCACACCCGCCCGGCGTACGAGCGGGGCTTGCGCAACCTGCTGGCGCGCGTGCTGCCCAACCCGCGGCTGTTCCGGCTGGCGCTGCTCGGCGGCGCGCTGGCCAAGCCCTTCGCCGGGCTGATGCCCAGGGCCATCGGCTCGATGCTGAAGCTGATGCCCAAGGGCGGCGTGCCGGGGCCCAGCCACATGGACCGGCCACGGGTCTATCCGGCCGAGGGGCCGCGGCGCAAACGCGTGGCGCTGCTGCTGGGCTGCGCGCAGCAGGTGCTGGCGCCGCAGATCAACGACGCCACCGTGCGGCTGCTGACCCGCCACGGCGTGGATGTGGTGATTGCCAAGGGGGCCGACTGCTGCGGCGCCTTGACCCACCACATGGGCCGCGACGACATGGCCCGCGACACGGCGCGCCGGACCATCGCCGCCTGGACGAAGGAGATCGAGGGGGAGGGGCTGGACGCCATCATCATCAACGCGTCCGGCTGCGGCACCACGATCAAGGACTACGGCCACATGTTCGCCGCCGACCCGCAATGGCAGCCGCGCGCCGCGCGCGTCGCCGCGCTGGCCCGCGACGTGACGGAGTTCCTGGCCGAACTGGGCCTCAAGGCGCCGGCGGTGGAGACGGGGCAGGCCGTCGCCTATCACTCCGCCTGCTCCATGCAGCACGGCCAGCGCATCAAGAACCCGCCGCGCGACCTGCTGCGCGCCGCCGGTTTCGAGGTGCGCGAGATCCCCGAGGCACACCTGTGCTGCGGTTCGGCCGGCACCTACAACATCCTGCAGCCGGATCTGGCCGTGGAACTGCGCGACCGCAAGGTCCGCAACATCGAGAGCGTGGCGCCCGACGCCATATCCGCCGGCAACCTGGGTTGCATCACGCAGATCGCCACCGGCACCGGCATTCCCATCGTTCACACGGTGGAACTGCTGGACTGGGCGACCGGCGGCCCGCTGCCCGACGCGCTGGTGGGCCGGCCTGCCTTCAAGCCGCCGAAGCGGACGGCGCGCGCGGCGGAGTAGGCGACGTTGGGTTTTCGGCTTCGCCTCAACCCAACCTACGACGCACCCGTAGGTTGGGTTGAGCGCCAGCGAAAACCCAACGTTGGCCCCAACGTCGGCAACGTCCTCAGAACTGCTCCTCGCTCAGCGCCATGACCGTGCGCTTGGCGGTCAGGATAGGGATCAGCAGGCCCGGCGCGGTGGGCAGGATCTGTTCGGCGTAGAAGCGCGCCGTCACCAGCTTGGCTTCCAGGAACGCCGCGTCGGACCCCGGCTGGCGCATGCCCTCCATCGCCCGCGCCGCCGCCCGCGCCATCATCCAGCCGCCGGCCACCGTGCCCCACAGGCGCAGGAAGTTCACCGCCCCGGCGGCCGCCGCGTGCGCGTCGCCGTCCTTCTGCGCCGTCACCATCCAGGCCGTTGCCTGCTCCAGCGCATCCAGCCCGGTGGACAGGTTGGTGCGGATCGCCTCCATGTCGTCGCCTGGCGCGCGCTCCAGTTCCGTCACGGTGGCGCGCATCTCCTCGATGAAGGCGCGCGCCGCGGCGCCGCCGTCGCGGCCGACCTTGCGGAAAGTCAGGTCGTTGCCGTGGATGCCGTTGGTGCCCTCGTAGATCGGCGTGATGCGGGCGTCGCGGTAATGCTGGGCGGCCCCCGTCTCCTCGATGAAGCCCATGCCGCCGTGGATCTGCACGCCGGTGGAGGCGACGTCGCAGCCGATGTCGGTGGACCACGCCTTGACGATCGGCGTCAGGATGTCGACGCGCGCGGTCGCCGCCTTGCGCACCGCCGCGTCCTCGTGCAGGCGCGAGGTGTCCAACTGCGTGCCGGCGTACAGCGCCAGCGCGCGGGCGGCCTCCGTCTTGGCGCGCATGTCCAGCAGCATGCGGCGCACGTCGGGATGGCGGATGATCGCCACCGGCGGCCCCTTGGCATCCGCCACGTCCTTGCTCTGCACGCGGTCGCGCGCGTAGCCGCGGGCCTGCTGGTAGGCGCGTTCGGCGATCGCGATGCCCTGGATGCCGACGCTGAGGCGGGCGTTGTTCATCATGGTGAACATGTATTCGATGCCGCGGTTCTCCTCGCCCACCAGAAAGCCGACGGCGCCGCCGTCGTCGCCAAAGGCCATGACGGCGGTCGGGCTGGCGTGGATGCCCAGCTTGTGCTCCAGGCTGGCGCAGCGCAGGTCGTTGCGCTCGCCCGGCGTGCCGTCGGCCTTGGGCAGGAACTTCGGCACGATGAACAGCGAGATGCCCTTGATGCCGGCCGGCGCGTCGGGCAGGCGGGCCAGCACGAGGTGGACGATGTTGTCCGTCAGGTCATGCTCGCCATAGGTGATGAAGATCTTCTGACCCGTCACGCGGTAGGTGCCGTCGTCCGCGCGCACGGCGCGGGTGCGCACGGCGGCGAGGTCGGAGCCGGCCTGCGGCTCGGTCAGGTTCATGGTGCCGGTCCACTCGCCGGACACCATCTTCGGCAGGTACAGCGCCTTCTGTTCGGGGCTGGCGTGCTCGGCCAGCAGGTCGATGGCGCCTTGCGTCAGCAGCGGGCACAGGCCGAACGACAGGTTGGCGGCCTGCCACATCTCGTTGACGGCGAAGGCCACCGTCCACGGCAGGCCCTGGCCGCCGAACTCCGGGTCGAAGGGCAGGCTGTTCCAGCCGGCGTCGATGAACTGGCGGTAGGCGTCCTTCCAGCCGGTCGGCGTGCGCACCACGCCGTTCTCCAGCACCGAGCCTTCCCGGTCGCCCACCGTGTTGAGCGGGGCGAGCGCGCCGGCGGCGAACTTCCCGGCTTCCTCCAGCACGGCGTCCACCAGATCGGGCGCGGCGGACTCCTGGCCCGGCAGTTGGGCGACCTGATCGAGGCCCACCACCTCGTGCAGCAGGAAGCGGAGGTCGGCGACGGGGGCGGTGTAGGCGGTCATGGGTCGAGGGCCCTCCCGGATGCGTCAGGGGCGTTGTTCTTGTGGGGAGAAGATAGCGCGCCGCGCCGCGGCTGGCGAGACGCACCATCCCCCGCCGGGATGCGCCGGAGTTGGCATCGCCCTTGCAGCACTCTTGGCGAACCGTCGCAGGAATTGCCGCCATGACCATCGCCTCCGCCTTTGCCCGTCAGGCCGAAACCGCCGTCCAGCGCGCCCAGACGCCGCGCGGGCCGGCCAACGTCGAAGCCGCCGTGCGCAACGCCAGCGCCAGGACGGGGGTCGATTTTGCCTACCTCATGGAAAAGGCTGCCGTGGAGAGCGGGTTCCGCACCGACGTGAAGGCGGCGACCTCCTCGGCGACGGGGCTTTACCAGTTCATCGACTCGACGTGGCTCAACACCGTCAAGGAGCACGGCGGCGCGCATGGCCTGGGCCAGTACGCCAACGCCATCCAGACGCGCAGCGACGGCCGGCCGTACGTCGCCGACCCGGAGATGAAGCGGAAGATCCTCGACCTGCGCAAGGACCCGCAGGTGTCGGCCCTGATGGCGGCGGAGTTCACCCGCGAGAACAAGGAGCACCTGGAGGCGAACGTCGGTGGCCGCGTCGGCTCGACCGAGCTGTACCTCGCCCACTTCCTCGGCGCGCACGGCGGGGCCAAGTTCCTCAACGGCATGAAGGACGACCCGAACCGGCAGGCGCGCGAGCTGTTCCCCGAAGCGGCGTCGGCCAACAAGGCGGTGTTCTTCGACAAGGAAACCGGCCGGGGCAAGACGCTGAAGGAGATCTACGACCGCTTCGCCGCCAAGTTCGACGAGACCGGCCAGGGCTTCCTGCCCGCCACGACCAACGCGGTCGAGCGCGTGCGCCGGCAGGACATGCCCGACGGCTTCACCACCCAGGTGCCGAGCTGGGGCACGAAGTCGCTGGGCGCCGCCAACCCGCTGTCGATCTATCAGGTGCTGGCGCTGAACGCGCTGGAGACGCCCGACGAGTCGGGCAGCGACGCGAAGAACGCCACCGGCCGCAAGGACGACCGCCGCATGCGCGACGAACCGATCCGCAGCGACCAGACCGAAGCCACCGGCCTGGGCCTGGGTCTGAAGCCGATGCTCGGTCAGGCGGCGTAAGGCGTGCAGGCAGGCATGAGGCCGCGTAGGTTGGGTTGAAACCCAACGTGTTCGCGACGCCCGTTGTGTCGGGACGGCTGTGTTGGGTTTTCGCTGGCGCTAAGAAGAAAAAAGGACGGAGCCGGAGTGCCGGTGGCCGACGAAGTCTCGTCGTTGGGCCCCCACCCCAGCCCTCCCCCACTGCGCAGGGGAGGGGGCAGGCGCGCGCTCATCCCCGCCCCCGCGCAGTGGGGGAGGGTTAGGGTGGGGGCCCAGTGCAGCCACTTTTTCATCCGCTGCGGGTCGGCGCCCAGCGCCGGTGAGGAACTCACTACAGCCCACGAACGTTCGATGC
>DASWVP010000054.1:0-10535 GCA_036401175.1 Azospirillum sp. | reverse complement strand
CGGCACGCGGGCCACGCGGTAGCGCGGGCGCTGCGGCGTCGCCGCGGCGCGCTGCACGCGGCGGCGGCGGCTGGCGTCGAGCAGCACGCGCGCCACCTCCTCCTCGCCCACATGGCGGCCCGCCTGACCGGAGACGAGGCTGGCGGTTTCCAGAAGGGCCAACTGGTGGGCGACGGGGCCGTCGATGCGTTTGGCCGCCGCGGTTGCCAGCGCCTCGGCGTAGAACGACAGGATCATGG
Organism: Azospirillum sp.; assembly: GCA_036401175.1. Lineage (GTDB taxonomy): Bacteria > Pseudomonadota > Alphaproteobacteria > Azospirillales > Azospirillaceae > Azospirillum. The sequence goes on along the minus strand of DASWVP010000054.1, from coordinate 10,296 downwards.
CCCTCAACCACTCGTCCGCCTGCTTCACCATCGCCGTTCTCCTGACGCGTTTCCCGCAGCCCAAGGAGTCAACTGGGACGTGATTCGATCGGGCGCCATGGCGCTTCCGGGATAGGACCGCCTCGCCGGAGGCCCTATGCGGGCGCGACATTTTGCGCATGGGCCGTGGCAACACGCCGGACGGTGACATTCCTTGCGGATCGAAGCTAATATCGTTTCCGCTGGCGGTTGCGACCGTCGCCCTCCCTTCACTCCAAGCGCGGCGGAACCCCTGCGTATGTCGGAACGCACCCAGGCCGAGATCGAAGCCATCAAGGCCGCCCTCGTCGGCCACCAGAACTGGCTCAAGCGCAAGGGCGGCAAGCGCGCCGACCTCAGCTTCAAGAACCTCTCCGGCCTCAACCTGGAAAAGATGAACCTGTCGGGCGCCAAGCTGTCGGGGGCGACGTTCGTGGGGTCGCGTCTGGCCGGCGTGGACCTCAGCCAGACCGACCTGTTCGGTGCCGACCTGGAGGGCGCCAACCTGACCGGCGCCAATCTGGCCGGCGCAGACCTGCGCGGCGCCAACCTGCACCGCGCGGCGCTGACCGACGCCATCCTGCGCGGCGCCGACCTGCGCGCCGGCGCCATCATGAGCGACGGCGGCGCCTCCAAGGGCGGTGGCCAGACCAAGCTGACCGAGGCGAAGCTGGAACGCTCGATCCTCACCGGCGCCAACTTCTCCGGCTGCGACTTGTCGGGCGCCGACCTCAACGACGCCGACCTGTCGGGGGCGGAACTGACCGGGGCCGTGCTGGTCGGCACCGATCTGGCCGGCGCCACGCTGGACGGCGCCACCTTCGGCGACACGATCATCGACGCGGCGGCGCTCAGCCAGACCTACATCCCCTTCGCGCTGCCGGCCAACGCGCTGGCCGAACCCGCCTATCGGGAGGTGACCGCCGCCGACTTCCTGGCGATGGTGGCCGAGCACGAGCGCTGGGTCGAGACGGAGGGGCGCGAGGGCAAGCGCCTGGACGTCGACCTGCTGTCGGTGCCCGGCTCCGACCTGGGCGGGCGCATCCTGTCGGCGGCGCGGCTGCGCCGCTGCCGTTTCCCGCGCGCCCGGTGGCGCAAGGTCGACCTGCAGATGGCCGATCTCTCCTACACCGACCTGGAAGGCGCCGATCTGGTGGAGGCCGACCTGCGCGGCGCCACGCTGCGCCGGGCGCGGCTGGCCGCGGCCAAGCTGGGCAAGGCCGACGCGCGTTCGCTGCACCTTGCCGGCGGACGGGCGTGGCCGGCCAACCTCGACGGCGCCGATTTGTCCTTCGCCGACCTGCGCGGCGCCCAGATGGGCGAGGCGGTGACCGCCACCGCCAAGCTGGACGGCGCCAAGCTGGACGGCAGCGGCCTCACCTCGGCCGAGGCGACCGGCGCCGCCCCGCCGCCGCGCCCGGCCACGCCCACCGAACGGCGCCGGCACAAGCGCTATGTCCGCCCGGTGCTGATGCTGCAGGACGAACGCGGCGCCCACCACAGCCGCAACTGGTCGATCACCGGGCTGTGCGTGCGCGTCTACGACCAGGAAAACCCCTACCAGCCCGGCGAGGTGGTGCGCGGCCGGATCATGCTGGCCGACCGCACGGACATCGGCGCCCCGGTCGAGTGCGTCGTCATCCGCAACCAGTTCGCCAAGGGTCAGGTGTCCTTGCGGTTCAGCGCCATGAACGACGAACTCAAGACGCTGCTCAAGATCGCCTTCGCCGAGAACCAGCGCCTGACGTCGGGGTGACGCGTCACCCCGTCCGCATCCGTCCCGCCCAGGCGATCAGCAGCTCGTCGCGCGACTTCAGGCCGGGTTCGGGCAGGGCGTGGTTGACCACGGCCTTCGACGCGCCGCCCGTGGCTTCCGGCAGGCGGTTCTCCCACATCGCCTGATGCAGCGCCGGCAGGGTTTCCCAGGCGCCCAGGTGCGTCGGCGGCACCTTGACCGCGCCCGACGCGATGACGCGGTTCAGCCCGGCGATTTCCGCCGCATTGGACAGGTGGGTGCCGATGATCGACGCCGTCGGCATCAGGATGCGGCGCTGGCGCATCCACACCTGCGGGGCGTAGAAGCTGTACCGTCGGCCCATGCCTCCAGGGGCCATGCCGCCGCAATAGACGACACGGCCCGTGCTGGGCTTCACCAGCATGGTGGAGACGAACAGCGTGTCGCGCCGCGCCCGTTCGACGACCACGTCGGGCATGCCGCGCGGGTTGTCGGCGGCGCGCAGGATGCGGCCCACGGCCTGGCCCAGCGGCTTGAACGTCTCCTCGGTGAACAGGCGCACGGCCTCCTTGAAGGCGGCGGTTTCCTTCTGCGGGTCGGGCAGGTCGGGCATGGTGTCCGGCCAGGTGAAGTGCGGCACCCGGCGGTGGATCTCCGCCAGGGACACGGCACCCGCCAGCGCCTCGCCATAGCCCAGCGACAGCACGAAGTCGCGCTCGGCGTCCTGGTCGGTGACGACGCAGATCCGCGCCCCCGCCTCGCGCGCCGCCTCGATGGCCGACAGCGCCAGATCGTCGCGCAGGCCCTTGGCGCCGGCCCCATAGAAGACCAGCACCGTCTCGCCCGGCTTCAGGCGCGCGCGGCGCAGCATGTCCGCCGGCTCGGCCGATCCGGGCTTGCCGAGGAAGGTCATGTGGTAGCCGCTGGACGCGCCGAAGAAGGTCAGCGCGCCCCCCTCCGCCAGCGCCTGGAAGCTGCGCGGGAAAGTCGCCTCGCCGGCGTGGCTGACGGCGTAGTCGACCAGGGCGCCGCCGTTGGCCGCGCGCACCGATTCGACGAAGCCTTCCCCCGCCTGTTCCCAGGCCCGCCATTGCGCCGGATCGGGCGGGATGCGGGTGAAGGCGGATTCATAGGCGCCGCGGTCCACCGCCTCGGCGCCGCGGGCGCGCAGCGCCTCGGCGCGGCGGGCCGACGACACCATGCCGGTGACGCGCATGCGCCGCGCCAGCGCCAGTTCCACCGCCCAGGCGCCGGTGCCGCCCAAGGCGCCCTCCACCAGCAGGCGCCCGCCGGGCCGCACGTCCAGCGCGGTGAACAGCGCACGGTAGGCGGTGCCGGCGGCCAGCATGTAGCTGCCCGCCTCCTCCAGCGTCAGCCCCGGCGGCAGGGGGAAGAGCTGCGGCCCGTCGGCCAGCATGAACTGCTGGTGGCTGCCGTCCGGCGACTGGTAACCCTGGATGTGGAAGTCGGTGAACATCGGGTCCGCACCCGCCTCCGGGTCCAGCAGGTCGGACACGCCGGAATAGACCGACACGAGGTCGCCGACGTTCAGCCGCCCCTGCGCCAGCAGCGCCTCGCCCAGCCGCGCCACCAGCGCCACGCCGCCGGAGCCGGTGACGTGCACGTCCTCGTCATGCTCGTCGAACAGCGACACGGGGATGCCGGTGATCGCCCAGACGTCGTTGTAGTTCACCTCCGACGCCAGGACGTAAAGCAGCGCCTGGTTTGGGCCGGGCTCGGGCACGGGGACGACCACCTCGGCCTCCGCCTCGGCCGGGTCGCCGTGCGCGGCGGCGCCGCTTTCCAGATCGCGCACCACGGCCTGGGCGAGCTGCCAGCGGGGCAGCGGCGTCGCGCCGGGGAAGAACGGGCTGCCGATGGGCAGGACGCCGTCGCGCGAATCCCGGCGCGGGCGCGCGGGCAGGGGCGGGGACTTCTTCTCCAGGAACAGGGCGATGCCCTTCCGGGCGCCGTTCTCCGCGTCCAGCAGGAAGCGCGCGAAGGCGTCGATCTCGGCCGCCGAGCCAGCGTCGAAGCCCCGCTCCAGCCCGGTGCGGACAAGCTGGACGATGGTGTCGGCCACCGCGCCCCGGCCGACCGAATGGGCTTGGCGTAGGAGGCGGGCGATTTGAATCCCTCCCCCGGCTCCGCCGGGGGAGGGAGGGACCCAGGCGCCGCCTGGGAGAGTGGGGGCAACGGCCTGGGTGGCGGGCGTTGATTCTTGTGCAGGCCGCTGCCCCCACCCTTCCCACTTCTTGGGCCCCTTCCCTCCCCCGCCGGGGGCGGGGGAGGGAGCTAGAGCCATCTCCCGCGCCATCGACTTCGCCAGCGTCAGCGCGTCGTCCGCGCCGCGGGCGATCACGTCGACCAGCCCGTACTCAAGCGCCGTCTCCGCGTCCACCGGCCGGCCGGACAGCAGGATCTCCAGCGCGCGGGTGGAGCCCCGCTCCGCATCCTTGCGCATCAGCAGGCGCGGCAGGCGCTGCGTGCCGCCGTAGCCGGGCGGCAGGAACAGGTTGATCTCCGGCTGGCCCAGGCGCGCGCGCGGGTCCGCCACGCGCAGGTGGCAGGCCATCGCCAGCTCGCAGCCGCCGCCCAGCGCCACGCCGCGGATCGCCGCGATCACCGGCTTGTCCAGGGATTCCAGCGCGCGGAACACCGCGTGCGCCTTGGCGGGCAGGGCGCGGGCCTCGTCCTCGTCGTGCACCTCGTCGGCAAGCTGGCGGATGTCGGCACCGGCGACGAAGCTGCGGCCGCCGGCCCCGGTGATGACCACCGCGCGGATGTCCGCGCGGCGCTTCAGGTGGCCGACCAGCGTGTCCAACTCGTCCAGCAGGCGGTCGGACAGTGCGTTGACCGGCGGGTTGTCGATGGTCACCGTCGCCATGCGCACATCATCTGCCAGCGTGTCGTACTGGATCGACAGGAAGCGCTGGCGCTCCAGCAGCTTCTGTTCGTCGGCGCGCTGCTGGCCGCGCTTCCACGCGGCGATCTTCGTCGCCAGATCCGGCAGGCATTCGGGGTTGCGCAGGGTGGAGGTGTCGCCCAGCTCCTCGTCGTTCATCATGGCGGTGAGGAAGCGGCGCATGTACTTGCCCGACCGCGTCTCGGGGAAGGCCGGCACCGTGATGATGTCGGACGGCACCGCCACGGCGCCCTTTTCCTGGCGCACGAGGTCCTTCAGGCGGCGCTCGTCGTCGCCGGTCAGCGTCTTGCCCTTGGCCGGCAGCACGAAGGCGACGGGGGTCAGGCCCTTTTCGCGGTGTGGGGCGCCGACGACGATGACGTTGCCCACCGGGCTGTCGGGGTTGATCTGCTTGTCGCGCAGGACGGCGCCCTCGATCTCCTCCGTGCCCATGCGGTGGCCGGACACGTTGATCACGTCGTCGGAGCGGCCGTGCAGGCTGAACGACCCATCGGCGTAGCGGCGCGCGAAGTCGCCTTGCAGGTAGGCCCACACCGGATTGCCCGCACCGTCGCGGAAGCGGCCGAAGTAGGTCTTCACGAAACGCTCGAAATCGCCTTTCCAGGCCGGCGTGCCGACGGTCTCCGCGTCGCCCCAGATGGTGCGGGCGAGGTAGGGGTAGGGGGCGGCCACGACGATCTCGCCCTTCTCCTCCATCCCGGCCGGGCGGTAGGCGAGGCGCCCTTGCGCGTCCGCCTCTCCTTGTGTCACCCACACGTCGCCCATCACCCAGGGCAGCGGGTAGGTGTGCGCGTCGGCGCGCAAGCGTTGGCCGGCGTTGGCGTAGGGGTGCGTCCAGACGATGCCGCCGTGCTCCGTCGCCCAGTAGGAGTTGATGTACTGCGGCGTCATCACCTGCATGCCGAAGGACTGCACGGCCGGGCTGGTCGGCTCGGCGCAGAAGGTGGCGACGCGCAAGCTGGAGCGGTCGTAGCGCTCGACGTCGGCGCGGTTCTCCGGGTGCGTCATGACGGTCTTCAGGAAGGTCACACCCGCCTTGAAGATCGTCACCTTGTGCCGCTCGATGATGGAGGCGAAGCGGCCGGCGTTGGGGAACACCGGCGCGCCTTCCGTGACGATGCCAGGGACGCGCGCGGCCAGAGACGCGGTGATCAGATAGCTCTGCCCGGTGATCCAGCCGGGATCGGCGACGACGTAGATCACGTCGCGGCCGGGCAGGGCGTCGAACGACACCTTCATGGTGTGCGCCAGCCCGGCGACATAGCCGCCGTGCACGTGCACCACGCCCTTGGGCTTTCCGGTCGAGCCGGAGGTGTAGATGATGAACAGCGGGAATTCGGCATCCACGGGAACGCACGGCACCGCCGCCCACAGCGCCGCGCACAGGTCGCGGTCGGGCAGGGCGCGCAGCGCCGCCATGTCGGGCACGCCGGCGGCGGCGCACACGGCGCGCTCGGCTTGCGTCAGCAGGTCGTGCGCCCAGACGTCGCGGCCTTCCACCCAGGCGATTTCCGGCAACGCCGCATGGCGCACGACGATGACCGTTTCCACGCGCGGCGGCGCCTGCGTCAGCGCCTCGGCCACGCTGGCGCGCAGATCGGCGATGGATCCCGCGTCCAGGCCGCCGCGCCGGTCCAGCGCCTTGCCCAGCTCGCGCATCACGTCGGCCGGGGCCACGGTGATTTCGCCGGAAAGGCCCTGGCGGACGGCGTCCACGAGATCGGCGGCATCGTCGCCGGCCTTTTCCCCCACCACCCGCGCGACGATGGCCAGCGCCGCCGGCAGCGCCACGAAACGGTCGAGCGCCGGGTCGGTGTAGGCTTCCTTGAACGCCGCCATCTCGGCGTTGCGAGAGGCGCCGTCGGCGGTGACGACGACGCGCGCCCCGGCGTTCTCGATGCGGTCGGACAGCGTCTTGTCGGAAAAGCCGCCGAAGACGGGCGTGTAGATCACGCCGATGCGCTTCGCCGCCTCGGTCCAGACGATCTGGTCGAGGATGTTCGGCATGTTCAGCGCGATGCGGTCGCCCTGGCCCAGCCCCAGCGCCTTCAATGCCTGCGCGGCGAGGACGGAGCGGATCAGCAGCTCCCGCCGGGTCAGCGTGACGTGGTGCACCGGCCCGCCGCGCCCGCCGTTGGCCGCCGCGTCCCAGCGGTCGCCCTCGTACCAGTAGGCGGGCTCGGCGCCGAAGCCGGCCAGCACGTGGCGGTCCACCTCGTTGAAGGCGGCGTTGGTCAGCCCACCCGCGAACCAGCGGTAGAAGGGCGCCTGGCTGTCGTCGAACGCCCGCGTCCACGGCGTCCAGTCCGCCCGCTCCGCCGGTTCGCCGGTGGTGGCGTTCCAGCCGCGCCAGACGCCGTCCGCGTCCCGCATCAGCCACGCCGCGCCGTCGAACCAGTGGATGGTCTCGGCCGCGATGCCGCCGTGGAAGGCGCCGGGGTCGGCCGCGCAAGCGTCGCGCATGCGTTGCCAGTCCTCGGCCGTGCGGATCGGGTTGACCGTCGCGTCCGTCGGCAACGGCGGGGTGAACACAGCGCCTGCGGTGGCGGTGTCCTGCATCGCGTCCTCCCTCGTCTCTCTTTTTCGTGGCCGCTCGCGGCGCGTCCACTATAGCGCGCCGCCGGGCGGACGATTCAAGAGGCGGACGATGTCAAATACGTCGCGTGCCCTTCCGCGCGCAGTCGGCAGGCGGGGCAGGTGCCGCAGCCGTAGCCCCAGTCGTGACGGCGCGTGCGGTCGCCGAGATAGCAGGTGTGCGTCTCCTCGCGGATCAGTTCGACCAGGGCGGGGCCGCCCAGGTCCTCGGACAGGCGCCACGTCCGCGCCTTGTCGATCCACATCAGCGGCGTGTGCAGCACGAAACGGCTGTCCATGCCGATGTTGAGCGCCACCTGCATGGCCTTGATCGCGTCGTCGCGGCAGTCGGGGTAGCCGGAAAAGTCCGTCTCGCACATGCCGCCGACGAGGTGGCGCAGCCCGCGCCGGTAAGCGAGCGCGGCGGCGAAGGTCAGGAAGATCAGGTTGCGGCCGGGCACGAAGGTGTTGGGCAGCCCGTTGGCGTCCATGGCGATTTCGGTCTCGCGGGTCAGCGCCGTGTTGGCGATGGCGCCCAGCGCCTCCAGCCCCACCGTGTGATCCTCGCCCAGCCGCCCGGCCCAGTCCGGAAACTCCGCCGCCAGCCGGTCGCGCACGCGCCCCCGGCAGGCCAGCTCGACGGCGTGGCGCTGGCCATAGTCGAAGCCCAGCGTCTCCACCCGTGCGAAGCGGTCCAGCGCCCAGGCGAGGCAGACCGTCGAATCCTGCCCGCCGGACAGCAGAACCAAGGCACCGTCCCCTGCCGTCACCATCGCCTCCCCTTGTCGCGTGGACGCGTCACCCAACAGCAACGGGGCGCGGGAGTCCAGCGGCACCCGCCCCACACCTGTCCAAAAGATGCGGAGAATGACACGCGATTATGACGTTTGTTGCAGCGCGGCGGGGCAAAAGGCGGATGGCGGCTATGACCAAAGAAGGCTTTAGAAAGACTGTGGGCTTTGGCATAAACCAACCACGCGAGATCGAACGGAACGCCGGGTCGGTTTCGGGGGGAGGAAACGCAAAGCAACGACAAACATAATCGAAGGACTTAAGCCCGGGGCTCGCGCCGCCGGGCTTTATCTTTTTATGATCGTTTTATTTCGAAGGGATTGCAGCGTTCCTCGAAATGGTATGACCAGAGGGGGTGCGTCATTCTGCCGCTTCGGCCGGCTGGCGCACGGGAACCAGCAGGTTGGCCGTCATGCGCTGCACCACCTCGCCCTTTTGGTTGTAGGTGGTCGTGCGAATGCGTGCGATGCCGCGTTCGGGCCGGCTGGTCGGGCGCTTTTCCAGCACCTCGCTCTCGATGCGCAGCACGTCGCCCGGCCGCGTCGCCGTCGGCCACGCCACCTCCTCCACCCCCAGCCCCACGAAGCCGCCGGCCAGACGTCCCTCGCCGCCGACGATCATCCGCATGGTCAGCGCCGCGGTGTGCCAGCCGCTGGCCGCCAGACCACGGAAGACGGTCTTCTCGGCCGCCTCCGCGTCGAGGTGGAAGGGCTGCGGGTCGTACTCGCGGGCGAAGCCGACGATGTCCTCGTGCGTGACGGTGACCGGACCGCCGGAATGGCGGTCGCCGATGTTCAGATCGTCGAAGTACCGCATGCTCTGCCCCCTCCCGATTGTCCGATGCCGCTTTCACGCGCGGCCCGATAGGTGTATGAAAGAGACAGGTCTGTCTCATGGCGTTGGATGATAGAGACAGGTCTGTATCATTGTCAACAGGCTTCGGGACGGGTCAGGGGCATGACGGAAACGGCACAGAAATCGGCGCGGGAGCGGATCCTGGAGACGGCGACCGAGCTGTTCTACCGGGAGGGCATCCGCGCGGTCGGCGTGGACACCATCATCGCCCGCTCCGGCGTGGCGAAGATGAGCCTGTACCGCAACTTCGCCTCCAAGGACGATCTGGTGTGCGCGTGGCTGGAGGACACCGGCCGGAGCTTCTGGGACTGGTGGGACCGCATCGTGGCCCGCGCCCCCGGCGATCCGCGCGCCCAGATCGCGGCGCTGTTCGCCGCGCTGGGCAAATGGCGGGCTCACCCGGCCTTCCGCGGCTGCCCGTTCATCAACACGGCGATCGAGTACCGCGACACCGACCACCCCGGCCGCGCCATCGCCGAGGCGCACCGGCGCGAGGTGCGCCGGCGCTTCACCGAACTGGCCGCCGCCGCTGGCGCGCGCCAGCCGGCGCTGCTGGCCGACCAGTTGCTGCTGCTGCTGCATGGCGCCTACGCCGGTGGCCCCTGCGCGTCGGCGCAGCACGCGGCGGCGGTGCTGGTCGGCGCGGCCGACGCACTGGTCGACGCCGCCCGCCAGCCGCCCGCTGCTCAGCCGCCAGCGCCATAGTCGCGCGCCAGCGGTTCGTCCAGGTCCGGGCTGTTCAGCAGCAGGATCTCCAGCGCCGGGAGCAGGTTGCCCTCCTCCGTCTGCAAGTGGCGGGTCAGCCGCTCGATCAGGTCCCAGCCGAAGTGCACGAAGGCGGCGTAGCTGTCCTCGTCGAAGCCCTCGGCCAGCGCCAGCGCGCAGTAGCGCTGCAACCGGCGGCCGATCGGGCGCATCGCCTCGTGCTCGTCGGTCAGCAGGCGGGTCAGCTCATAGGCGCCGCCCTCGGCGACCAGCGGGAACACCGCCCGCTCCTCGAAGTCGAAATGCGCGCCCAACTCGCGCTCCAGCATCGCCGAGAGGTCGGTGACGAGCGCCCGCGCCGCCGGGTCGTCGAGTGACGGGATGCCGCGCGTCTCCGCCTCGTTCAGATGCGCTTCCAGCCGGTTCAGCATGTCGGCGGTGCGGTGGTGGTCGTCGTGGACGAGGCCGCCGGTGCGCGTGTTCGTCTGCATCTCATCCCCCGTTAAATGGCCTTCCGTCGCGGGCGGCGCAGGATGCGCGCCACGGCGCCCAGGATCAACAGGTGCGCCGCCGTCCAGGCCACCGCCGCCCCCGGCATCAGCCATTCCGGCGCGATCCAGCCGGCACCGACGCGCAACACCGCCGCCGCGCCGATCAGCACGACCGCCAGCGTCGCGGCCGGCGGGAAGTC
>DASWVP010000053.1:0-21833 GCA_036401175.1 Azospirillum sp. | reverse complement strand
CCGACGCCGATGTGCTGGTGGTGGGCGGCGGCGACGGCACGATCCTCACCGGCGCCAACGCGGCGATGAAGGCCGGCAAGGCGCTGGGCGTGCTGCCGCTGGGCACCATGAACCTGCTGGCGCGCGACCTCGGCACCCCGCTCGACCTGGATGCGGCGGTGCACGCCGTGGCGCAGGGCAGCGTGCGGCCGATCGACGTGGGGGAGGTCAACGGCGAGATCTTCCTCAACGCCTCCATCCTCGGCTTCTACCCGCGCGTGGTGCAGGAGCGCGAGGAGCAGCGCCGCCGCCACGGCCTGCGCAAATGGCCGGCCATGGCGCTGGCCATGGTCAAGGCGGTGCACGACTTCCCGCTCCTCGACGTGCACCTCGATTTCGGGCAGGGGCCGAAGCGCGTGCGCACGCCGGTGCTGGCGGTGTCCAACAACCCTTACGACGAGGGATGGGGGCCGGTGGTGCGGCGCTCCATCCTCGATTCCGGGACGCTCGGCATCTACGTGGCGCGCCACCGCAGCAAGTGGGGGCTGGTCCGGCTGCTGGCCGGCATGGCGATGGGAACCTGGCAGCAGGACGAAGAGTTGGAGACGCTGCGCGCCACGACGTTGACCGTGTACAGCCGGCGCCGCCGCCTGCGCGTCGCCAACGATGGGGAGGTGCGCCGCCTGACCCCGCCGCTGGTCTACCGGATCCGCCCGAAGGCGATTAAGGTGCTCTACCCCAAGCCCCCGGAGTCATGAGGCCCGAACCGACATGAGGACGCTGGCCCACATCTCCGACCTGCATTTCGGCCGCATCGACCCGCGCGTCGTCGAAGGGCTGCTGGCCGACCTGATGGCGCACGGCCCCGACCTCGTGATCATCTCCGGCGACCTCGTGCAGCGCGCCAAGCGCAGCATGTTCGCCGAGGCGCGCGCCTTTCTGGAGCGCCTGCCCTTCCCCTATCTGGTGGTGCCGGGCAACCACGACATTCCGGTCTACAACGTGCTGCGCCGTTTCCTCGACCCGTTCCGCTATTACAAGCGCTACATCAGCCGCGACCTCAGCCCGCTGCACGTGGATGCGGAGATCGCCGTGCTGGGGCTGAACACCGCGCGCTCGGTCATCCTCGACTTCTCGCACGGGCGCCTCAACCGCGAGCAGATCGCCCGCATCCGCGAGGTGTTCGACGAGCTGCCGCCGCACGTCTTCAAGATCGTCTTCACCCACCACCCCTTCCTGCCGCCGCCCGACGCGCCGCGCACGCGGCTGGTCGACCGGCACAAGCTGGCGCTGCCGGCGCTGGAGGAATGCGGGGTCGACCTGCTGCTGGCCGGGCACCTGCACCGCGCCTATTCCGGCGAGCTGGCGACCTTCCACACGCAGATCGCCCGCTCCATCCTGGTGGCGCAGGCGTCCACCGCCACCTCCACCCGCCTGCGCAACGAGGCCAACGCCTACAACATCATCAGGGTGGACATGCCGGAACTGACGCTGGAGGTGCGCTCCTGGACCGGCGAGGGGTTCGAGCGCGGCCCGCTCAGCAGCTATTGCAAGCGCGGACACCGCTGGCAATTGCAGGACCGGGACGAGACCGGCGCCATGCCCGTCGCTCCGCCTTGAGCCGCGGGGGGCAAGAGGCGTAACATCCCCGGACCTTTTTCCCAGCGATGACGAACGATCGATGTCCACGCAGCGTCCCCTCGGCCACCATTCCCTCGGCGCCTTCCCGCGCACCCGCCCGCGCCGCAACCGGGCGGACGACTGGACCCGCCGGCTGGTCGCCGAGAAAACCCTGTCGGTGGACGACCTGATCTGGCCGGTCTTCGCCATCGAGGGGCGGAACCGCCGCGAGCCCGTGGCCTCCATGCCCGGTGTCGAACGCCTGACCATCGACCTGCTGGTCGAGGCGGTGGCGCGGGCCGGCGACCTGGGCGTGCCCTGCATCGCCCTGTTCCCGGTGGTGCCGGCTGAGAAGAAGTCGGAGGACGCCGCCGAGTCCTTCAACCCCGACAACCTGATGAACCGCGCCATCCGCGCCGTGAAGACCGCCGTTCCGCACGTCGGCATCCTCGGCGACGTGGCGCTCGATCCCTACACCAGCCACGGGCACGACGGCATCGTGCGCGACGGCCGCATCATCAACGACGAAACGGTGGAGGTGCTGGTCCGTCAGGCGCTGTCGCAGGCGGAGGCGGGCGTCGACATCGTCGCCCCCAGCGACATGATGGACGGCCGCATCGGCGCCATCCGCGACGGGCTGGACGCCGATGGGCACCAGCTCGTGCGCATCTGCTCCTACGCCGCCAAGTACGCCTCGGCCTTCTACGGCCCGTTCCGCGACGCCGTGAACTCCGGCGGCTACCTCAAGGGCGACAAGCGCACCTACCAGATGGACCCCGCCAACACCGACGAGGCCCTGCGCGAAGTGGCGCTGGACATCGGCGAGGGCGCGGACATGGTGATGGTGAAGCCGGGCCTGCCCTACCTGGACATCATCCGCCGCGTGAAGGACGCCTTCGCCGTGCCGACCTTCGCCTATCACGTGTCGGGCGAGTACGCGATGCTGCGCGCCGCGGCCGGCAACGGCTGGCTGAACTACGACAACGCGCTACTGGAGACGCTGATGTCGTTCAAGCGCGCCGGCACGGACGCCATCCTGACCTACGCGGCGTTGGACGCGGCGCGGCTGCTGAAGCGGGGGTAGGGCGCGCCCCAGCCCTTACACAAAGGTGTTGCAGGCCGCATGGCCTGTAACACTACTATAGGTGTCGACCCTTCTACTTAGAAGCCAAGCGAGAGCGGCTTGCTCCGTCAGAAGCCGACAAGGTCCGCTGGTTCGACGGCGCTATTGAACCGCCTCTCGTATCTGCTGCTCCATATCGGGTGTGACCTGAGCCGGTCGGGCAGGAAGGGGCTGACTCCCGCGCTTGCCATCATTATTAATGCCGTCAATGAGCAGCTTCATCTCAGCGATCTCGCGGACCTGTGATTCGATGATTTTGTCCGCGAGCTTACGCACGCGGGGGTCGCTGATGCTCGCGTTGCTCGCGTTATTGATGGCGATAGAGTGGTGCGGGATCATCGACTTCATGAAGCTGACATCGTCGATCAGGCTCTGACTGCGGTTCACGGAGAGGAGTACAACCCCGGCCAGCACGGCTCCGACCAATACCGCGATCTTGGTGGCCATGCCCCTGTACATCGACCACATGAAGACCAGCATCACGATGGTCATGACACATCCCATAACGAGCGAGGAGACCAGTCGGTTTACGCTGAACAGGGCATGATCGAATGAATAAACAAGCTGGTACATCAAAAAAAACATGATGAATGTTGAGGTTGCGATCATCGCCACGAACCGACCCCATCCCATTTTCATCATGTGCTTCTGGTGATCTCGCTCGTTTGTCATTGTGGTTTCCTATACATCATCCTGCCCGATGAGGGGGAACAAACCCCCTTCATTTTTGTTCCCGCGCAGCTTCCCATTGTCGTGGCACGCCGCTCCACGGACACCGCCAGAGCGAGCATGAGAGGGACAGAGTAAGACTGGCTGCGTATCAGGTGTAGGGATCGAAGCAGACGATGTCTTCCATCCGGATCTTGCCCTTGGCGACGCCCAGACGCTCCGCCGGGGTCAGGCCGTCCTCGCCCGTGAAGCACCAGTTGTACCAAGACCCGGAAGATGTCGAGGCACTTGCCGACCATCGCCGGGTCGTAGGGCGCGTAACCGTGCCAGACGCGCCTCGCCCGGCGCGTCGGCGAGATCGGGTGCTCCAGAAGCCGCAGGCGGCGCCGGACCAGCATGAAGAAGCGGTCGATGAGCGCAACACCTTTGTGGAGGGGCTGGAGGGCGGACCCTCCCCTTTTTTACCCCTTCACCGCCTCCAGCACGATTTCGATCTCGTCCACCACGTTCCACTGGCTTTCCACGGCGGCCATGATGGCGTCCTGGCCCGCCTCGCCGCTCCGCATCTTCTCGCCCCAGCGCGGGCTGAGGCGGAAGTCGATCGACAGCGTGCGGAAATCCACGTCGTAGTAGAGGCCGAGCGGGCTGTTCGCCAGCCCCTCGGCGATGGCCTGACGGTTGGCCGATTTGGACAGCAGCGAGAACATCGGCGGTATGATCGGGCGCACATGCGTCGGGTCGGCGATGTACAGGTCGCTGCGCGGGTGCGGCACGGTGATGCGGATCGGCGCGCCGGGCGCCGCCACGCGGTACAGCTCCTTCATGATGCCCATGAATTGCTCGGGCAGCGGCCCCAGATGCTCCAGCACATGGTGCATGACGATTTCCTCGGCCGAGTCCGTCTCGAACGGCCAGGGCAGCACCTCCAGGTCGACCACCATGTCCGGCTCGCACGAGGCGAACTTGTCGACGTTGAGGAAGCCTTCGAACTTCCGGTTGCCGCAACCGAGATTGAGCCGCATGGAGGACCGCCTTAGCTTGTCGTTCGGGGCCGAGCATCGCCGCTCGGGCGCGCGGACGCAAGCCCGCCGGGCGGACGCGGCGGGCTTGCGGAACGCGGCATGTCAGCGCTGGCGGGCGCTGGCGGCCAGGGTGAAGTTGTCGTACGGCGCCTCGGCCACGCGGAACCACAGGTGCGTCTCGTCGAGGAACGGCTTCCAGCTCTCGTACACCGCCTTGAAGTGCGGGTTCTGCGCCGAATACTCGGCGTAGAGGTCCTGGGCGATCTTGTAGCCGTTCTCCATCACCTCGCGCGGGAAGGTGCGCAGCACCGCGCCCTTGCCCACGAGGCGCCGCAGGGCGCGCGGGTTCTCGGCGTCGTAACGGGCCAGCATGGCGCCGTTCGCCTCGGCGCACGCGCTCTCCAGCACCGCCTGATAGGATTTGGGCAGCGCCTCCCAGGCCGGCTTGCTGACGTACAGCGAGACCTGTGGGCCGCCTTCCCACCAGCCGGGATAGTAGTAGTTCTTGGCGATCTGCACGAAGCCCAGCTTCTCGTCGTCGTAGGGGCCGACAAACTCCGTGGCGTCGATGGTGCCCTTCTCCAGCGCCGGATACACGTCGGCGCCGGCGATCTGCGTGGGCGTCACGCCCATCTTCGTCATAATCTGCCCGGCGATGCCGGCGATGCGCATCTTCAGGCCCTGCAGGTCCTGGGCCGACTTGATCTCCTTGCGGAACCAGCCGCCCATCTGGGCGCCGGTGTTGCCGGCCTGGAACTGCACGATGTTGTAGCCGTCGAAGAACTTCCGCATCACCTCGCGCCCGCCGCCGTACTGGAACCAGGCGTTCTGCTGGCGCGCGTTGGGGCCGAACGGCACGGCGGTGTCGAAGGCGAAGGTCGGGTCCTTGCCCACATAGTAATAGCCGCAGGTGTGCCCGCATTCGACGGTGCCGTTCTGCACCGCGTCCAGCACCTGGAGCGGCGGCACCAGTTCGCCCGACGCGTGGGCGCGGATCTGGAACTTGCCGTCGGTGGCCTCGGCGACGCGCTTGGCGATCGACTCCGACGTGCCGAACAGAATGTCCGTGCTCTTCGGAAAGCTGGACGCCAGACGCCAGCGCACATCGGGCTGCGACTGCGCGATGGCGGGCGCCGCGACGGTGGTGGCGGCAAGTCCGGCGCCGGCCGACGCCAGGAACGCTCGTCTTTTCATGGTCCCCTGGTCCTGTCGTGTTTTCGTTGCGTTCACAACACCACCACGCGGCGGAATGTGACATCGGGGGGGATCATTAGGGACGTGAAGCCACCATTGCAAACGCGGGCCGCCGGACGGCGTGCATGGCTGGTCTACGCGCCTGCCTCGCGGTTCATGGCCGCGGACGGCCGGCTCTATCCCGCCCGCCCGCGCCACACCTGGAACTGCGGCGTCTCCAGCAGCAGGTCGGCGGCGCCGAACGCCTTCTGGAACAGCGGGCCGATTCCGGCCGTGCGCTGCGCCACGGCGACCAGCGCGCCACCCCGCTTCAGCCGCTCCTTCGCCCCGCGCACCAGCGCGTCGAGCGCGCCGAAATCCTCTTCCTTGCCACGGTGGAGCGGCGGGTTGGAGAGTATCAGGTCGAAGCGCGCGCGCGGGTCCAGCGCGGTCCACCCGTCGCTCAGCACGCACGCGGCGTCCGGCACGTTGATCCGCGCGGCGTGCAGCGCCACGCTGTCGACGTCCAGCAGGGTCAGCTTCGCGTCCGCCACGCGCTCGCGCACCAGCCGCGCGATGACGCCGGCCCCGCACCCGAAGTCGAGCACGGCGCCGCCCGCAGGCACCTCCGGCAGCACCTGGAGCAGGCACGCGGTCCCGGCGTCCAGCCGCCCGTGCGCGAACAGGCCGGGATAGGAGACGAGGTCGAACGCCGTGCCGTCGGGCATCTGCAACGCCACCGTCTCGCGCCAGTCGTCCAGGTCGCCGCGCGCCGCTTCGCCGGTGCGCACGGTGCGCAGAACGCGGGCGCGGCGCTTGACCGCCACCGTCCCGACCTCCTCCACCAGCCCTTCCAGGCGCTTGGGCGCGGAGGTGATGCCCTCGTCGTTGCCGCCATAGATCCACAGCGGCGCGCCGGCCGGCAGGCGGGCGGCGATGGCGTGCAGCTTCATGGAAAAGGCCGGCCAGCTTCGCGGCAGGCGCAGCACGGCGGCGTCGAATACCCCATCCTCCGGCCACGCCCTGGCCGGGCCGCCGTCGTAGGCGAAGCGGTGCCACGCCACCACCTCCGCCCCGCCGTCCCACACCGCGCGCTCGACCGTCCCGACATGGTCGCTGGCGACGAGCACGCGGCCCTGCGGCCGCGCCTCGGCCAGCACGTCGGCGGCAACCCCGGCGATCTCCGCGTCCCGCCCGCCCGCGCGCTGGGCAAGCCGGCGGCTCATCCCCGGTCCCGCATTAGGCGCGCCTTGTCGCGCTGCCAGGTGCGTTCCTTCTCCGTCTGGCGCTTGTCGACCTTCTTCTTGCCGGTAGCGACACCGATCTGCAGCTTGGCGATGCCACGGTCGTTGAAGTAGAGCGACATGGGAATGAGCGTGATGCCCTTGGTTTTCAACGCACCGCGCAGCTTGTCCAGCTCGCGCCGGTGCACCAGCAGCTTGCGCGGCCGGCGCACCTCGTGCTGCAGCCAGCGCCCGGCCAGCCCGTATTCGGGGAAGTGGGCGTTGAACAGGTACAGCTCGCCCTTGCTCAGCCCGGCGTAGGACTCGTTGATCGAGACCTTGCCCGAGCGCAGCGATTTCACCTCGGTGCCGGTCAGCATGATGCCGGCCTCAAGATTGTCCTCGATGAAGTAGTCGAAGCGGGCGCGGCGGTTCTGCGCCGCGATCCGCCGCGGTTCAGTCGGTGCCGCCACGTCGCTCTCCGTTACTGTCGTTGGCGAGGGGCGTCAGAGGACGCCCGCCGCGGTCATCGCGTCGCGCACCGTCTGGCGGGTCGATTCGCCCACGGGCACCAGCGGCAGCCGCACCTCGTCGCCACACTTGCCCAGCAGGCTGGCCGCGTACTTGACCGGCCCCGGCGATGTCTCGACGAACAGCGCGTTGTGCAGCGGCATCAGCTGGTCGCGGATGTGGAAGCAGGTGGCGAGGTCGCCGTCGCGCCACGCCTTCTGCATCTGCGCGCACAGCCGGGGCGCCACGTTGGACGTCACCGAGATGCAGCCCACGCCGCCCTGCGCGTTGAAGGCGATCGCCGTGCCGTCCTCGCCCGAAAGCTGCACGAAGTCCGCCCCGATCTCCACGCGCGTGCGCAGCGGCCGCACGAGGTCGGCCGTGGCGTCCTTCACGCCGATGATGTTGGGCAGCTTCGCCAGCCGCGCCATGGTTGCCACCGACATATCCACGACACTGCGGCCCGGAATGTTGTAAATGATGATCGGCAAATCCGCAGCGTCATGGATCGCTTTGAAATGCTGGTAGAGACCCTCTTGCGTCGGCTTGTTGTAGTACGGCGTCACCACGAGCGCCGCGGCCGCTCCCGCCTTCCGGGCGTGGCGGCTCAGACGGATCGCCTCCTCGGTCGAGTTGGAGCCGGCACCGGCGATGACGGGCACGCGCCCGGCAGCCGCCTCGATGGCCAGTTCGACCACCCGGTCGTGTTCCGCATGGCTGAGCGTCGGGGACTCGCCGGTGGTGCCGCAGGGGACGAGGGCGTCGGTGCCCTCCGTGATCTGCCAGTCGACGAAGGCCTGAAAGGCGGACTCGTCCACTTTACCGTTCTTGAACGGGGTCAAGAGTGCGGTGATCGAACCGTGGAACATGTCAGCGACCTCCATCAAACTGCAAATAATGCGTCGCGCACCTTAGCCGCCCCGCGCCGCCTGGGCAAGTGCGCCCGGACGGCCCTGGCCGCCGGGGCTGCCATGCTGTTCCTGGCGCTCGCCCAGCCGGCCGCCGCCTCGTCCCTGTCGGCGCAGGATCTGGCCATCTACAAGCAGGCCTTCAAGGCGGCCGACGACGACCGCCACGACGAGGCGCTGCGCCTCGCCGCCCAGGCCAAGGAGCGGCTGCCGGCCAAGCTGATCCGCTGGATGAAGCTGGGCGCCCCCATGGGCGGCACCTTCGCGGAGATCACCGCCTTCATCCGCGACAATCCCGACTGGCCCAACCAGAACGTCCTGCGCCGCGCCGCCGAGAACGCGCTGGGCGACAACGAGGACGAGCGCACGCTCCTCGCCTGGTTCAACGCCACGCCGCCGCTGACCAACCAGGGCTTCATGCGCTACGCCGACACGCTGATGGCGCGCGGCGAGCAGGAGCGCGCCGTCAAGCTGGTGCGCACGCGCTGGGCCGACTCGACCTTCACCCCCGGCGACGAGCAGGACTTCCTGGCCCGCTACCGCGGCCACCTGCGCGAACAGGACCACAAGGCGCGCGTCGACCGGCTGATGTGGGAACACCAGGAGGCTGCGGCGAAGCGCATGCTGCCCTTCCTCGAAGACGGCTACGACGCGCTGGTCGAGGCGCGGCTCGCCCTGGCCGAGGACAGCCGCACGGTCGAGGCGGCGCTGGCCCGCGTGCCGTCCGCCCTGCGCAACGACCCCGGCCTGCTGTACGAGCGTGTGCGCTACCGCCGCCGCAAGGGCGACGACGACGGCGCGCTGGAGATCCTGCGGAACCGACCGCCGGAGAACACCCGTCCGGGCCTGTGGTGGACCGAGCGGCACATCCTGGCCCGCCGCGCCATCGAGCGCGGCGACTACCGGCAGGCCTACCGTTTGTCCAAGGAGCACGGGCCGCTCGAAGGCTCGACCCTGGCGGAGGCGGAGTTCCTGGCCGGCTGGCTGGCGCTGCGCTTCCTCGACCAGCCGTCGGACGCCTTCACCCATTTCCACAAGCTGTACCGCGCCGTGTCGGCGCCGATCAGCAAGGCGCGCGGCGCCTATTGGTGCGGGCGCGCCGCCGAACAACTGGGCGACCGCGCGCAGGCGCGCGACTGGTACCAGAAGGCCGCCGGCTACGGCACGACCTTCTACGGCCAGCTCTCCATCCGCCACATCGGCGGCGCCCGCTTCAAGCTGCCCGCCGAGCCCAACGTCTCGCAGGCCGAGGCCGCCGCCTTCGACCGCAAGGAAACCGTCCGCCTCGCCCGCTTCCTAAAGCAGATCGAGGGGCGCGACGACGCGCTGCTGGCCGCCTTCCTGCGCCGCATCAGCCTGGACGCCAAAACGCCGGAGGAATACGTGCTCGCCTCCCGGCTGGCGCGCGAGGCCGGCCGCCCCGACCTCGCCATCGCCGCCGCCAAGGACGCCGCGCAGAACGACGTCTATCTGGTGGAGGCCGGCTACCCGGTGATCCGCCCGCCCGCCAGCACGCCGGAACCGGCGCTGGTGCACTCGCTGATCCGGCAGGAGAGCACGTTCAACCCCAACATCGTGTCGTCCGCCGGCGCGCGCGGGCTGATGCAGCTCATGCCGGCGACGGCGCAGCTGGTCGCCAAGCAGCTGGGCATCAAGCAGCACAACCACGCCAAGCTGATTTCCGACCCGCAGTACAACATGCGCCTGGGCCAAGCCTACATGGCCGACATGATCGAGCGGTTCAACGGCTCCTACGTGCTGGCGATCGCCTCCTACAACGCCGGGCCGGGCCGGGTGCGCGGCTGGATGAACACCTATGGCGACCCGCGCACGGAGGCGGTGGACATCGTCGACTGGATCGAGCTGATCCCGATCTACGAGACGCGCAACTACGTTCAGCGCGTGATGGAGGCCATGCTCGTCTACCGCGCCCGCCTGGGCCAGGGCGGCGAGCTGGACCTGGAGAAGGAGTTGCGGCGATGACGGACCCCATCGGCGGCATCCGCGCCTGTGTCTTCGACGCCTACGGCACGCTGCTCGACGTCACCGCGGCGGCGCGCCACTGCCGCGCCGACCTGGGCGACGCGGCCGACGCGCTGGCCGCCCTGTGGCGGGCCAAGCAGCTCGAATACACCTGGGTGCGGACGCTGATGGGCGATTACGCCGACTTCTGGCAGGTGACGGGGGAGGCGCTGGACTACGCGCTCGACCGGCACGGCCGCGCCGACCCGGCGTTGCGCGCCCGGCTGATGGATTTGTACTTCCGCCTGGACCCCTTCCCCGACGCCGTGCCGGCGCTGGAGGCGTTGCGGGCGCGGGGGATGCGGACGGCCATCCTGTCGAACGGCAGCCCGGCGATGCTGGATGGCGCGGCGGACGGCGCCGGGCTGCGCCCGCTGCTCGACGACGTGCTGTCGGTCGACCCGCTGCGCCTCTACAAGCCGCACCCGTCGGTCTACCGGTTGGCGTGCGACCGCCTGGGGCTGGAGCGCGCGGAGATCCTGTTCGTCTCCTCCAACGGCTGGGACGCCGCCGGGGCCGGGGCCTTCGGCTTCAAGGTCGCGTGGCTGAACCGCGCCGGCAATCCGCCCGACCGCCTGCCGGCGCCGCCGACCGCCACCATCGCCAGCCTGACGGACCTGCCGGCGCTGCTCGGGACGTGACGCCGATCACCATGAACTCATGGCCTTCGTCCCATCATGACCCTCATCCCAGCCCCAAATTTGCCTATGGAAGATCCCCGTTTTCGGACCAATTCTTAACGAAACGCGGATTTCCGAAGAACTTCCAACGGATTAACTCTAAAGATTACTTTGTATTGCTGGCATCCGAAAGGTTTTGTTAACCGGATCGGCGCCAACTGTGGGCCAACAGTCAATCACCTGACAGGAGATCAGGAAATGCCCGCTCCGATGGTCGCCGACGAAGTCCGCAAGTCCTGCCGCATCCACGCCCGCCTGCTGGACGCTTTCATCGAACTGACGCAGAAGGAGCTGAACCAGCTCCAGCCCGGCTTCGCCGAAGAGAGCCTGCGGGAGTCGCTGGAGAAGATGCGCGCGGCGCGGAAGTCCTATGGCGAGCTGGCCGGCGTCGTCGCGGTGTCCACCGCGGCCTGATCGCCCGTAACGTCGCTCCGCGCGGGATCGTCGCGATCCCGCTGCGGAGGCCCCCCTATCACTCCGCCGCTCACTCCGCCGCTCACTCCGCCGCTCACTCCGACGACGACTCGCCGTTCTCCGCCTGCCGGCGCTGGACGTCCCGCCAGCGGGCGACGTTCCGGTTGTGATCGGGAAGCGTCTTGGCGAAGGCGTGCCCGCCCGTGCCGTCGGCCACGAAATACAGATAGTCGTGACGTTCCGGCTTCAGCGCCGCCAGGATCGACGCCTTGCCGGGGTTGGCGATTGGTCCGGGCGGCAGCCCGGCGGCATAATAGGTGTTGTACGGCGATTCGGTCTTCAGGTCGTTGCGCGTCAGCGCCCGGCCCAACTCGCCGCTGCCCTGCGTCAGCGCGTAGATGACGGTGGGGTCGGACTGCATCCGCATGCCCGTCCGCAGCCGGTTGACGTAGACGCCGGCCACCCGCGCGCGCTCCGCCGCCACGCCCGTTTCCTTCTCGACGATGGAGGCGAGCGTCACCGCCTCCTCCGGCGTGCGCAACGGCAGGTCCTGGTCGCGGCGCTTCCACGCGTCGGCCAGCGTCTGCTCCATCGCCACGCGCATGCGGTCCAGCAGCCCGTCGCGGCCGTCGCCGAAGGAGAAGTGGTAGGTTTCCGGCAGCAGGCTGCCGTCCTTCGGACGTTCGCCAACGTCACCGGTCAGCGCCGGCTCCTTTTCCAGAAGCGCCACGATCTGCGCCGAGGTCAGCCCCTCCGGCACCGTCAGGCGCCGCACCACCGTCTTGCCCTGGCGCATCATGGAAACCACGCCGTCGGCGCTGATGCCGGGCGTGAAGGCGTACTCGCCGGCCTTCAGATCACGCCCGGCCCCGCTCAGCTTGACGTCGAACAGGAAAAGCCACGGCGACTCGACGATCCCGGCATCCGCCAAGGTCGTGGCGATCGTCTCCAGGCTGCTGCCGCGCGGAATGACGACCGTGCGCGGCTCGCCGAGCGGGCCCGGCGCGACCACGCGCAAGGCCCCCCACAGCACCGCAGCGGCAAGGAGCGCCGATGCAAGGAGCGCCCCGGCCGCTATCCGGAGGGCCCACCCCATGGCTGCCTCCTCAGGCGAACTCCTTGAAGACCAGCGACGCGTTGGTGCCGCCGAAACCGAAGGAGTTGGAAAGGGCCGCGCGAACCCGCCGCTCCTGGGCGACCTTCGGCACGAGGTTCACGCCGAGGCAGCTCTCCGATGGATTCTCCAGGTTGAGCGTCGGCGGAACGATGCCGTGGTTGATCGCCTTGATCGAATAGATCGCCTCGACCGCCCCGGCGGCGCCCAGCAGATGGCCAATCGCCGACTTGGTGGAGGACATGGCGACCTTGTCCATGGCCGAACCAAACAGCCGCTTCACCGCACCCAACTCGATCTCGTCGCCCAGCGGCGTCGAGGTGCCGTGCGCGTTGATGTAGTCGATCTCCGACGGGTCCATGCCGGCGCGCTTCAGCGCGGCGCGCATGGCGCGGAAGCCGCCGTTGCCGTCCTCGGCCGGGGCCGAGATGTGGTAGGCGTCGCCCGACAGGCCGTAGCCGACGATCTCGGCGTAGATGTGGGCGCCGCGCTTCTTCGCGTGCTCCAGCTCTTCCAGCACGACGACGCCGGCGCCTTCGCCGATGACGAACCCGTCGCGGTCCTTGTCGTAGGGGCGCGAGCCCTTCTCGGGCGTGTCGTTGAAGTTGGTCGACAGCGCGCGCATGGCGGCGAAGCCGCCGACGCCCAGCCGGCTCACCGCGGCTTCCGTGCCGCCGGCGACCATGACGTCCGCGTCGTCCCACATGATGAGGCGCGCGGCATCGCCCAGCGCGTGCGCGCCGGTCGAGCAGGCCGTGACCACCGCGTGGTTCGGACCCTTGAATCCGTAGTGGATCGACACGTGGCCGGAGGCCAGGTTGATCAGGCAGGCCGGGATGAAGAACGGCGAAATGCGGCGCGTGCCCTTCTCGTGCAGGGTGACCGCGCCCTCGGCGATGCCGGGCAGGCCGCCGATGCCGGAGCCGATCATCACGCCGGTGCGCTCGCGCTCGTTCTCGTCCTCGGGCATCCAGCCGGCGTCGCGGACGGCCTCGTGCGCGGCGCCGATGGCGTAGAGGATGAACTCATCCATCTTGCGCTGGTCTTTGTGCGGCACGTAGGTGTCGGGGTAGAACTCCCCGTCGTTCTGCCCACGCGGCACCTGACCGGCGATCTTTGAGGCGAGATCCGACACGTCGAACGACGTGATGCCGCGGATGCCGGACTGGCCGTCGACCAGCCGCTCCCAGTTGAGCTTGTGACCGACGCCGAGCGGCGTGACCAGACCGAGGCCGGTGACGACGACACGTCTCATGGCGATCCCTGACCTTTTCCGTTTGTGTCCTGCGACGGCCAGGGTCTCCGGATTCCGGAGCCTGGCCCTCGTGGTAGAACCGCCTGGATCAGGCGGCGGCGTTCGCCTTGATGAAATCGATGGCGTCCTTGACGGTGAGGATCTTCTCAGCGGCGTCGTCCGGGATCTCGCAGCCGAACTCCTCCTCGAAGGCCATCACCAGCTCGACGGTATCGAGGCTGTCGGCGCCGAGATCGTCGATGAAGGAGGCGTTCTCCGTCACCTTCGCTTCCTCGACCCCCAGGTGGTCCACAACGATCTTCTTCACGCGCTCGGCGATGTCACTCATCTTCGACCTTCCAAATCCTTGATGCCGCTCGGGCGAATCCGGCATCCCGGGCACGCGTCGTAAGCGTGTCGTCCTGCCGCGAAAAGCCCCGTCCGATAACACATTTCGGGGGACTTGACCAGCGCCCGCAGGGCACCGGCTCCGTTTCGTCCAACCCTAGGTTAAACCGCCTCAGATCATGGCCATGCCGCCGTTTATATGCAGCGTCTGGCCGGTGACGTAGGCGGCCTCTTCACTCGCCAGGTACACGACCCCGGCGGCGATTTCCGTCGGCTCGCCCATGCGGCCGGCGGGAATGGCACTCAAAAGCTTGCTCTTCTGGTCGTCGTTCAACGCGTGCGTCATCGCCGTGGTGATGAAGCCCGGCGCCACGCAGTTGACGGTGATGTTCCGCGACGCGACCTCGGCCGCCAGCGCCTTCGACATGCCGATCAGGCCGGCCTTCGAGGCGGCGTAGTTGGCCTGCCCCGGGTTGCCGGTGACGCCGACGATGGAGGTGATGCCGATGATTCGCCCCCAGCGGCGCTTCATCATGCCGCGCATCACCGCGCGCGACAGGCGGAAGGCGGCCGTCAGGTTGACGTCCAGAACCGTCTGCCAGTCCTCGTCCTTCATGCGCATGGCAAGCTGGTCGCGGGTCAGGCCGGCGTTGTTGACCAGGATGTCGACCTGCCCCATCGCGGCCTCGGCATCCTTGACGAGCTGCTCGGTCGAGGCGGCGTCCGACAGGTTGGCCGGCGTCACTTTGACGCGTTCCGCCAGTTCGGCGGCCAAAGCCTCCAGCGGCTCGACGCGGGTGCCCGACAGGGCCACGGTGGCGCCCTGCGCGTGCAGGGCCCGCGCGATCGACGCGCCGATTCCGCCCGAAGCGCCGGTCACCAGCGCGCACTTTCCGGTCAGGTCGAACATGGGGCGCCTCACAGGGTCTTGAGAAAGGCTTCGACGTCGGCCGGCGAGCCCACCGAGGTGGCCGCCAGGTCCTTGTCGATGCGGCGGGCGAGACCGGACAGGACCTTGCCCGCGCCCAGTTCGACCAGGGTATCGACGCCCTGCGCCTTCATGTGGAGCACGCTCTCGCGCCAGCGCACCATGCCGGTCACCTGCTGGACCAGCAGGCTGCGGATCTGCGCGGGGTCGCTCACCGCCGTGGCGTCGACGTTGGCGACCAGCGGAACGTCCGGCGGCAGGATGTTGATGTTGGCCAGCGCCTGCGCCATCGCGTCGGCGGCCGGCTGCATCAGCGGGCAATGGAAGGGCGCGCTCACCGGCAGCCGCACCGAGCGCTTCAGCCCGCGCTCGGCGGCCAGCACGATGGCGCGGTCGATGGCCTCGGCATGGCCGGAGATGACCACCTGCCCCGCCGAATTGTCGTTGGCGACCGAGCACACGTCGCCCTGCGCGGCGTCGGCGGCGATGGCCTGCGCCTGCTCCAGGTCGGCGCCCAGCAGGGCGGCCATGGCGCCCTGCCCGACCGGCACCGCCTTCTGCATGGACTGGCCGCGCAGCTTCAGCAGGCGCGCGGTGTCGGCCAGCGAGAAGGAGCCGGCGGCGCACAGCGCCGAGTACTCGCCCAGCGAATGCCCGGCCACGAAGGTGGCGTGCTTGCGCAGGTCGAGCTTGCCCTGGTCCTTGAGCACGCGAACAACGGCGAGGCTGACGGCCATGAGCGCCGGCTGGGCGTTCTCGGTCAGCGTCAGGTCGGACTCCGGCCCCTCGAACATCAGGCGCGACAGGCGCTGGTTCAGCGCGTCGTCCACCTCCTCGAAGGTGAGACGGGCGACTTCGAACGCCTCGGCCAGTTCGCGGCCCATGCCGACGGCCTGGCTGCCTTGCCCCGGAAACACGAACGCCCTGGTCATGCTGTGCGGAAACCCGTGTGTGGACGCGGCGCGACACGCGCGCCGCCATGGAAGTGGGCGACAGTCATACCCGCGAAAAACGCCAAGTCAAGCGATGCTTGGACCGCTGTCCCGGCCGGCCGGATCAACGCCGCCGTGTCCCTATATATTATGGACGCGGGCCCAGGGGCGAACCGGCGCTTGCCCGGCGTCGCGGAACGGAACCGGCGGCGGACACGCGCGCGTGCCGAATCCGCGCCCGTGTCGGCGGAATTGCTTGATCGGCCGCGCGTTCTGTGCATACTCCCGCGCTTCATAGCTCCTTGCCGGTGTGCCCTGGTGCCGCCGGCTAGGCCCGTGCGGCTGGCCCGACCCATGGTGGGAAACGGCGCAGCGGCGGACCATGAACAGCCATGGGGAGTACCATGTCGCTTTACGAGTGCGTGCTCATCGCACGCCAGGACATTTCGGCCGCCCAGGCCGAAGCGCTGGGCGAGCAGTTTTCCCAGATCATCCGTGACAACGGCGGTCAGGTCGTCAAGACCGAGTACTGGGGTCTGAAGACGCTCACCTACAAGATCAAGAAGAACCGCAAGGGTCACTACCTGTTCCTCAACCTCGATTCGCCGGCCGCCGCCGTGCTCGAGGCCGAGCGCAACATGGGCATCAACGAGGACGTGCTGCGCTTCATGACCGTCCGCGTCGACAAGATCGACCCGAACCCGTCGGCCATGATGCAGAGCCGTGGTGAGCGCGGCGAGCGTGGTGATCGCGGCGACCGCGGCGATCGCGGTCCGCGCCGCTTCGACGATCGCGGGCCCCGCCCGCCCCGCCGTTCCGAGCAGCCCCAGGCTGCCGAAGGGGAGAACGCCTGATGAGCGACAAGCAGACCTCCGGCGGCGCCGCGCCGCGCAGTGGTGGCGGCGCCCGCCGCCCGTTCTTCCGCCGCCGCAAGACCTGCCCGTTCTCGGGCGCCAACGCGCCGGCCATCGACTACAAGGACGTCAAGCTCCTGTCGCGCTTCATTTCCGAGCGCGGCAAGATCGTGCCGAGCCGCATCACCGCGGTGTCCACGAAGAAGCAGCGGGAACTCGCGCGCGCCATCAAGCGCGCCCGCTTCCTGGCCCTGCTCCCCTACGTGGTGAAGTAAGGGCGGGAACGGACGGACCTGACGCCCAGGGATCGGGGTGCCCGCATGCCAACGCCCCTGGTGGCCCCCCTCGCGGGGGGTGTGCTCAGCGCGCTCTTCTACGTCGCCATGCTCTATGGCGGCGTTGGCGCGCTGATCCTGGCGTATCTGGCGCCGCTGCCGCTGTTCCTGTCCGGCCTCTGGCTGGGCCTTACGGCCGCGGCCATCGCCGGCGGGACGGCTGCGGGGCTGGTGCTGGCGGCGACCGGAAGCGTGACGGCCGTGTTCGGCTACGCGCTCTCCGCGGCGGTGCCGGCGGCGTTCGTGGTGCGGCAATCCCTGCTGGCACGGCCGACGGCCGACGGCGGGGTGGAGTGGTACCCGCCGGGCCTCATGCTCATGGGGCTCACCGGCTTCGGCATCGCGGCGTTCTTCGCCGCGGTGGCGTGGACGGTGGGCGAGCCGGGCGGCCTGCAAGGCGTGCTGCGTGACACGCTGGAGCCGCTCTGGCGGATGCTCGGCAGCGAGGACGAGACGTCGCTGGCGAAGACCGCCCGGCTGATGCCGGGCCTCGTGGTGGTGTCGTGGTTGCTCATGACGATCATCAACGGGGCGCTGGCACAGGGGCTCCTCATGCGGTTCAACCGCAATCGGCGGCCGCCGATGCGGATGACCGACGTGGAGCTGCCGCGGTGGCTGCCGCTGGTGTTCACGCTGGCGGCGGGCGTGGCGGTTCTGGGCGACGCAGTGCCGGACGTCGCCGGGTTCCTGGCGCTCAACGTGGCGCTGGTCCTGGCGGTGCCCTTCGGCTTTGCCGGCCTTGCGGTCGTGCACGCGTTCGCGGGGTGGCGGAAGTCCAGGGTGGCGCTCCTCGTCGGGTTCTACCTGTTCCTGTTTCTTTTCGGTTGGCCGATCGCGGTTGTGGTCGGCCTCGGGGTGATCGAGCAATGGATTGGGCTGCGCCGCCGCTGGGCGAAGGCTGGCCCCGATCAGGAGGACGAGTGATGGAAGTTATTCTGTTGGAGCGGGTCGAGAAGCTTGGCCAGATGGGCCAGGTGGTCAATGTGAAGCCCGGCTTCGCCCGCAATTACCTGCTGCCCCAGAAGAAGGCCCTGCGCGCCAGCAAGGCGAACCTGGAGCTGTTCGAAAAGCAGCGCGCCACGCTGGAGGCCCAGAACCTCGAGCGCCGCAAGGACGCCGAGTTCGTCTCGCAGAAGATGAACGGCGTGTCGGTCGTCATCACCCGTCAGGCGGGCGAGACCGGCGTGCTGTACGGTTCGGTGTCCAGCCGCGACATCGCCGACGCCCTGGAAGCCGGCGGCTACAACGTCGGCCGCCAGCAGGTGGCGATCGACCAGCCGATCAAGACGCTGGGCCTGTTCAAGGTGCGCATCGTGCTGCACCCGGAGGTCAGCGTCATGGTGACGGTCAACGTCGCCCGCACCCAGGAAGAAGCCGAGCTGCAGGCGCAGCGCGGCGGCATGGTCACGGCGGCCGACCTCCGCGACGAGGAGGATGAGGCCGAAGAGACCGCCGAGGGTACCGAGGGCGAGGCCGAAGAGGCCTGATCCTCCCCCTCTTCGCGTGGGGAACCGCTCGTCCGGAGGCCGCCCACTCCCGCAAGGGGGTGGGGCGGCTTTCCGTTTTTCCGGCCAGGGCCCGGAAAATGGATAGCATGCGTATGATCGCCCCTTTCCTCCCGGCGCGCCGGCCCCCACTGTTACCGAGCGGGGGCTCGACAGAGACGGGAGGGCAGCGATGCTCCTTGCGCGCTTCCTTGAACCCGCGATCGTCACCGGCGCACTCGCCATCGTCGACGGTTCGGGCAGGACACACCGATTCGGCCGCGGCGAACCGCAGGTCACGCTGCGCTTCCACGACAGGGCCGTGCAGCGCGACCTTCTGCTGAAGCCGCGCATCGCCTTCGGCGAAGCCTACATGGACGGCCGCATCAGCGTGGAGGGCGGCAGCATCTACGACGCGCTCGTCGTGCTGTGCCAGGACGCCGACGTGGTCGGCCCGCTGGGCCGCCTGCGCGACGCCGCCGGACAGGCGATGCGGGCGCTCCAGCAGCGCAACCCGATGCGCCGCGCCCAGCGCAACGTCGCCCACCACTACGACCTGTCGCGCCGGCTCTACGAACTCTTCCTCGACCGCGACATGCAGTATTCCTGCGCCTACTTCGCCCGGCCCGGCATGGGGCTGGACGAGGCGCAGCAGGCCAAGAAGCGCCACATCGCCGCCAAACTGCTGCTGGAGCCGGGGCAGCGCGTGCTCGACATCGGCTGCGGCTGGGGCGGCATGGCGCTGTATCTGGCCCAGGCCTGCGGCGTCGAGGTGACCGGCATCACCCTATCGAAGGAGCAGCTGGCCGTCGCGCGGGAGCGCGCCGAACGCGCCGGGCTGGCCGACCGGATCCGCTTCGAGCTGTGCGACTACCGCCGCGTGACCGGCCGCTTCGATCGCATCGTCTCGGTCGGCATGTTCGAGCACGTCGGCGTGCCGCACTATGGTGAGTTTTTCGCCACGCTGCGCGACCTTCTGGCCGACGACGGCGTGGCCCTGCTGCACTCCATCGGCCGCAGTGACGGGCCGGGCAGCACCAACGGCTGGATTCGCAAGTACATCTTCCCCGGCGGCTACTCGCCGGCCCTGTCGGAAGTGCTGCCGCGCATCGAGCAGGCGCGGCTGTGGACGACCGACGTCGAGATCCTGCGCCTGCACTACGCCGAGACGCTGCGCCACTGGCGCCAGCGCTTCGCTGCGCGGCGCGACGAGGCGCGGCGTCTCTACGACGAGCGTTTCTGCCGGATGTGGGAGTTCTATCTGGCCGGCTGCGAGATCGCCTTCCGCTTCCAGGGCCACATGGTCTTCCAGGTGCAGTTGGCGAAGGCGGCCGACGCGGTGCCGCCGACCCGCGACTACATCGGCGCCGCCGAGCGCACGCTGGCCGCACGGCCCACCGGCATCGCCGCCTGAAGGTCGCGCCACAAAGGCTTGTTTCCGGCCGCTCTTTTCGGTTATCCCCGGAATTGTCCCCATGTGGATGAAAGTTGTGCACAGGTTTTTCCGGGGGCCTTGCGCGCTTGGCACAGCCCCAGGCCCTGGCGCTTTGGTAGAGTGCGGCCCATGGAGAACACGATTCCGACCGCCTTCGAGCCGCGCATCCTCGACGCCGGCGCCGGCCGCACGCCGCCGGAGTACCGCACCCCGCCCCACAACGAGGAGGCGGAGCAGGCGCTGCTGGGCGCCATCCTGACCAACAACAAGGCCTACGAGCGGGTCGCCGAGTTCCTGCGGCCGCAGCACTTCTACGATCCCGCCCACCAGCGCATCTTCGAAGCGATCATGAAGATGGTCGAGCGCGGACAGATCGCCAACCCGGTGACGCTGAAGGCCTATTTCGAACACGACCCCGACCTGACGGCGGACGGCGGCGGCGCCTATCTGGCGGATCTGGCCGCCAACGTGGTGACGGTGGTCAACGTCGAGGACTATGGGCGCAACATCTTCGACCTGTTCCTGCGCAGGCAGCTGATCGAGGTCGGCACCGACATGGTGAACGAGGCGTTCCGCCACGACCTCGACACCGACGCCATGAACCAGATCGAGCAGGCGGAAAAGCAGCTCTTCGACCTGGCCTCCACCGGCGACGTGCAGGGCGGCTTCGTCGCCTTCGCCGAGTCGCT
The DNA here is from genome assembly GCA_036401175.1 of Azospirillum sp. Taxonomy (GTDB): domain Bacteria; phylum Pseudomonadota; class Alphaproteobacteria; order Azospirillales; family Azospirillaceae; genus Azospirillum. The sequence continues at coordinate 1,137 of DASWVP010000053.1, read as the reverse complement.
GAAGCTCGCCATCGACATGGCGGAGACGGCGTTCCGGCGTTCCAGCCACGTCACCGGCGTCACCACCGGCCTGCGCGACCTCGACCGCAAGCTGGGCGGCTTCCACCCGTCCGACCTGATCATCCTGGCCGGCCGGCCGAGCATGGGCAAGACAGCCCTCGCTACGAACATCGCCTTCCGCGCGGCCAAGGCGCACATGCAGTCGAACGGGCAGGAAGGGGCGTGCGTCGGCTTCTTCTCGCTGGAAATGTCGGCCGAGCAGCTCGCCACCCGTATCCTCGCCGACGAGGCGGAGGTGTCGGGCGACAAGATCCGCCGCGGCGACATCCGCGACACCGACTTCCCCAAGTTCATCAAGGCCAGCCAGGATCTGGCGCGCGTGCCGTTCTACGTGGACGACACGCCCGCCTTGTCGGTGGCCGCCGTGCGCACGCGCTGCCGGCGCCTGAAGCGCACGCACGGGCTGGGCATGGTGGTGGTGGACTACCTCCAGCTCCTGCGCGGCAGCTCGGCGCGGGCCAGCGAGAACCGCGTGCAGGAAATCTCGGAGATCACCCGCAGCCTCAAGGCCATCGCCAAGGAACTGGACCTGCCGGTGCTGGCGCTGTCCCAGCTCAGCCGCGCGGTCGAGTCGCGCGAGGACAAGCGCCCCATGCTGTCCGACCTGCGCGAGTCGGGCTCGATCGAGCAGGACGCCGACGTCGTCATGTTCGTCTTCCGCGAACAATATTACCTGGAGCGCGCCGAGCCGGCCCGCCGCCCGGAAGAGACGGAGGACAAGTACAACGACCGCTACGCCTCCTGGCAGAAGCGCTACGCCGAGGTCCACAACACCGCCGAGGCGATCATCGCCAAGCAGCGTCACGGTCCGGTCGGCACCGTGCGCCTGTACTTCGACGGCCAGTTCACCCGCTTCGGCGACCTCGACACCACGCACGACGTCGGCCCCGATGAGTGACGCCTTCGGCCGGGCCGGCGCGGTGCTGACCATCGACCTGGGCGCGGTCGTCGCCAACTGGCGCCGGCTGCGCGACCGCGTCGCCCCGGCGCGCTGCGCCGCCGTGGTCAAGGCGGACGCCTACGGGCTGGGCATGGTGGTGGTGGACTACCTCCAGCTCCTGCGCGGCAGCTCGGCGC
>DASWVP010000052.1:0-6369 GCA_036401175.1 Azospirillum sp. | reverse complement strand
TCCGTCTTCGCGCCCGGAGACCAGCGGGAAGAAGATCCGGTCGCGGATCGCGTCGGGAACACCCGGCCCGTTGTCGATCACATGCAATTCCAGTGCCAGCCGGTCCCGCTGCTTGCCGAAGGTCACGTGCCGCGCACCCCGGGTGCGAAACACCAGTTGCCCGTCGCCGGCGGCGATGCGCTCAGCCAGCGCCTGACACGCGTTGTGGGCGATGTTGAGCACAGCCTGGATCAGCTGCTCGCGGTCGCCGCGGAACTCGGGGATCGACGTGTCGTAGTCGCGCACGACCTCCAGCCCCTTCGGGAACTCGGCCAGGACCAGCGAGCGCACCCGCTCGCAGACCTCGTGGATGTTGACGTCGCCCACCACGTGGGGCTTGCGGTGCGGCGCCAGCAGCCGGTCCACCAGCGTCTGCAGCCGGTCCGCCTCGTGGATGATCACGCGCGTGTATTCCTTGAGGTCGCGCGAATCGACCTCCATCTCCAGCAGTTGCGCCGCCCCGCGGATGCCGCCCAGCGGATTCTTGATCTCGTGCGCGAGATTGCGGATCAACTCCTTGTTGGCCTGCGCCTGGTCCAGCAGCCGCTCCTCGCGGTCCTGCCTGGCCTGGGCCTCCAGCGGCAGCAGTTCGACCACGAATTCGCCGGGACGGTCGGTCTGCGCCACCACCACGTGAACCGGGAGCGGTTCGGCCGGCGCCGGCCGCACCAGGCGCGCGTCGTAGCGCAGCGCGGCAAATTCGTTGCTGCGCGCCCCGCCGAGGGCATGGCGCAGCAGCTGCGGTTCGGTGAACGAGCGGCTGAAATCGGAGCCGAGGATGGCGCGCCGCGAACTGCCCAGGGCGTCCTCCAGCGCGGAATTGGCGAACAGCACGGCGCCGTTGCCGCCGACCACGGCCACGAGCGTGGCGAGCAGGTCCAGCGACTGGAAGCGGGCGAGCGGGACGGCCGGCGGGTTCAAGCCCTCATTTTGGCGCGGGCAGGCGCGCCAGCTCCCGCTTGATGCCGGCGATGTCGTTCTCGCTGCGCGCGATGTTGGACTTCAGCTCGGCCACCCGGTCCAGGTACTTCTGGTAGTTGCGCGTCTCCGGCCCCAGCTTCTCGGGCTCGCCGTTGTTGTATTCCTTGAGCAGCTCCGCGCGGCGCGCCTCGGCCTTCTTCAACTCGGCTTCCAGGATCGTGCGTGCTTCGGCGTCGCGCGCGCGCTGGGCGTCGCCGTCGATGCGCTGGCTCGCCGTCGTCTGCGGCGCCGTGGCGATGCGCGTCGTGGGCGTGCCGCCGTTCACCTTCGTGCCTTCGACGACGGTGATGTTGCCGCCCTCCATCGGCTTGCAACCCTTGGCCTGGGCTTCGGCCTGGTTGTTGGTGTAGGTGTTGCCGCACCGCCAGATGCGGGTCTGGGCGGTGCCGGACAGCGCGGGGGCGGCAATGGCGAGCGCAATCAGGAAGCGGTACTTCATCGGGCAGGGCTCCTCGCGCCGGGCCGGCGCAGGATGGCCTTGCAGTATCGCGCAACTCTTCAAGAAAACCAACTAACCCGTTGATCCACAAAGAAAAGGACGGCGCCAGCCGTCCTTTTTTCACACCATCCGGCGGCCCCGCCGGACGAGCCGGAGGGGCCTTCGCGCATCAGAGCGAGTAATACATGTCGAACTCGATCGGGTGCGTCGTCATGCGGAAGCGCGTGACTTCCTGCATCTTCAGTTCGATGTACGCGTCGATCATGGTGTCGGTGAACACGCCGCCCTTGGTCAGGAAGCTGCGCTCGCGGTCCAGGTAGTCCAGCGCCTGGTCCAGGCTGTGGCACACGGTCGGGATCTTCGCGTCCTCTTCCGGCGGCAGGTGGTACAGGTCCTTGGTGGCGGCTTCGCCCGGATGGATCTTGTTCTCCACGCCGTCCAGGCCGGCCATCAGCATGGCGGCGAAACCGAGGTAGGGGTTGCAGGTCGGGTCCGGGAAGCGCACTTCGATCCGGCGGCCCTTCGGATTGGCGACGTACGGAATGCGCACCGACGCCGAGCGGTTGCGGGCGGAGTACGCCAGCTTGACCGGCGCCTCGAAGCCGGGCACCAGGCGCTTGTAGCTGTTGGTGCCGGGGTTCGTGATGGCGTTCAGTGCGCGGGCGTGCTTGATGATGCCGCCGATGTAGTACAGCGCGAAGTCCGACAGGCCCGCATAGCCGTCGCCGGCGAACAGGTTCTTGCCGTCCTTCCAGACCGACTGGTGCACGTGCATCCCGGAGCCGTTGTCGCCGACGACCGGCTTGGGCATGAAGGTTGCCGTCTTCCCGTAGGCATTGGCGACGTTCTGGATCACGTACTTCATCATCATGGTCCAGTCGGCGCGCTGGACCAGGGTGCTGAACCGGGTGCCGATTTCGTTCTGGCCGGCGCCGCCCACCTCGTGGTGGAACACTTCGACGGGGATCCCCAGGGACTCGAGGATCAGCGACATTTCGGCCCGCATGTCCTGGGTGCTGTCGACCGGCGGCACCGGGAAGTAGCCGCCCTTCATCGTCGGCCGGTGCCCCTTGTTGCCGCCGTCGATCTTCTTGCCGCTGTTCCAGGGCGCCTCGTATTCGTCGATCTCCACGAAGCAGCCGGAGGCGTCGGCGTTCCAGCGCACGTCGTCGAAGATGAAGAACTCGGGCTCGGGACCGAAGAACGCGGTGTCGCCCAGGCCGGAAGCCTTCAGGTAGGCCTCGGCCCGCTTGGCGATCGAGCGCGGGTCGCGGTCATAGGCCTTGCCGTCGCCGGGCTCCAGCACGTCGCAGGACAGGAACAGCGTGGTCTCTTCGAAGAACGGGTCGATGTTGGCCGTGTTCGGGTCCGGCATCAGCAACATGTCGGACGCCTCGATGCCCTTCCAGCCGGCCATGGACGAGCCGTCGAAGGCGTGGCCCGCCGAGAACTTGTCCTCGTCGAAGTGCGAAACCGGCACGGTGACGTGTTGTTCCTTGCCGCGGGTGTCGGTGAAGCGGAAGTCGACGAACTTGACTTCGTTTTCCTTCACCATCTTCATGACGTCGGCGACGGTCTTGGCTGCTGCCATCTGGATTCTCCTGAGGGGGTCAAAATGTCTGGACGGGGACCGGGGATGCACGTTCTGTGCCACAGCTGGTGCATGGCGCCGCCGCCGAGGTGGGCGATTGTCTCCCATCTTCGGGGCATGTCGAGACCGGGATGTGACACTTTTCACTGCGTCGCACGTCCAATCTGGTGCACCGATGGCGCACCTCATCGGTGCGACGGACTTAACGCACCAATTCGGGGCCCAGGCGGACGCCCAGCGCCCGCAGCCCCGTCACCAGCTGCCGGTAGGCCGGATCGATGATCGCGGGGTCGCCCTTGACCCCGAGGTCGATGTGGCGCCCATACTCGGGATGGTCGACGCTGGGCAGGCTGAACACCTTGACCCCCGGGTGGTCGCGCTCCACGGCTTCCATCAACGGCGTGAGGGTCGCCTCCATGGAGCCGTGGACGATCACCGACTTCTCGGCGTACGGCTGGCGGTGGAACAGCTGGCGGTATTGCTGGTCCAGCACCCATTCGATCATCGGCCACGCCATCACCGGAAAACCCGGCACGAAGTGGACGTGGCCCACGCTGAAGCCGGGGATCTTGTTGTAGGGGTTCGGGATCAGGCGGGCGCCGCGCGGGAAGACGCCCATGTTCAGGCGGTGGACGTTGTCCGGGCGGTCCGGCTCGTACGCAACGCCCTGCTCCCGCGCCACGTCCTGCATCCGCTCGCGGATCAGCGCCTCCGCCTGCGGATGCAGCTCGATCGGAACGCCGAGCGCACGCCCGGCGCATTGCCGCGTGTGGTCGTCCGGGGTCGCCCCGATGCCGCCGCACGAGAACACCACATCGCCCGACGCGAAGGCCCGCTGCAGCGTGGCCGTGATGCGCTCCGGCGCGTCGCCTACGTACTCGGCCCACGCCAGCTGCAACCCGCGCGCGGCGAGCAGTTCGATCGCCTTGGGCATGTGCTTGTCGGCACGCTTGCCGGACAGGATCTCGTCGCCGACGATCACGAGGCCGAAGGCGCGCGGTTCGGGCGGAAGGGGTGGTGGCGTCATCCGCCAATCCTACCGAGGCCGGGACGTTCCGGGGCTCCCGTACCATCGCCGGATGGACAAGATACGGGTGAATGGCGTTGGAATCGAAGTTCAGCGGGTGCCCGGGCCGGACGGCGGACGGCGGGTCCCGATCGTCTTTCTGCACGAGGGCCTGGGATCGGTCGCGATGTGGCGCGATTGGCCGGCACAGGTATGCGCCGCGGCCGCGCGCCCGGGCGTCGTCTACTCCAGGCGCGGCTACGGGCGGTCCGACCCGGTCCCGGACGTGCGGGGCCGCGGGCGCCTGGGGCCGGACTACATGCATCGCGAGGCGTTCGAGGTGCTGCCGGCATTGCTGGCGGCCCTGCAGGTCGAGGCGCCCGTCCTCCTCGGCCACTCCGACGGCGGCACCATCGCCCTCCTCCACGCCAGCCGCTTCCCCGTGACCGCCTGCGTGGTGATGGCGCCGCACGTCATCGTGGAGGACTGCTCGGTGTCGTCGATCGAGGCGGCGCGCGGCGCCTTCGAGGCCAATGGCCTGCGCGACCGGCTGCGGCGCTATCACGCCGACGTGGATGGCGCCTTCTGGCAGTGGAACAACATCTGGCTGAGCCCCGCCTTCCGCGACTTCGACATCCGGGCCGAATGCCGCGGCATCGAAGCGCCGCTGCTGGCAATCCAGGGGGAGGACGACCCCTACGGCACGCTGCGCCAGATCCACGAGATCGAACCGCGGGGACGTTACGTCACGCAGGTGCTCGCGCAGTGCGGGCATTCGCCGCACCGCGACCAGCCGGAACGGACGAAGCGCGCGGTGACGGATTTCCTGGCCGGGCTGCCTTGATCAGGCCGGTTGCAGTGCCGCCAGGTCGGCGGGAGTGAGCCAGCGCCACTGGCCCGGCGCCAGGTCGGCCGGCAGCTCCAGCCTGCCGATGCGCGAGCGGTGCAGCCCCTCCACGCGGTTGCCGACAGCGGCCACCATCCGCTTGACCTGGTGGTACTTGCCTTCGGTGAGCGTGAGCCGCAGTTGCCGATCGCCCGTGCTCTCGCAGGCGGCGGCACGCACCGGGCGCGGGTCGTCGTCGAGCACGACGCCGGCGAGCAGTTTCCCCACCTGGGGCGCGTCGACCGGGTGCTTCGTGGCCACTTCGTACACCTTCGGCACGTGCCGCCGCGGCGAATTCATGCGGTGGATGAACTGGCCGTCATCCGTCAGCAGCAGCAGCCCGGTCGTATCCTGGTCCAGCCGCCCCACCGCCTGCACGCCGACGGCGCCGCCCTTCTGCGGCCGCTGGCGCAGCGGCGCCGGCAGCAGCGTGTAGATGCTGGGATAGGCGGACGGCTTGCTCGAGCACTCGGTTCCGGCCGGCTTGTGCAGCATGAGGTACACCCGTTCCTGATACGGCCAGTCGACGCCGTCGACCGAGAAGACGAGCCCCGCGACCGGAAATTCGGCGGCCGCGTCCGTGACGAGCGCGCCGGCCACCCGGACATGGCCCTGCTGGACCAGTCCGGCGCAGATCCGCCGCGTGCCAAAACCCTGCGTGAAGAGCACTTCCTGCAATTGCATGGGTCGAAGTATCGCGCGGGCACGCGATTTGCTCAGGACTGCCAGGGGCGCCATGAAGATTCAGACGACGCGGGCCGGAATGGCGGCAGCACTGCTGGCCGCGGCGCCGTGCTGGCCGGCGCAATGGTTCGCCGTCGGCGGGCCCAGGGAAGCGACAGCCGGTCCGCTGGTCGAAGTCGACCTGGAAACGCTGGGCCCACCCCGGCGCGGCGGCGAGGCGGTGATCCGCGTGAGCTACGCGGCGCCGCAGGCGCACGAGGACGGGTTCCGCTACCGCTCGTTCGTGGGGAATGCCCGGTTCGACTGCCAGCGGCAGGTCATCAGCCTGACCAGCGCGGCGTTCTACCGGCTCCCGCAGGGGCAAGGAGAGCGCGTGGGCACCAACAGCAGCGGCAGCGTCTCGGGCATGCCGGCGACGCTGCTGGACAGCATTTCCGCCCGCGAGCGCCAGGCGCTCCTGCGCGCCAGCTGCGCGACGGCGCAGCCGGCATCGTGAGCTACCGGCGGCCCGCGAGCTGCCGCTCCAGCGGCGAGAGTTCCCTGCCCACCCGGTGCAACTGCTCGTAGAGGGCCAGCCGCTGCCGCACATCGCGCTCGGAGGCGATCCGGTTGCGGATGGCGGTGCGCTCGGTCTCCAACTGCGCCACCCGCTGCGTCATGGGCGCAACCTGCTGCGGCGGGAGCGCCGCGGCCGGCGCCGGCCGGGCCGGGTCGAAGTCCCACGCCGCCGGCGGCACGACGGC
>DASWVP010000051.1:0-4989 GCA_036401175.1 Azospirillum sp. | reverse complement strand
CGACGGCGCGGGACTGCCGGTCGGCCTGTCCCACCAGTTCCTCCATCAGGCGGCGGCGCGACGGCCAGTCGCGCGCGGCGGCCCAGCCGTTGTCGACCACCAGCAGCAGCGGCCCGCTGCCGGGCAAGGCGGCGCGCGGGTTCAGCAGCGGCCCGGCCAGGGCCAGGATGACCAACGCCGCGATGATGATGCGCAGGATGAGCAGCCAGAGCGGCGTGCGCGCCGGCGTCTCCTCGCGCGCCACGAGGTCGCGCAGCAGGCGGATCGCCGGGAACCGCACGATGCGCGGGGCCGGCGGGGTGATGCGCAGCAGCCACCACAGCGCCGGCAGCACGACCAGCGCGGCGAGCACCCACGGCGCGGCGAAGGCGAAAGAGCCAAATCCCAGCATGCGCTACCGTACTTCCACTGATCTTCTCGTCATCCCCGCGAAGGCGGGGATCCAGGTTTGCCGCCGAAGCGCCTGTTCCGGCTGGATTCCCGCCTTCGCGGGAATGACGGAACTAAACATGTGCTGTCGGCGCGCTCGTTCACACCGTCTCCTGCGCCAGCGCGCCCCACAGCGACAGCAGCGCGGTCTGCGGCGGCCGGTCGGTGCGGTGCACGGCGAAGGTCCAGCCGGCGGCGCGGGCCAGCGCGGCCAGCCCGTCCTGATGCGCCCGCAGCCGTTCGAGGTACGCCGTACGCACCGCCTCGACGCGCGGCACCAGCAATTCGTCCTCGCCCTCCAGCCCCTCGAACTCGACGCGGCCGTCGAAGGGCAGGGTTTCCTCGGCGGGGTCCAGCACCTGCAGCAGGTGGCCGCGCACGCCGCGCCCGGTCAGGCCGGCGACGGTGGCGTGGATCTCCGGCAGCGGCGACAGCAGGTCGCCGAACAGCACCGCCTGCGCGTGGCGCGGCAGCGGCTCGACGCGCGGCAGGCCGTCGGCCTCCGGCTTCGCGCGCGGGTCAGTCAGCAGGGCGGCGACGCGGTTCAGCGCGTTCTTGCCGTGGTCCGGCCGGATGCCGGAGTTCAGCAGCGCCACCCGCTCGCCGCCGCGGATCAGCAGCACGCACAGGGCCAGCAGCAGCAGGTCGGCACGCTCGCGCTTGGTCGGCAGCTCGGCGGCCGAACGGTAGTCCATGGAGGAGGAGCGGTCGCGCCACAGCCAGACGCTTTGCGCCGCCTCCCATTCGTTTTCGCGCACGAAGACCGGCTGCGTCTTGCCGGACTGGCGCCAGTCGATCATCGAGGGCGAGTCGCCGGGCTGGTAGCGGCGGAACTGCCAGAACGTCTCGCCCAGCCCGACGCGGCGGCGGCCGTGCACGCCCTGCGCGACGGTGGACGCCACCCGCTCCGCCGCGACCAGCAGCGGCGGCAGACGCGACGCCAGCGCCTCCGCCCGCTGTTGCGCGCGCAGGGTGTCGGTGCCGTGGGCGTTGCGGGCGGCCATCAGACGCGACCCGTAGGTTGGGCGCGACCCGTAGGTTGGGTTGAGCGCAGCGAAAACCCAACAGCCCCGCCATGGCACGCGTGTTGGGTTTCAACCCAACCTACGACGCTCCGGGTCATGGCGGGCCTCACAGCAGCGGTGCGCAGAGGCGGTCGATGACGTCGTCGAGGGTGACCCCGTCGGCGCGCGCGGCGAAGTTCAGCGCCATGCGGTGGCGCAGGATCGGCTTGGCGAGCGCCACCACGTCGTCCAGCGACGGCGACAGCCGGCCGTCCAGCACGGCGCGGGCGCGGGCCGCCAGCATCAGCGCCTGGCTGGCGCGCGGCCCCGGCCCCCAGGCGACGTGGTTGCGCACCTCGGGATGGTCGGAGGATTCCGGACGCCCGCTGCGCACGAGGTCGAGGATGCCCTCCACCACGCTCTCGCCGATGGGGATGCGGCGCACGAGGTGCTGCGCCGCCAGCAGGTCGGCGGGGGTGAGCACCGTCACCGCCTGTTCGGCGCTGGCGCCGGTGGTGGCGATCACCATGCGCCGTTCGGCGTCGCGGTCGGGATAGGTGACGTCGACCTGCATGAGGAAGCGGTCGAGCTGCGCCTCGGGCAGGGGATAGGTGCCCTCCTGCTCCAGCGGGTTCTGGGTGGCCAGCACGTGGAAGGGCTGGGGCAGGGGGTGGTAGTGGCCGGCGACCGACACGCGGTGCTCCTGCATGGCCTGCAGCAGGGCCGACTGTGTGCGCGGGCTGGCGCGGTTGATCTCGTCCGCCATCAGAAGCTGCGAGAACACCGGGCCGGGGAGGAAGCGGAAGGAGCGGCGTCCGCCCTCGGTCTCCTCCAGCACCTCGGAGCCCAGGATGTCGGCCGGCATCAGGTCGGGCGTGCACTGGATGCGCTTCTCGGCGAGGCCCAGCACGGTGCCCAGCGTTTCCACCAGCCGCGTCTTGGCAAGGCCGGGAACGCCGATCAGCAGCACGTGGCCGCCGGCCAGCAGCGTGACCAGCGTCAGGTCGACGACCTCCTGCTGGCCGAAGATGATGCGGCCGATGCGGTCGCGCACCATCGCCAGACGGCCGCCCAAGGTCTCGACCTCGGCCAGGAGCTGGTGCGGGTTTTCGGGCATGGGGGCCGGGCGGGTCGCGTCGGTGGCGCTCAAGGTGTTGAGTCTCCCAGTTCAAATCCCGTGCTTGGGGACCTATGTGACGAGTGTGGCGAAATTGCGTTGCTTGGATGTTTCGAGGGGCGTCGGGGTGGGAATCGATATGAACAAGGTCGGCGGCGAAGGCGAAGAAGGCAAGCGGTCCATGCAGCATGATGCCGCATCGTCCGGTGGACCAGCCCCTGTGCCGAAAGAGAAGGCCTACGGCATACGCATTGCACGGGACGGGACGTGGTTCCATCATGGCGACCCCATCCGCCGCATCGAGCTGGCGAAGCTGTTCGCCGCCGTGTTGCGGCGGGATGACGCAGGAGATTATTGGCTGATTACCCCGGTCGAACGCGGGCGCATAGTTGTGGAGGATGTCCCCTTTGTCGCCGTGGAGATGACGGCAAGCGGAAGCGGCCGGGAACAGGTGCTGTCCTTTCGTACAAATTTAGACGAATGGGTCGAAGCGGGGCCGGACCACCCGATCCGGGTCGTCCACAACAGCCAGACGGGGGAGCCGTCCCCGTACATCGACATAAGAAACGGGCTGGAGGCACGAATCGCGCGTTCAGTATTCTACGACATGGTGGAACGTTGCGTGCCCGATGGCCAAGCGGGGGAGGGTGAGGTCGGACTATGGAGCAAGGGCGCCTACTTCGTGCTGGGCAGGCTGCCTGGCGAATGACGCTGGACGACATCCGCAAGCGCTTTCCGGGCAGCGCCGCCGCCAGCCTGCGCCCGTTGAAGGTGCGCGGCGATCACGACCTGAACCCCGATTACGACGGATTGCCCAAAAGCCTGCGCGAGGCCGCGGTGCTGGTTCCGCTGGTCGACCGGGCGGAGGGGCTGACGGTGATCTTCACGCAGCGCACGGCGCATCTGTCGGCGCACGCCGGGCAGATCAGCTTCCCCGGCGGCCGGCGCGAGGCGTACGACGCGGCGCCCGAGGACACCGCGCTGCGCGAGACGGAGGAGGAGATCGGCCTGCCGCGCGACCGCATCGAGCTTCTCGGCCAACTGGACACGTACGTCACGCGTACGGGGTTCCGGGTGACGCCGGTGGTCGGGCTGGTGCGCCCGCCGTTCGAGCTGGACCCCGACCCGACCGAGGTGCAGGAGGTGTTCGAGGTGCCGCTGTCCTTCATCCTCGATCCCGCCAACCCGCAGCGGCACAGCCGCGAATTTCTGGGCCGGGAGCGGTATTTCTACGCCTTCCCGTACGAGCACCGCTACATCTGGGGCGCCACGGCGGGCATGCTGGTGAACCTCCGCGACGTGCTGGGCGAGATGCCGTGAGGATCTTCCTGACCATCGTCCTGCCGCTCCTCCTGCCGACGGCGGTGTACCTGCTGTACGTCTCCACCGTGGAGGTGCGGCGCGCCCGCGCGGAGCAGGAGGGCGGCCCCGTGCCCTGGTGGGTGACGGCGCCGTGGCCGTGGCTGGTCGGCGGCGGCGTGGTGCTGACCGGGCTGACGCTGGGCGCCATGGCGCTGACAGGCGGGACCGAGCCGGGCGGGGTGTACGTGCCCGCCCACATGGAGGACGGCCGCCTGATCCCCGGCACGACGCGACCGGCACCTGGAAACTGAGCGGCGGGCGGGGTAGTACTCTGTCCATGCAGTCTCCCGCCGGCCGCTTGTCGCCCCAGCCCTGGATGACCGCGCCGGAGACGCGCGCGGTGCTGGCGGCGCTCGACCGCGGCGGGGCGGACGCGCGCTTCGTCGGCGGCTGCGTGCGCGACAGCTGGCTCGGCCGGCCGGTGAAGGACATCGACATCGCCACCCACGCGCCGCCCGACGCGGTGATGCGCATGCTGGAGGAGGGGGGCGTGCGCGCCATCCCCACGGGCATCGCGCACGGCACGGTGACCGCCGTCATCGACCGCAAGCATTATGAGATCACCACGCTGCGCCGCGACGTGGAATCCTTCGGCCGGCACGCGCGCGTCGAGTTCACCGACGACTGGAAGGAGGACGCGGCGCGCCGCGACTTCACCATGAACGCGCTGTCCTGCACGCCGGACGGCCTCGTCTACGACCCCTTCGGCGGGCTGGCGGACATGGCGGCGGGCCGCGTGCGCTTCGTCGGCGACGCCCGCCAGCGCATCCGCGAGGACGTGCTGCGCCTGCTGCGCTTCTTCCGCTTCCACGCGCATTACGGCCTGGGCGCGCCGGACGCCGGGGCGCTGGCCGCCTGCCGCGAACTGGCGCCGCGGCTGCCCACCCTGTCGGGCGAGCGCGTGCGCTCGGAAATCTTCCGCCTGCTGACGGCCGAGAACCCCGGTCCCGTCTGGCGGCTGATGCGGGCGGAGGGCGTGATGGGCTTCCTGCTGCCGGCGGCCGGCGACGCCGCCCGGCTCGACCGCATGGTGGCGCTTCAGCACGCGCTGGGCGCGGCGCCGGACCCGCTGCTGCG
>DASWVP010000050.1:0-2038 GCA_036401175.1 Azospirillum sp. | reverse complement strand
GCCCCCAGCGAGTGCCCGACGACGAACACCGCGCCGCGATCGACGCAGTAGGCGTCCGTCAGGACCGCGACGACGGCGTCGAAAAGGGCGAAGTCGCGCAGGCTGCCCGGCTTGTCGCCGGGAGCGGTCCAGACGGTGCCGTCCTTGCGCCCGGATGGATAGACGAAGAGCGTCGGCTCGTCCGCGTGCCGTTCCAGGTCGAAGTAGCGGCGGACATCGGCGTTGCTGTTGGTGCGGCCGTGGAACGCCACCACCAGCCGGTGCGGCTGGCCGGGGTCGTAGGACGGCGGCGCCACCGTGATCAGGTCCCGCAGGACGCCGCCCACCGCGACGCTGTCCGGCGCCCGCTCCGGCGCCGGGCGATGGCAGCCGGGAGAGGCGGCGGCAGGCAATGACGCTAGGCTGCTCTGCGCGAAAGTAGTAGAGATCGCCAAAAGATAAAGTATTGTCAGGCTCAAGCTTGCCGCCGTGGCCTTCGCTGCGTCACGCGGGAACGACATTTTGTTTCTCTGTAGGGGTGATGTGCTGTGCCTTATGCGTTTGGACAGGTCCCTCATTAACCATCATTAAAGCAATTCCGGCCACCCTCCGTCCAGGCACGGAGGTTTTTTCATGCGAGTTCGCGCTTTCCTGAAGGTTCCGGTTCTGACCGCGATGCTGGCGGTGGGGGCTTCGGCCTGCGCCTCGGCCGACAGCGCGGCCGTGGCGCGCCCCGCCGCCGCCCCCGCCGCCCCGTCCACGCTGCCGGACGCCACGCTGGTCCGCGTGGACGGCGACGCCACCACCGTTCTGCGCATCGACGGCATCATCACCCGCGGCCTGGAGCAGCGCTTCACCGAGGCGCTGGCCGCCCTGCCGCGCACCCGCCCGCTGATCGTCGAGCTGTCGAGCCCCGGCGGCTACACCTCGGCCGGCTACCGCATGGTCGACCAGATCCTGGCCGAGCGCGACCAGGGCCGCGCCATCGCCACCCGCGTGCGCGCCGGCGAGGCGTGCGAGAGCATGTGCGTCGGCCTCTACCTCGCCGGCTACCCGCGCTATGCGGCGCCGTCGGCCCAGTTCATGGTGCACGCGCCGCGCACCGCCGACGAAGGGCGGATGACCGTGCGCATGACGCAGACGATGGTCAACCGGCTGGTGGCGCTGGGCGCCTCGGTCAACTGGATCGAGCGGGTGAAGGCCGCCGGCGGCTTCTCCGGCGCCGTCGATTACCGCGAGAGCGCCGAGGGGCTGAAGGCCGAAAACGCCAACATCGTCACCGATCTGGTTCCGTAATTGTCGTAGGTTGGCGCCAAGCGCAGCGCGGCCCAACGCCCGTTTCCTTGGCGAAGGGTGAATGAGTCTGATCGTAATTCAGGGTATTTCGTCATCCCCGCGCAGGCGGGGATCCACGTTTTCCGTAGCGTCTGGTCGTCGGGAACATGGATCCCCGTCTTCACGGGGATGACGGTCTTCCTATTGGGGAATCCAAGCTTTCACCCGATTGCCCAACATTCCTCTCCATGGTGACATGTGTTGGGCCGCGCTGGCGCTTGGCGCCAACCTGCGGGGCGCCGGGGACGTTGGATAATAACCATACTTAAAGTGCGACAATTTGCCCTATGCCCTGCGGCATCGCGCCGCGTCATGCTCTTTGGAACAATTCCAATTTGAGAGCGGGGTGCGTGGCATGGCCGAGGTGACCTTCTTCGAGCTGGCGGATTGTCCGGCCAACGCGCGGCAGAAGCAGCAGCTTCGCGCGGCGGGGCACGAACTGGACGTGCGCGATCTGGCGGCGCAGGGCTGGACGCGCGACTCGCTGCGCCCGTTCTTCGGCGAGCGTCCGGTGGAGGAGTGGTTCAACCGCCGCGCCCCGGCCATCAAGCAGGGCGCCATCGACCCGGAGGCGCTGGGCGAGGACGCGGCGCTGGACGCGATGATCGCCGACGTGACGCTGATCCGCCGGCCGCTGATCCAGGTCGGCGAGCGGCGCGAGGCGGGCTTCGATCCCAACGTCCTCAACGCCTGGATCGGCATCGCGCCGGCCGGCGAGAGCTGC
>DASWVP010000049.1:0-5827 GCA_036401175.1 Azospirillum sp. | reverse complement strand
CTTCGCGGGGGACGCTGGACGTCCGCAATGCGGGACCCCCTCACCCCTCCCCTCTCCCCAGAGGGGAGAGGGAGCAAGAGGCCCCATGCTCACCTTCATCTTCCAACGCCTGCTGCAATCGGTGCTGGTGATCCTCGCCGTGGCGCTGATCGCCTTCGCGCTGTTCCGCTACGTCGGCGATCCCGTGAACGCCATGACCGGGCAAGACACCACGCTCCAGCAGCGCGAGGAGCTGCGCGAGCGGCTCGGCCTCAACGACCCGTTCCTGGTGCAGTACGCCCGCTTCGTCGGCAACGCGGCGCAGGGGCAGTTCGGCCTGTCCTACCGCCACCGCCGCCCGGTGAGCGAGTTGCTGGTCGAACGGCTGCCGGCGACGCTGGAGCTGTCCATGGTGTCGATGGTCCTGGCGCTGGCGCTGGGCATCCCCATGGGTGTCTACACCGCGCTGCGGCCCCGGGGGGTGCTGTCGCGGGTCTTCATGTCGCTGTCGCTGGTGGGGGTGTCGCTGCCCACCTTCCTGATCGGCATCCTGCTGATCCTGCTGTTCGGCGTCGTCCTGCGCTGGCTGCCCACCTTCGGGCGGGGCGAAGTGGTCGACCTGGGCGGCTGGACCACGGGGCTGCTCACCCGGTCCGGTCTCCAGTCGCTGATCCTGCCCGCCGTCACGCTGGCGCTGTTCCAGATGACGCTGATCATGCGCCTCGTGCGCTCGGAGATGCTGGAGGTGCTGCGCACCGACTTCATCAAGTTCTGCCACGCCCGCGGCCTGCCCAACCGCTTCGTCCATTTCCGCCACGCGCTGAAGAACACGCTGGTGCCGGTCATCACCATCACCGGGCTGCAGCTGGGCTCCATCATCGCCTTCGCCATCATCACGGAAAGCGTGTTCCAGTGGCCGGGCATGGGGCTGCTGTTCATCCAGGCGATCCACACCGTGGACATCCCGGTCATGGCGGCCTACCTGTGCCTCGTCTCCTTCTTCTTCGTCGCCATCAACCTCGCGGTCGATCTGCTGTACTTCGCCGTCGACCCCCGCCTGCGGGTGCGGAGGGCCGGCGCATGACGGCGCTCAGGGCCATGTGGCTGGCGCTGGACGACAGCGACGTCTGGCACAGCTTCAAGCGCTCCCCCACGGCGATGGTCTCGGCGCTGCTGACGGCGGTGCTGATCGTCGGGGCGCTGTCGGCGCCGCTGATCGCGCCGCACAACCCCTTCGACCTCGCCTCGCTGGACATCATGAGCGCCAACCTGCCGCCGGTGTGGATGGAAGGCGGCGAGGCGCCCTTCCCGCTGGGCACCGACGACCAGGGGCGCGACATCCTGTCGGCCATCCTGTACGGCGCGCGCATCTCGCTGCTGGTGGGCTTCGCCTCGGTCCTGCTGGCGGTGGTGATCGGCGTGTCGCTGGGGTTGGTCAGCGGCTACACCGGCGGCCGGGTGGACGCCGCCATCATGCGCGTGGCCGACGTGCAGCTCTCCTTCCCCGCCATCCTCATCGCGCTGCTGGTGGACGGCGTGGCGCGCGGCGTGCTGCCGCGCGAGGCGCAGGAGAACATGGCGGTGTACGTGCTGGTCTTCGCCATCGGCATCTCCAACTGGGTGCAGTACGCGCGCACCGTACGCGGCGCCACCATGGTGGAAAGCCGCAAGGAGTACGTGCAGGCCGCCCGCATCATCGGCATCGGCCCGACGGCCATCCTGCGCCGCCACATCCTGCCCAACGTGCTGGGGCCGGTGCTGGTGATCGCCACCATCAACCTGGCGCTGGCCATCATCACGGAAGCGACGCTGAGCTTCCTGGGCGTCGGCGTGCCGCCGACCACGCCGTCGCTGGGCACGCTGATCCGCATCGGCAACGACTATCTGTTCTCCGGGCAATGGTGGATCTCGATCTTCCCCGGCATCGTGCTGGTCCTTCTGGTGCTGTCGGTCAACCTGCTGGGCGACTGGCTGCGCGACGCCCTCAATCCCAAGCTGCGATAAGGTGAGGGCATGGCGCTCCTCGACGTCGAGAACCTGACGGTCGAATTTCCCAGCCGCCGGGGCACGCACGTGGCGGTGAACGGCATCACGCTGAGCGTCGGGCCGGGCGAGATCCTGGGCGTGGTGGGCGAATCCGGGGCCGGCAAATCGACCATCGGCAACGCCGTCATCGGCCTGCTGGAGCCGCCCGGCCGCATCGGCGGCGGCGCCATCCGCCTGAACGGCCGGCGCATCGATGATCTGGACGAGGCCGAGAAGCGCAAGCTGCGCGGCCGGCGCATCGGCATGATCTTCCAGGACCCGCTGACCTCGCTGGACCCGCTACAAACGGTGGAACAGCAGCTTGTCGAGACGATCCAGCTTCACCTGGACCTGGACGGCGCGGCGGCGCGCAAGCGCGCGGCGGACCTGCTGCGTCAGGTCGGCATCCCGGAACCGGAACTGCGTCTCAAGCACTACCCGCACCAGTTCTCCGGCGGCATGCGCCAGCGCGTGGTGATCGCGCTTGCCCTGTGCGCCGAGCCCGAGGTGGTGGTGGCGGACGAGCCGACGACCGCGCTCGACGTCTCCATCCAGGCGCAGATCCTGGAACTGCTGCGCCGGCTGTGCCGCGACCGCAAGGTCGGCATGATCATCATCACCCACGACATGGGCGTCATCGCCGAGATCACCGACCGCGTCGCCGTCATGTACCGCGGCCGTGTGGTGGAGGAAGGGCCGACGGCCAAGATCCTGGGCGACCCCGACCACCCCTACACCCGCGCGCTGATCGGCGCCGTGCCGCGCCCCGACGTGCGGCTGCACCGCTTCCCCTACGTCGATTACATCGAGGGGATCGCCACGCGGCCGGAAGCCATCAGCCTGAAGGACCACTGGCTGGGCAAGTCGCGCGACTTCAAGCGGGCGCACGACGGGCCGCTGCTGGAGGTGCGCGACCTGGGCATCCGCTTCCCGCTGAACAGCGCGTGGCTGCCGCGCAACCGCCGCTGGCTGGACGCCGTCAAGGACGTGAGCTTCGCCATCGCCGAGGGCGAGACCTTCGGGCTGGTCGGCGAGAGCGGCAGCGGCAAGTCGACGGTGACGCGGCTGGTCACCGGCCTGTACCGCCCCTCGGCCGGCCAGATCCTGTTCGACGGCGTCGACCTGACGGCGCTGAAGCGCGACCGCGAACTGAACCCGTTCCGCCGGCAGATCCAGATGGTCTTCCAGGACCCGTTCTCGTCGCTGAACCCGCGCATGCGCGTGCTGGACATCGTCGCCGAGCCGATCCGCTTCCACAAGCTGGCCGGCAGCCGGGCGGAGGTGGAGAAGATCGTGCGCGACCTGCTCGACCACGTCGGCCTGGGTGCGAAGGCCGCCGAGAAGTACCCGCACGAGTTCTCCGGCGGCCAGCGCCAGCGCATCTGCATCGCCCGCGCGCTGGCCACCCGCCCGCGCTTCCTCATCTGCGACGAGCCGACCTCGGCACTGGACGTGTCGATCCAGGCGCAGATCCTCAACCTGCTGAAGGATTTGCAGGACGAGCTGCGGCTGACCATGCTGTTCATCAGCCACGACCTGCCGGTGATCCGCCAGATGTGCGACCGCGTCGGCGTCATGCGCAACGGCCGGCTGCTGGAGGTGGCGGGCACCGAAACGCTGTTCAACGCCCCACAACACCCCTACACGCGCGAGCTGCTGTCGCTGATGCCCAGCTATTCCGGCCTGTCCCACAAGGGTCTGGAGGTTGAGGAGGATCGGGCGGCGGGCTGATCGCGGGCGGGCCGATCAAGGGCGGGATGTCGCCGGCCGGCGCGGGGCCGGCAAAGTCTCCCGGCGCCCCGCGACGGCCGGCCAGATTTGCGGTTGGCAAAATGGGAACCTCTCCCGGCCGGCCTCACGCCAGGGATACGCGACATGACGCCTGACCAGCGCCTCTCCCCATCGACGACCGCCGTCGCCCCGCGGACGGCCGGGGCGGAAGCACCGATCCTCGTGCCGGGCGACACCTGCTGGTGCATCGGCCGGGCGCGCCACGTGTCGCTCATCGTCGATGCGAAGGACTATTTCACGGCCGCGAAGACGGTGATGCGCAGCGCCCGCCATCGGCTGATGCTCGTCGGCTGGGACTTCGACCTCCGCATCCGGTTGGAGCCGGACCGGCCCGACGCCCACCTGCCCGACACCCTCGGGCTCTTCATCCAGCATCTCATCGCATGCCGGCCCGGCCTGCGGGCCTACATCCTGAAATGGGATATGGCCATGTTGAAGACGATCGCACGGCAGATCGTCCCGCTTCTCGCCATGCACTGGATCACCATGCCGCGCATCCGCTTCCGGCTCGACAGCCGGCACCCGCTGGACGCCTGCCATCACCAGAAGCTGCTGGTGATCGACGACAGCGTGGCGTTCTGCGGCGGCATCGACATGACGCGCGACCGCTGGGACACCCCGTCACACCGCGAAGGGGACCCGCACCGCCGGGAACCGAACGGCCACCTCTACGGCCCCTTCCACGACGTCGCCGCCATGTTCGACGGCGAGGCGGCCGCCGCGCTGGGGGCGCTGGCCCGCCGCCGCTGGCATCTGGCCGGGGGCGAGCGGCTGAAGCCGCCGCCGCCGCACCGGGTGGACTGGCCGGCGGACGTGCCGGTGTCGCTGCGCGACGTGGACATCGCGATCGCACGGACGGAGCCGGCCTACGGCGGCGTTCCCGGCGCCGACGAGATCGAACGGCTGTACCTCGCCGCCATCGCCGCCGCCCGGCGTACGATCTATCTGGAAAGCCAGTACCTGTCGTCCCGCGCCATCCACGACGCGCTGGCCCGCCGCCTCGGCGAGCCGGACGGGCCCGAGATCATCGTCGTCAATCCCGAGAGCGCCGAAGGCTGGCTGGAGTCCTGGAGCATGGACACGGCGCGCAGCCGGATCGTCCACGCCCTGCGCCGGGCCGACCGCCACGGCCGGTTCCGCATCTACCATCCGGTCAACGCGGCGGGGACGCCGATCTACGTGCACGCCAAGGTGATGGTGATCGACGACCGGCTCCTGCGCGTCGGGTCGTCGAACCTGAACAACCGCTCCATGGGGTTCGACACCGAGTGCGACATCGCCATCGACGCCGTCGGCCAGCCGGACGAGCCCGCCGTCCGGACCGCCATCGCCGGGTTCCGCTCCAGACTGCTGGCCGAGCACCTGGACGTTTCCACCGAAGAGCTGGAGGCGGAGACGGTCGCCGCCGGCTCGCTGATCGGGGCGATCGACCGGCTGCGCCGTGATCGCGGGCGCACCCTGCTGCCGTTGCGCGTCCGCCCCATCGGCGACACCGAGGCCGCGCTGGTCGATCTGCGGCTCTTCAATCCGGAATCCCCGAAACGGCGGGAGAAGAGGATCGAGCACCTGCTCAAGCTGGTCGCGCCCCGCGGCGGCCCGCTGGTCGCGGGCGTGGCGATCGGCCTCTGCCTGGGCCTCGCCGCACGGCGCCGGCGGGCGGCGGGACGGTGAGGCGAGGCGGCCGGTCGGAGGCACCCTGAAGGAACCGCCCGGCCGGGACGGCGATTCGGGAACCGGACCGCCCCGGCCGAGTTGCATTGTTTCCGCGCGGCAGCCCGCGCGCCGGCTCAACCGGGGTGGCGCCATGTTCGGACCGTGCCTGCGCACCGGGTTCCTCCTCCTCGCCATGGCCGCCGCCGTTCCCGGCGTGGCGTGGGGGCACGCCGGTGCTCCGGAGGCGGACGCGGCGGCGTGGACGCGCTGGTCGGCCGATCCGCTGGTCATGGTACCGCTCGCCCTGACCGTCCTTCTCTTCGCGCGCGGCGTCGCGCGGCTGTGGAGACGCGCGGGCGTCGGTCGCGGCGTTCCGGCC
>DASWVP010000048.1:0-7813 GCA_036401175.1 Azospirillum sp. | reverse complement strand
TCCGCGCCGTCTGCCTGCCCCAGGCCATGGCCTGCGCCCTCATGCTGCGCCGCCGGGGCCTGCCCGTCACCGTGCATTTCGGTCTGGCGAAGGACGCCGCCGGCGCGCTGGATGCGCACGCCTGGAGCGTCAGCGGCGGCGCCGTGGTCACCGGCGCGCCGGGCATGCAACGCTTCACGCCGGTCGCGGTCTTCGCCGCATGACCACCCTGCACGCGCTGTGCGGGCTGAAGGTCGCCTCCGACCTTCCCCTGCCCGACCTGCTGCCCTGGACCGGCGACGACCGCGCGCCGGACGTGACCATCCGCCTGGGCGCGGTGCCCGACCGGCTGGACGCCCCGGTGGTCGACGGCCCGCTTCTGCAACTGGCGGCCGAAGGCACCTGCCGCTTCGCCATTCCCGGCGTCGCCGCCTATCTGGTGGAGGGCGGCCATACGGTGACCGTGCGGGCGGAGATGGACCCGGCGGCGGCCGACGTGCGCGTCTTCCTGCTGGGCACCGTCTTCGGCATCCTGTGCGCCCAGCGCGGCCTGCTGCCGCTGCACGCCTGCTGCGTGGCGATCGGCGGGCGGGCGGTCGCCTTTTCCGGCGTGTCCGGGGCCGGCAAGTCCACGCTGGCCGCCGCCTTCCGCCGCCGGGGCTTTCCGGTGCTGGCGGACGACGTGACGGTGGTGGACGTGGAGGCGCCCGGCGGGCCGCTGGTGCTGCCCGCCTTCCCCCGCGTCAAGCTGTGGCGCGACACCATGGACGCCCTCGCCCTGCCCCTCGAGGGTCTGGAGCGCAGCCGGGCCGAACTGGAGAAATTCCACCTGCCCTTGGGCGACGGCTTCCAGGCGGAGCCGCTGCCGCTGGCCGCCGTCTACCATCTGGAGGAAGTCCGGCCGCCGACGGAAGGCGGGGTGGAGCGTCTGGACACCCTCACCGCCGTGCGCGACCTGGAGGCGGGCATCTACCGGCATCGTCTGGCGCGGCGCCTGCTTGGCCCGGAGCGGCTGTTCCGCATGCTGGCGCGCATCGTCGCGGCGGCGCCGTCGCACCGCCTGTCGCGCCGGCCGGGGCTGGGCGACCTCGACGCCCAGGTGGCGGCCCTCGCCGCCCGCCATGGAGGCGGCGGAGGCCGGGAATGAACGGTTTCTACTGGCTGACCTCCTACCCCAAATCCGGCAACACCTGGGTGCGGCTGGCGTTGTGGGCGCTGCGCCATGGCCGCCCGCCCGGCCTCGCCGACCTCGCAGGGTGGATTCCGGTGAGCGGCGGTCGTACGGCGTTCGACGAGGTGCTGGAGGTCGAATCGTCGGACCTGTGCGGGGCGGAGATCGAGGCGCTGCGCCCGCGCCTCTACGAGGCGATGGCGCGCGAGGCGACTGAGCCGATGGTGCGCAAGGTGCACGAGGGCTGGGTGATGACCCCGGCCGGGGAGCCGCTGTTCCCGCCCGCGGCGACGATCGGCGCCATCTACGTGGCGCGCGATCCGCGTGATGTGGCGGTGGCCCTGTCCCATCATCTGGGGGTGCCGCAGGACGAGGCGATCGCGTTCATGGCGGCGCCGGACGCCAGGCTGTTTTCCAAGTTCCGCAGTCTTGGCCGGCAGTTCACCAGCCGGCTGTTGACCTGGAGCCGGCACGTGGAAAGCTGGCTGGACGATTCCGGCGCCCGCGTGCTGGTGGTGCGGTACGAGGATATGTCCGCCGACCTGCCCGCCGAACTTGCACGCGTCGCGCAATTCCTCGGCTGGGCGCCCGGGCCGGAGGCGGTCACCGCAGCGCGGGAAGGAACGCGATTCGACCGGCTTCGGTCCGAGGAAGCGCGCAAGGGCTTCCGCGAAAAGCCGCCGGAGATGGAGCGATTCTTCCGCCGGGGCGAGGCGGGCGGCTGGCGCGACACGCTGACGCCGGCGCAGGCGGCGCGGATCGAGCGCGACCACGGCGCCGTCATGGCGCGCCTGGGCTATCGATAGCCTATTCGTTGCCGCGCTCGACCCAGCGCAGGAACTGGCCTATGTGCACACCACGGCCGAGAACGCTGTAGAACTCGGGCGATCGGGCATAGCCCGACTCAACATCGGCCGGCCAGTCCGCGGCGATGGCCTTCATGCGCGGCAGGTCGAGGCAGCGCCGGGCGAGCGGCGAACGGTTGAGACGCTCCAGTTCCGCCACCAGCGCGTCGCGGCGGCGGTTCAGCCGGTGAAACCACTCCGGCGCCTGCTTGCCGCTGCGGGTGTTGTGCACCACCTCCGGCGGCAGGCGGTCGGCCAGGACGCGGCGGGCGAAGGAGCGCGGAACGCCGCCCCGCAGGTACTGGCTGGCCGGCAGCGCGAAGCAGAATTCAAGCAGCCGCAGGTCGCCCAGCGGGTCGCGCGTTTCGAACCCCGCGCGCGGGCGCATGGCGGCGAGAAGGCCGCGCGCCGCCTGATTCGATTCGATCATCTCCCGTCGCGCTTCGGCGTCGCCACCCGTCACGTCATAAGGGCCAAGGCGCCCGTTCCGCCACAGCCGGCCGGGCACGTCGTGCTCCCCGGCCCAATCCGGGTTTATGGCGGTGTGCATCTGCCAGAGTGGTGTCGAACCGCCGCGCAACCGGCGGTAAAGCCGGCGGACGGTGAGCGGCGCCAGCGGAGCGGCCACCTCCGAACGCAGCACGTCACGCAGCGGCTCGCCCGTCGTCCGGGAAAGGCCGACCGCTTCCCGCATCAGGCGGAACCAGCGGCCGGACCGGAACTGGTCCGCCAGGGAGCGCCGGCCGTTCCAACTCAGCGTCAGGTTGCCGGCGGAGCCAACCAGCACCACGTCGGCCCCCAGCGCGCGGGTGCGCGTGCGCAGCGCGGAGAACCAGCCGACGTTCATGATGCCGCGGAACGGCATGCCGGCGTAGGCGAACAGCTCGGCCGGATCCTCCTCCACGGCGGCGGTGTCGTCGGCGTGCGCGAAATGCGGCTCGATGTTCGGATGGAGGCGGGCGATGGCCTCCACGTAGGGGCGCTCGTCGGCGTAGCGGCCGGGCGCCAGCGTCATCGGGGCGCCCGGTTCCGGCAGCATGGTCAGCGTCTTCAGCACGTTCGGCGCCATCAGCCGCGCCGCCGTGGCGGCCACGGCCGAGGAATCGAGCCCGCCGGTGATCTGGGCGACCACCCGCCCTTCCGCCCGCAGCCGCACGGCGACGGCGCGGTCCAGCAACTCGCGCCCGGCCTCGACGTATTCGTCATCCCGCATCCGCACGCGGCGGCCGAAGTCCGGCTCCCAATAGCGTTCGACATGCAGCGAATCCGCGCCGATCACCACGCGGCCGGCCGCCGGCACGCGGGCGATGCCGCGATAGAGCGAACGATCGGCCGGAACGCCGAGGTCCATCAGGACATCCGCCAGCGCCGCCTCGTCGACCTCGCGCGGCACGTGCGGCAGCGCCTGCACGGCGTGCACCATGGTGGCGAACACCACCATGCCGGCGCCACGGTGGTAATAGATTGCCCGACTGCCGAGCTGGTCGCACACCAGCGTCAGGCGCCGGGCCGTGGCGTCCCAGAAGGCGAATGCGAAATCGCCGAGAAGGCGCTCCGGCGCCCGGTCGCCCCAGCGGCCAAGCGCGGCGAGGACGATGCGGCTGTCGGGCAGCGGGGCGGAGCGGGCGTCGAGCCCGAGCGCGGCGATCAGATCGTCGCGGTTGTCGAGACGGCCATCGAACGCCAGCGTTCCCTCGGCAGCCGCGACCGGCTGCCGTTCGGCGCGGTCCTCCGGTGTGACGATCCGCTGCCGGTGTACGAAGACGGCCTGCGGCGCGGTCCACAGCCGTTCACGGTTGCCGCCGTACGGTTCCAATGCGGCGGCCAGACGCTTTCCTGAATCGGTGCGCTGGGCATCGCCGTCGAACGCGACCACGCCGGCAAACACGGACATGCGTCAGGAAGGGTCCTTGAACACGCCATAGCCCGTGTCCGCCGCAGCGTTTGCCGTGTTGTCTGTTATCCGAACGATGGGAGCCACGGTCAATTTTGGCGCGTGCCAGGACTTGCTCACGCGACGCGGCCGTCCGTCGGAGTGGCGGTCGCGGGGGGGTGGTCGCTGCATTCTTTAAAACTCCCAAGGCACCTTGTTGCAGTCATCATACCGCATGCGCGCGGCGCGGGAAAAGCCCTTGTTTCGGAGTCGCCGCCAAACCGCACCGCGCCGGCCCTTCCAGCGCCCTGAACACGCTCATTAAGCGGGATCTTCCTTAAAACTTTCGCTCGCTCCGGCTGCGTGCCGGGCACATTCCGGTGTATGGCCCCGGCGGTTCGCCGCCATGTCACAATATGTCGATAAAATTATCTGGACTTATCGGCGGTTGCGCTGGTTTGCTGCCCCGGCCGAACGTTCTATACCGACTGATGCGGGCGTTCGGCTGACGATCGCAGAGGGAGGCTCCCGTGGATAATTTTGTTGGCGAAATACGGCTCATGCCCTTCAATTGGGCGCCGAGCGGCTGGGTGTTGTGCCAGGGCCAGTTGCTGACCATCCAGCAGAACATCGCCCTGTACAGCCTGATCGGCACGCTGTACGGCGGCGACGGCAAGACCACCTTCGCCGTGCCGGACCTGCGCGGCCGCGTGCCGGTGCACCGCAACTACAACAATCTCTCCGTCAACACGCAGTTCCAGGTGGGCACCCAGGGCGGTGCGGAGCAGGTGACTCTGACGCAGGCGCAGGTGCCGTCGCACCTGCACAGCTTCGGCGCCTACAACGGCGCCGCGGATCAGCTCCCGCCGCTGGGCAACCTGCTGGCCCAGCCGCCGGCCGTCAGCACGATCAGCCCGCCGAACCTGTACAGCACCGTGGCCAGCACGGTGGTCACGCTGGATCCCTCGTCGATTTCCGTTTCGGGCAGCTCGGCCGCGCATCCGAACGTTCAGCCGTTCATCGTGCTGAACTACATGATCGCCACCACCGGCATTTACCCGTCGCGCGACTGACCGGCGCCCGCAGAGATCGACAGGAGATGATTCAATGAGCGACAATTTCATCGGCGAGATCCGCATCTTCGCCGGCAACTACGCGCCGATGTACTGGGCGATGTGCAACGGGCAATCACTGAACCTGCAGCAGAATCAGGCGCTGTTCTCCCTGATCGGCACGACGTTCGGCGGCGACGGCGTCAACA
Organism: Azospirillum sp.; assembly: GCA_036401175.1. Lineage (GTDB taxonomy): Bacteria > Pseudomonadota > Alphaproteobacteria > Azospirillales > Azospirillaceae > Azospirillum. Next base: position 2,684 of record DASWVP010000048.1, on the reverse strand, counting down.
CCTTCAACGTTCCGGACCTGCGCGGGCGCGTCGTCATGGGCCAGGGCCAGGGGACGGGGCTGACCAACCGCGTGCTCTCGCAGACCGGCGGCACGGAAACCGTGACGCTGACCGAGGCGCAGTCGCCCGCGCACACCCACGGCCTCAACGCCGTCACCGTGCCCGGCGCGAACACCACCAGCCCCGCCAACGCCTATCTCGGCGCGCCGCCGGCCGGGTCGGTCCTGTACGCCCCCCCCAACGCCGCCAACATCAAGCTGGTGCAGTTGGACGCCACGACGGTCGGCACCATGGGCGGCAACCAGGCGCACGCCAACACCATGCCGTGCCAGGTGCTGACCTACATCATCGCCCTGATGGGCACCTATCCGACGCGCGACTGACCGCCATTCGTTGAGGAGATTGCACCATGGCAGACGCTTTCATCGGTGAGATCCGCGGTCTCGCCTTCAACTGGACGCCGTACGGCTGGGCCGTGTGCGACGGCGGGCTGATGAGCACCTACCAGAACCAGGCGCTCTGGTCGATCATCGGCAACCAGTTCGGCGGCAACGCGCAGCAGCAAACCTTCGCGATGCCCAACCTGCAGGGCTTCGCCGTCGTCCACCAGGGCCAGGGTCCGGGGCTGACCGCCCGCACGTACAACCACCCGTTCGGCAGCGCCTCGGTCACGCTGAACGAAACGCAGATGCCGACGCACACCCACACGGTCACCGCCGCCGGCGGCGGCATTGCCGCGTCGGCCATGACCAACACGCCGTCGAACACGATGCTTATCTGCCGCGTGGTGACGGGAAGCACGATTTTCAAGACCTATTCGTCGCAAACGACGCCCAACACCACCATGAACGTGAACACCATCGCCCCCTACGTCGGCGGCGTCGGCGGCATGACGCAGGCGCATGAGAACCGCCAGCCGTTCCTGGCGATCAACTACTGCATCGCCCTGCAGGGCGAATACCCGGTCCGCGACTGACGATGGACGGCGGAACGCCCGCGCCGACCGCGTCGCGCCTTCCGGATGTTCCGGAGCGCCTCGCGGCCCTCGGCCTGCGCCTGCGCCTGGAGACGGAGGAGGACGAAAGTTTCCTCCGTCGCCTCTACATCTCCGTGCGGTGGGAGGAGCTGGCGCCGACCGGATGGCCCAACGAACAGAAGGTTGCCTTCCTGGAGCAGCAGTTCGGGCTGCAGACCTTGCATTACCGCAAGTTCTACCACGACGCCGCCTTCGGCATCGTCGAGGTGGACGGGATGCCGGTGGGACGCCTGTACCTGCTGCAAACGGCCGTCGACCTGCGCATCGTCGACGTCTCGTTCCTGCCGGACTGGCGGGGCAAGGGGCTGGGCGGCGACCTGATCCGGTCGGTGTTCGACCTGGGCCGCGCCGCCGGCACGCGCGTGTCGATCAACGTCGAGGTGTTCAACCCGGCGCGGCGCCTGTACGAGCGCCTGGGCTTCACGCCGGTCGAGGAAAAGGGCATCTACATCCTGATGGAGTGGCGGCCCGGCCCGTAGGCGGGCCGCCCCTTCCCTTCCGCGATCAGGAAAAGACCGCCTGATAGGTGATGGTGCCGTCGGCGTTCTCGCCGACCGGCACGATGAAGATCGGCAGGCTGCCCAGCGCCTCGTTCTCCATCGGGAAGGCCCCCTGCGACAGCCGCAGGTTCCCCGGGCCGGTAAAGAACAGCGAGAACGGGTCGCGCATCGTCCCCGGCGCCTTGTGCTTGCCCGGCTCTGTCCGGCCGAGCGTCAAGTCGACCACAACATCATCGTCAAATTTGATCTTGAACGTTTGGCCGATCTTGTCGGCGAAATCATTGATGGTCAGTGACCCGAGCATAGTTCCTCCAGCGCGTGTGAAAAATCGGCGTGCGTGCATTATGGCACGCCGCCGTTTTGATTTGAAGTGGCGTTCAGTGCAGCATCGCCAGACGGTTCAACAGGCCGCCCGACCGCTCCGCCACCGCCTCCCACGAGCCGTGATCGGCGACGCGGCCGGCGTCGAGGACCACCACGTGGTCGGCGCCGCGCACGGTGGTCAGCCGGTGCGCCACCACCACCACCGTGACCTGCCCGCGCAGCCGCTCCAGCGCCTCCAGGATGCGGGCCTCGCTCTCCGCGTCGAGGGCGCTGGTCGATTCGTCGAGCACCAGCAGGTCCGGACGGCGCAGCAGGGCGCGGGCCAGTGCCAGACGCTGGCGCTCGCCGCCCGACAGCCGCGCCCCGCGATCCCCGACGACCGTGTCCAGCCCGTCCGGCAGGCGGCGCACGAAGCCGGCGGCGGCGACCTGCTCCAGCGCCGCCCACAGCGACTCATCCGTCGCGTCGGCGGCGAGGAGGTTGGCGCGGATCGTGTCGTGGAACAGGAAGGCGTCCTGCGGCACATAGCCGACCCGACGGCGCCACGCCCGCCGGGCGGCGCCGTCCAGCGGCCGGCCATCGACCAGGATGCGCCCCTCCCCCGGCGGCACCAGACCGAGGACAAGGTCGGCCAGCGTCGACTTGCCCGCCCCCGACGGCCCGACCACCGCGGTGAAGCGCCCCGCCGGGATCTCCAGCGACACCCGGTCGAGCGCCGGGGCGCCGTCCGCCCGGTGGCGGTAGGTGACCGAATCGAAGACCAACGCGCCGGTCAGCGGCGGGGCCGGCGCCGGCTCGGCCGGCTCGGCGGCGGCGCGCAGCTG
>DASWVP010000047.1:0-3731 GCA_036401175.1 Azospirillum sp. | reverse complement strand
GCCAGGACGGCGGCGAGGCGCCCGCTCCACCGGTCGAGTTCGGCGTAGGACAGCGCCTGCCCCTCGAACCGCAGCGCGGTCCGGTCGGGTGTGCGCGCGGCCTGCCGGCGGAACAGCTCGACGATGCCCAGGCCGGCGTCGCACGCGGCGTCACCGGCGTTCCAGTCGACGAGGATCCGCCGCGCCTCGTCCGGCGCCAGCAGCGCGTGGTCGGCCAGGGCGGCCTGCGGGGCGGCCGCCATCGCCTCCAGCAGGCGGACGTAGTGCGCCAGCGTGCGGCGGACGGCGTCGGGCGCGAACAGCGCGGCGTTGTAGTCGCACTTCAGCCGGACGCCGCCGGCGCCGGGGTAAACCTCCAGGGCGAGGTCGTGGCTGCCCTCCTGGTTGACGCCGGGCAGGATCTCCACCGGAAGATCGCCCGCCGGCCCGTCGTCCGGGCGGATGAAGTTCTGATAGGCGAACATCACCTGGAACAGCGGCGACCGCGCCTGATCCCGGTTGATCCGCAGACTCTTCAGCAGCGCCGGGAACGGGTAGTCGCCATGGTCCAGCGCGTCGGCGACCGTGAGCTGCAGCGACCGCAGGAAGCCGCCGGTGTCCTGCGCGCCGGAAATCCGGCCGCGGATGGCGAGCATGTTGACGAAGCAGCCGACCACCGCGTCGAACCGCTCGTCCGGCCGCCCCAGCGTCGGCACGCCGATCACGATGTCGTCGTCGCCGGTGTAGCGGTGCAGCAGCAGGAACAGCGCCCCCAGGAAGATCACCGAGGGGTTCACCCGCAACGCCGCCGCCAGCTCCTTGACCCGCTCGGCCAGGGCGGGCGGCAGCATGGCTTCGTGGCTGGCGCCCTCGAAGCCCGGCCGGGCCGGCCGGGGACGGTCGGTCGGCAGCGCCAGCACCGGCAGGTCGCCCGCAAGCTGTCCGGTCCAGTACGCAAGCTGCTCCCGCGCCCGCTCGCCCGCCATGAACTGCCGCTGCCATTCGACGAAATCGCCGTAGGTGGCGCGTGGCGCCGGCATCGGTGGCGGGGCGCCGGCCGCCAGCGCCCGGTAGGTTTCCAGCAGCGCCTTGATAAGCAGCACCGCCGAGCTGCCGTCGAAGACGATGTGGTGCACAGTGATCACCACGAAGGTCTCCGTGCCGGCGGCGGGCGTCAGCACGGCGACGCGGAACAGCGGCCCGCGCTCCAGATCGAAGGGGATCTTGCTTTTGGCCCGCAGCCGGTCGAAGACGTCGGGCCCGTCTGCCCGCTCCACCTCGAAGGCGAGCGGCGCGTCGGCGGGGACCCGCTGGTACAGTTCGCCGCCGTCCTGGACGAACACCGCGCCCAGCACGGGGAAGCGGCGCAGCATGTGGCCGCACGCCTGCCGGAATCGCCCGACGTCGAACCCGGCGCCGAAACGCAGCGCCACGGGAACGTTGTAGGCGCTCATCTCCGGGGCAAGCCGGTGCAGCAACCACAGCCCCTTCTGCCCCTCCGACAGTGGCCCTTCAGACAGCGGTGCCGTCAGCGCCGCGGCGTTTTTTTTTACGCCGTCCGGCGTCCCGTGCCGGGCGGCGGCGCATTCCGCCAGCGCCGCCGGTGTCGGGTGGGCGAGCAGGTCGCGCGTCGACAGACTGACGCGGAACGCCTGCTCGAACCCCCGCCGCAGCGCGATCAGGCCGATCGAATCCAGCCCGTAGTCCTGAAAGCTCCGCGCCGCGCTCACCTGATCCTCGGGCATGCCGAGCGCGCGGGCCACGCCGTGCACCAGGAACCGCTCCATGTTCTCCCGCGCCGGGCGCTGGGGATCGGGGGCGAAGGGCTCGGCGCCATCCGAAGATATCGCGCCGGGCTCCGGCCGGGCCGCCAGCCAGTGTCTTTGCCGGTCGAAGGGGTAGGTCGGCAGGGCGACGGGCCGCGCGCCCCGCCCCTGGTGCAGCGGCTGCCAGGAAATCCGCACCCCCTTGACCCAGTAGAGGGCGAGCTTTTCGAGGTCGCGCTCGGCCAGCAGCAGGTCCAGCATCGTCTGGCCGGTCTTCCCGGACAGCAGCCGCTTGACGTCGGAATTGTCCTGCCCGCAATCCCCGGCGAAGATCCTGGCGCCGGCCTCCTCCGGGTCGCCGCCCTCCAGCCACGTCCGCAGGCTCCCCAGCAGCGCTTCGCGGCCGTCCACCACCAGCGCCAGCCGGTGATCCATGGCCTCGCGCGCGGTCTGCAGCGTATAGGCGAGGTCGGCCATCGACAGCTCCGGCCGGTCGGCGATGAAGGCCCGCATGCGCCGCACCAGCGCCCCGAGCTGCGGCGCCGTCCTGGCGGAGAAGACGATCAGATGCGGATCGGCCTCCGGCCCGGCATTGGTCCCGGCGTGGGGCTCATGCTCCTCGACGATGAGGTGGGCGTTGGAGCCGCCGGCCCCGAACGAGCTGACCGTGGCCCGCCGCGGGACTTCGCGGGGCGCGCCGCCGGCCAGGGCCACCACCGGCCGCCGCCATTCCTCCAGCCGCCGCTGGAGATGGAAGGGCGTCCGCTCGAAGGCGATGTTCGGGTTGAGCGGCTGCGCCTTGATGGTCGGGACGAGCTGGCGATGCCGGAGCTGCAGGATCACCTTGATGAGCTGCGACATGCCCGACGCCGCCTCGGCATGGCCGATGTTCGATTTCACCGCGCCGATGGCGCAGAACTGCCGGTCCGTCGTGAAGCGCTGGAAGGCGGCGGTGAGCGCGCCCAGCTCGATGGCGTCGCCCAGCGGCGAACCGTTGGCCGCCGACTCCACATAGGAGATGGTGCGCGGATCGATGCCGGCCCTGGCGAAGTTCCCGGCGATCAGGTCCGCCTGGGCGGCGGCGCTGGGCACCCGGTAGCCGTTAGACTGGCCGCCGTGGTTGATGGCGCTCGCCTTGATGACGGCCAGGACGGTGTCGCCGTCGTCGATGGCGGCTTGCAGTGGCTTGAGCAGCACCGCGCCGACCCCTTCGGCCGGCAGGTAGCCGTCGCCGTCGCCGAAGCTGGTGCTGTCGGGATGGCTGCCAATCATCTGGCCGGTGGACAGCGCGATGTACTTCTTGGGGTGGATCGTCGTGTTGACGCCACCGGCGATGGCGATCCGGCACTCGCCCTTCGACAGGCTCTCGCACGCCATGTGCACGGCGACGAGGGCCGACGAGCACATGGTGTCGATGGCGACGCTGGGCCCCTGGAAATTGAAGAAATACGACACGCGGTTGGCGATGGAGCTGGGCGAGGACAGCGCGACCAGCGATTCGCGCACGAGGTCGGATTCGAAGGCGTGGTACTGCTGGGACATGGTCCCGACGAAGACGCCCGCCTGCGAGCGGCACAGCCGCTGCAGCCTCTCCCCCACATAGCCCGAGGATTCCAGCAGGTTCCACGACGTTTCCAGGAACAGCCGCTCCTGCGGGTCGAGCAGTTCGGCCTCGGCCGGGGTGATCTTGAAGAACGGCGCGTCGAAGCGGTCGACGCCGTCGAGGAAGCCGCCCCACTTGCAACAGGTCTTGCCCGGCGCGGTGCGGTCGGGGTCGAAATAGCGGCCGTGGTCCCAGCGGTCGGCCGGCACCTCGGTGATGCAGTCGCGCCCCTGCGCCAGATTGCGCCAGAACGCCTCCACATCGTCGGCCTGAGGGAAGCGGCCGGACATGCCGATCACCGCGATGTCCCGCGCGCCGGCCGCCGGAACGGCCGGCTCGGCGGGCGTCGGCGCCGGCTCGCTCCGGCGCGGCGCCGGTGCCTG
>DASWVP010000046.1:0-1937 GCA_036401175.1 Azospirillum sp. | reverse complement strand
TCCCAGTCGGCGCGGGGCAGCAGCACCGCCGGCACCGGGTCGGCGGCGGCGCTGCGCGCCACGGCGACCACGTCCGTGTGCACGGCCACGACCTCCGCGCGCGGACGCTCGCGCGGCCCCTTGCTGGCGATGACGCTGGTGGCACCCATGCCAGCCGCCGCCGCGACGGCGACGGACACGACCACCAACAGCCCGACCGAACCCGACTTCTTTCCTGCCGCCATCGCCGTACCAACCGCCCCCGCTGTGGGCGAGTCACGCACCCGCCGCCCTTGCCGCCGCACGATAGTGCAACGCGCCTTGCACCGAAAGGGAGTTCGGCGTCGTTCGCACAAGCGGTGCTGGCAAAGAAGCGGCGGCTCCGCCAAGGGTGCGGGGCCGCCGAAGGATGGACCACCCAACCTCGGGGGTATCAGCCGGTCACGGGGAGCGGTTGATCTCGTCGCGCGCGGAGTTCTGCACGTCGGATGCGGCTTCGGTGATGTGCTCGCGCGCGGTCTCGGCGGCGGCGCGCGCGGCGCGGGTGCCCCGCTCCACGGCATCCTGCGCCAGTTCCTTGGCGCGGTCCGTCACTTGGTCGGCGTAGTCGCCGACCCAGCGGTTCTCGTACCGGGTGGAGGGAATGCTGGCGCCGATGGCGGCGCCCAGCGCCACGCCCATCACGCCGGCCACCAGCGGGTGGTCCTCCACCATGTCCCAGAAGCCGTGCGTGGCCCGGCTGACCATGCCCGGCCCGGAACGGGCGTGCGTGGCGCGGCCGCCGTCGCCCGCGTTGCTGCGTGCCATGCTGCGCGCTCCTTCGTAGGCGCTGCTGTAGGCTTCGCCGGCGCGGCTGGAGATGTCGCTCGCCGCGCCGCTGGCGGCGTCGTAGACATCCTCGGCGGCGTGCCGCACGCGGTCGGTGGCGCTGTAGAACGTGTCGCGGGCGTAGCGCGCGGCCGAGCCGGCGCCGTCGCGCACGCTGTCGACGTAGCGGTTGTCGACGATGGTGCGGTCATAGCCCGTGCGCGACAGCAGCAACCAGCCGACGCCGAGGCCGATCATGGCGAGGGGAACGGGGTTGCCGCGGACCATGTCGCCCATCGACGACCCGCCGCTGCCGTGTCGTTGAGTCATCCGGCCTTCGCCGGTCCGGCGAAGGTCGCCGCTGCGGTCGCTGCTCATCCGGTTTCCGGTGCGGTTCATGGTCTGCTCCATCAGATGGCGGGGGGCGAGGCGGCGCTTGAGGGTGTCCAGCGTGTCGGTGATCCGCGCCTGGCTGGCGCGGATGTCGCGCTGCATCCCGTCAAGGTCGCGCTCGTCGTGGGGCTCGTCGTTCATTGCCGGGGTCATCGGCCGAGCTGGGATCGCGCCCAGCGCTTGTCCTCGCGCAACGTTTCCAGGGTGCGTTCGGGTTGCAGGTTGCGCGGCTTCAGGCGGTTGCGCCCCATCAGCATCAGCACGACGCCGATGGCGGTCACCACGCCGCCGACGATCAGCGCCGCCAGCCACGGCGCCACCACCTGGGCCAGCGCCAGCGTCGCCGCCGCCAGCAGGAAGATGGCGCCGAGGAATGCAACGAGTCCGCCGGCGGCGATGAAGACGGCGCCGCCCGCCGCCTCGCCGGCCTTGGCGGACAGCTCGGTCTTGGCCAGCTCGATCTCGGTGCGGATCAAGGTGGCGGTCTCGCGGAACAGGTCGGCGAACAGCCCGGCGATCGGCCGTTCCTGTCGCGGGTCGTAGCCCTGGCCGCGATAGTCCTCGGCGGTGCTCATGGCAGGGTCCCCTGCGGCTTGGCGCCGGTGGCGGGCGTGGAGGTCAGCGTCTCGTCAGGGACGTTGGCCGCCTTGGTGACGCCGGGGTGGGTGGTGTCGGGCTTGCCGGTGGTCCGGGTCGGTTCCGGGGAGCCGCCGGCCATCCTCTGGGCCGCGTCGCGCGTGCCCGCCGCCGTGGTGGCC
>DASWVP010000045.1:0-3902 GCA_036401175.1 Azospirillum sp. | reverse complement strand
CGCCGGCCGACCTGCTGCATGCCCTCGCCGCGCCCGGCGTCGATGCCGACGACGCGCCGCTGGGCGCCGCCTTCGCCGCCCTGGCGTCCGCCGCGCGCACCGCCGACCCGGCCGAGGTGGCGGAGGAATACGGCGCCCTGTTCATCGGCGTCGGCGGCGGCGAGCTGTCGCCCTACGGCTCCTACTACAAGACGGGCTTCCTCAACGAAAAGCCGCTGGCCGAGCTGCGCGCCGACATGGCGCGCCTGGGCATCGCGCGGGCCGACGATGTGCGCGAGCCCGAGGACCACATCGCCGCGCTGTGCGAGATGATGGCCGGGCTGATCACCGGCGCCTTCGACGAAGCGGCGACGCTGGACGGGCAGCGCGCCTTCTTCGATCGCCACGTCGCGGACTGGGCACCGCGCTTCTTCACCGATCTCGAAAACGCGCCCTCGGCGCGCTTCTACCGCGCCGTCGGCACGCTGGGCCGCGCCTTCTTCGCGGTCGAGGGCCAGGCGTTCGATCTGGCGGCTTAAAGACCTGAAACGGGTGGACACGGGGAAACGATGATGACGGACAGCAACGACACGACCTCGCTCAAACGGCGCGATCTGTTCCGCGGGCTCGGCGCGGGCGCGCTGGGCGCCGCCGCCATCGCCGTGCAGGCGGCCCCGGCGGAAGCCGCGCCGCCCGTCGACCCCACCAACCCCACCGCCGCCCGCTACCGCGAGACGGAGCACGTCCGCACGGCCTACGCGCTGGCCCGCTTCTGAGGAGCCCCGAGATGCGCATCACCAGGAAATCCACGGGTTCCGCCGCCGGCCCCAAACTGTCCAAGGCGCTGTCCGCCCTGACCGGCTCGGCCATCGACCGCCGCGCCTTCCTGCGCCGCTCCGGCCTTGCCGCCGGTGGCGCCGCCGCCGTGGCCGGGCTGCCCTTCGGCATGGTCCGGAAGGCCGACGCCGCCACGACCGTCCCCGCTGGGGCCCCGGTCAAGCAGGTCAAGACCGTCTGCACCCATTGCTCGGTCGGCTGCACGGTGGTGGCCGAAGTGCAGAACGGCGTGTGGATCGGCCAGGAGCCGGCGTTCGACAGCCCGCTCAACCTGGGCGCCCATTGCGCCAAGGGCGCGGCGGTGCGCGAGCACGCGCACGGCGACCGCCGCCTGCGCTATCCCATGAAGCTGGTGGACGGCAAGTACCAGCGCATTTCCTGGGATCAGGCGATCGCGGAAGTCGGCGACAAGCTGTTGCAGATCCGGGAGACCTCCGGCCCCGACTCCGTCTTCTGGCTGGGCTCCGCCAAGTTCTCGAACGAGCAGTCGTACCTCATCCGCAAGTTCGCGGCGTTCTGGGGCACCAACAACATCGACCATCAGGCGCGCATCTGCCACTCCACCACGGTTGCCGGCGTGGCGAACGTGTGGGGCTACGGCGCCATGACGAACTCGTACAACGACATCCAGAAGTCGCGCGCGATGTTCTTCATCGGCTCGAACGCCGCCGAGGCACACCCCGTCGCCATGCTGCATGTGCTGAAGGCGAAGGAGCAGAACAACGCGCCGCTGATCGTGGCGGACCCACGCTTCACCCGCACCGCCGCCAAGGCCGACGAGTACATCCGCTTCCGTCCGGGCACCGACGTGCCGCTCATCTGGGGCATCCTCTGGCACGTCTTCGAGAACGGGTGGGAGGACAAGGACTACATCGCTCGGCGCGTCTACGGCATGGACGACATCCGCGCCGAGGTGAAGAAGTGGACGCCGGAAGAGGTGGAGCGCGTGACCGGCGTTCCCGGCAGCCAGTTGAAGCGCGTGGCGCGTACGCTCGCCAGCAACCGGCCCGGCACGCTGGTCTGGTGCATGGGCGGCACGCAGCACCACGTCGGCACCAGCAACACGCGCGCCTATTGCATCCTGCAGTTGGCGCTGGGCAACGTCGGCGTGGCCGGCGGCGGCACCAACATCTTCCGCGGCCATGACAACGTGCAGGGCGCCACCGACTTCGGCGTCGTGTCGGACAGCCTGCCCGGCTACTACGGCCTCGCCGAAGGGGCGTGGAAGCACTGGGCGCGCGTGTGGGAGGTGCCGTACGAGGACGTCCTCAAGCGCTTCACCTCCAAGGAGCTGATGGAGAAGACCGGCATCCCGGTCTCCCGCTGGTTCGACGGCGTGCTGGAGGCCAAGGAGAACATCGACCAGCCCAACGCCATCAAGGGCATGGTGTTCTGGGGCCACGCGCCGAACAGCCAGACCCGCCTGCCCGACATGCGCAAGGCGATGTCCAAGCTGGACATCCTGGTCGTCATCGACCCCTACCCGACGATGACCGCCGTGCTGCACGAGCGCAAGGACGGCGTCTACCTGCTGCCGGCCGCCACGCAGTTCGAGACGGAGGGGTCGGCCACCGCGTCCAACCGCTCCATCCAGTGGCGCGAGAAGGTCATGGCCCCGCTGTTTGAGGCCAAGACCGACCACGAGATCATGTACCTGTTCGCCAAAAAGTTCGGCTTCGCCGAACCGATGTTCAAGAACATCAAGGTGAACGGCAATGAACCGTCGGTCGAGGACACGACGCGGGAGTGGAACCGCGGCATGTGGTCGGTCGGCTACACCGGCCAGTCGCCGGAACGCCTGAAGCTGCACATGGCCAACCAGCACACCTTCGACCGGACGACGCTGCGCGCCAACGGCGGCCCGTGCGACGGCGACTACTTCGGCCTGCCCTGGCCGTGCTGGGGCACGCCGGAAATGAATCACCCCGGCTCGGCCAACCTCTACGACAACTCGCTGCCGGTGGCCGAAGGCGGCGGCGCGTTCCGCGCCCGCTTCGGGCTGGAACGCAACGGCGTGACGCTGCTCGCCGAGGGCGCCTACCCGGTCGGTTCCGAGATCAAGGACGGCCACCCGGAAGTCACCATGGCCATGCTCCAGAAAATGGGCTGGGACAAGGACCTGACGGAAGCCGAAATGGCCGTGATCAAGCGGATCGGCGGCGAGAAGATCGGCGCGGTGTCCTGGACCACCGACCTCTCGGGCGGCATCCAGCGCGTCGCCGTCAAGCATGGGCTGAACCCGCCCGGCAACGCCAAGGCGCGCTGCGTCGCCTGGAACTTCCCCGATGCCGTTCCGGTGCACCGCGAGCCCTTGTATACACCGCGCCGCGACCTCGTGGCCTCCTACCCGACCTACAAGGACACCAAGGCGTGGCGCCTGCCCACCTTGTACAAGTCGATCCAGGACCGCGACGTCTCCAAGGAATACCCGATCATCCTCACGTCGGGCCGTCTGGTCGAGTACGAGGGCGGCGGCGAGGAGACCCGCTCCAACCCCTGGCTGGCCGAGCTGCAGCAGGACATGTTCGTCGAGGTCAACCCGACCGACGCCAACAACCTGGGCATCCGCGACGGCCAGATGGTGTGGGTCGAGGGCGCCGAGAAGGGCCGCGTGAAGGTCAAGGCGATGGTGACGGAACGGGTGGGCCGGGGCGTCGCCTTCATGCCCTTCCACTTCGGCGGCTGGTTCCAGGGCGAGGACCTGCGGTCCAAGTACCCCGCCGGCGCGGACCCGATCGTGCTGGGCGAGGCGGCCAACACCGCCACGACCTACGGCTACGATCCGATTACGCTGATGCAGGAAACCAAGACCACCCTTTGCCGCATTTCGGCCGCCTGATCACGGGAGATAGAGAATCATGGCTCGCATGAAGTTCCTGTGCGACGCGGACCGCTGCATCGAGTGCAACGCCTGCGTCACGGCCTGCAAGAACGAACACGAGATCCCCTGGGGCATCAACCGGCGCCGGGTGGTCACGCTCAACGACGGCAAGCCGGGGGAGCGCTCGATCTCGGTGGCCTGCATGCACTGCTCGGACGCGCCGTGCAAGGCGGTGTGCCCGGTGGATTGCTTCTACCAGACCGAC
>DASWVP010000044.1:0-7412 GCA_036401175.1 Azospirillum sp. | reverse complement strand
CGGCGCGCCAGAGGGTGGGGGGAAGCGCATGGCCGGCGGCGCGGCGCAGCCGGGCGTAGTCGCGGATCTCGTGCGCCAGCACCGGGTTTGCGCGCCGCTCCAGCCCCTCGATCGCATCCAGCGGCGCGTCCAGGAACACGGCGCGCATGACCAGCCGGTTCCACGCCGGCTCGGCCAGGGTGTCGGCCGGGTAGGGGTTGTGCAGCGCCAGCGCCTCGAACAGCAGCGTGTCGTCGGCGCGCAGGGCGTCGACGGCCAGGGCCGCGTGCCGGTCGGGGTAGGGGAGCAGCGGCAGCGCCCGGTAGACCGACGCCGCTTCGGCCGGACCACGGGCCAGCACGGCGGCCAGCATGGCGCCATAGGCGGCGGCGTCGCTGTCGTCGTAGACGAGCAGCAGGACGGTGCGCGCCGCCTGATCGGCGGTCCAGGTCTGCGGGCGCCAGCCGGGGCGCACCCGTTCCGCCTCCGCCCGGTCGTCGGCGCGCAGGTGCAGGGCGTTGCGGCCGACGCGGCGCGGGGCGGCGGCGAAGGCGCCGAGGAACACGCCGTCGTCGGCGCCGTCGTTCACCGTGTCGCGCATGCCGTCCAGCCAGTCCACCCCCTCCGGCGGCGCCGCGGTCTTGAGCCACTGGCGCAGCAGGTGCAGCACGTGCTGGGTGTCGACGGGGTGGTAGGGCTTGGGCATGATGCGCTCTCCGGCGCGGCGGCGACGGATGGAAAACCGCGGCGCCTCCGGTATGGTTCCGGCGGTGTGATTCCGGCGGGATTCCCCGGTTGCCGATGGGGGCCGCCGGGGACACATAAGGCTGACGGACAGGGTTAAGGAGTGGGTGGCATGCGGCGGATCGCGGCGGCTTTGGCGTGCGGGCTGATGATGACGGCGGCGGCGGGAGGGCTGCGGGCCGAGCCGCACCACGGCATGGCCCTTTATGGCGAGCCGAAATACGGCCCCGACTTCACGCACTTCGACTACGTCAACCCGAACGCGCCCAAGGGCGGCAAGGTGACGCTGTCGGTCATCGGCTCCTTCGACACGCTGAACCCCTTCACGCTGAAGGGCGTGCCGGCGGCCGGCCTGGGCGAGCTGTACGACACGCTGATGACCTCGTCGGCCGACGAACCCTTCACCGAATACGGCCTGCTGGCCGAAAGCATCGACGTTGCGGCCGACCGTGGCTCCGTCACCTTCACGCTGCGCGGGAACGCGCGCTTCCACGACGGCAAGCCGGTGACGGCGGCGGACGTGGTCTTCACCTTCGACACGCTGGTCAAGAGTCACCCCTTCTACCGCGGCTATTACGCCGGCGTGGCGAAGGTGGAGACGGACGGGCCGAAGCGCGTGCGCTTCGTTTTCAAGCCGGGCGACAACCGCGAACTGCCGATGATCCTCGGCCAGCTTCCCGTCCTGCCCAAGCATTACTGGGAGGGCCGCGACTTCTCGGCGACGACGCTGGAGCCGCCGCTGGGCTCGGGCCCCTACAAGATCGCCTCGGTCGATGCCGGGCGCGGCATCACCTATGAGCGTGTCGACGACTATTGGGGCAAGGATCTCGCGGTGAACCGCGGGCGCAACAATTTCGGCACGATGGCCTACCAGTACTACCGCGACGCCACCGTGGCGCTGCAGGCGTTCCACGGCGGCCTCTATGATTTCCGCATGGAGAACGTCGCCAAGGTGTGGGCCACCGGCTACGACGTTCCGGCCGTGAAGGAAGGCAAGGTCGTCAAGGAGGAGATTGCCAACAAGGTCCCCGCCGGCATGCAGGGCTTCGTCTTCAACACGCGCCGCCCGGTGTTCCAGGACCCGAAGGTGCGGCAGGCCATCGGCTACGCCTTCGATTTCGAATGGACCAACGACACGCTGTTCCATGGCGCCTACAAGCGCACCGACAGCTATTTCGAGAATTCCGACCTGGAATCGAAGGGCCTGCCGAGCCCGGCCGAGCTGAAGCTGCTGGAGCCGCTGCGCGACAGGATCCCGGCCGAGGTCTTCACCAAGCGCTACGAGGCGCCGGTCACCAAGGGGCCGAACGGCATGCGGGCCAACCTGCTGGAGGCGCGCAAGCTGCTGGACGCCGCCGGGCTGGAGGTGAAGAACGGCGTGCGCGTGTTCAAGGACGGCCGGCCGCTCGCCTTCGAGATCCTTCTGGATTCGCCGACCTTCGAGCGGGTGACGCTGCCCTTCATCGACAACCTCCGGCGTCTGGGCATCCAGGCCAACCTGCGCACGGTGGACACCACGCAGTACCAGAACCGCATCCGCGACTTCGATTACGACATGATCGTCAACGTCTGGGGCCAGTCGCTGTCGCCGGGCAACGAGCAGCGCGACTTCTGGGGCTCGGCCGCCGCCGACGATCCGGGCAGCCGCAACTTCGCCGGCATCAAGAACCCGGCGGTGGACGCGCTGATCGACGCCGTCGTGCGGGCCGACACGCGCGCGGACCTGGAGGCGGCCGTCGCCGCGCTGGACCGCGTGTTGCTGTGGGGCCACTATGTGGTGCCGCACTGGCACAGCGGCACCTTCCGCGTCGCCTACTGGAACCGTCTGAAGCGCCCGGAGACCACGCCGCCCTATGCGCTGGCCTTCGACAGCTGGTGGATCGCGGACGCTGCGGCGACTAAGTAAGTGTGTCGCTTCGGCCACAGGTTGCGAGTCCTAACGGCTGGCACAATTCGGTCGCAGGCGGTTGGCTTGACGGTGAATTCCGAATTAACCTAAATTTGTCGAAATTCACTCGGATCGGGGCCCGCAAGGGATTCGCCCCCACAAGGGATTCGCCATGGCCAACGGCTTGGAACCGCACGCGGCGCCGACGGCCGCCGACCGCGACGCGAAGGACGGCGTCCGCATGGATGCGGTGGAACAGGCGCGCACGATCCTCGTCGTCGAGGACAACGTGCTGATGCGCAAGCTCTTCGTGCGCTGCCTGGAGGAGGGCGGCTTCACGGTGATCGAGGCGGACGACCCGCGCGGCGTGATCGACCTGATGCTCGACACGCCGCCGGACCTCGTGGTGATGGACATCGTCATGCCCGGCGTGTCGGGTGTGGAGCTGCTTCGCATGATCCGCGCCGACGACCGGCTGGCCGCCACGCCGGTGGTTGCGGTGACCAACCTCGCCACCCCGGCGGACAAGCGCCGCCTCGCCGACGCCGGCTTCAACGGGCACGTCTCCAAGCCCATCAAGCCGAAGGACTTCCTGGCCACCGTCTCCGCCTTCCTCGGCGACGCGGCCACGGCCAACGCCTGATCACGAAGGAAGGCGGACCGACCATGGCGCGTTATCTGGTCACCGGGGGCTGCGGGTTCATCGGCTCCCACCTCATCGAACGGCTGCTGGCGGCGGGGCACGCGGTGCGCGTGCTCGACGACCTGTCCACCGGCAAGCGCGAGAACCTGCCGGACGGCGTTCCGGTCACCATCGGCGACGTCGCCGACGAGGCGCTGGTGCGCGACGTCATGGCGGGCATGGACGGCTGTTTCCACCTCGCCGCCGTCGCCTCGGTCCAGCGTTCGCAGGAGGAATGGCTGGCGACCAACCGCGCCAACCTCGTGGGCACCATCGCCGTGTTCGACGCGGCGCGGCGCGCGCGGGACGGCGGGCCGGTGCCGGTGGTCTACGCCTCCTCCGCCGCCGTCTACGGCGACAACCCGGCCACGCCGCTGAACGAGGACGCCGTCACCCGGCCGCTGTCCGCCTATGGCGCCGACAAGCTGGGGTGCGAGTTGCACGCGCGCGTCGCCGACGGGGTGCACGGGGTGCCGGCGACGGGTTTCCGCTTCTTTAACGTGTACGGTCCCCGGCAGGACCCGAAGTCGCCCTATTCCGGCGTCATCTCCATCTTCGCCGGCCGCATCGCCCAGGGATTGCCGATCACCATCCACGGCGACGGCGAGCAGGTGCGCGACTTCGTCTATGTGAAGGACCTCGTGCGCTATCTGACGGCGGCGATGGACGCGCCGCGTCCGGGGGCGCCGGTCTACAACGTCTGCACGGGCCGGCCGACCTCGGTGAACCGGCTGGCCTCGGTGCTGGCCGAACTGTCGGGCCGGGCGCCGGACGTGTCGCACGGGCCGGGGCGGGCCGGCGACATCCGCGTGTCGATCGGCGACCCGGCACGGCTGGTGGGCGCCTTCGGCATGGCCTGCGAGACCGACCTCGCGAACGGCCTGCGGGACACGCTGGCATGGCTGGGGTGAAGCCCTTCGCGCGGCGCGTCGCCGGGGCGCTGGCGCTTCTGGCCGCGCTGCTGCCCGGTGCCGGACGCGCGGAGGGCGAGGTGCGCTGGACCGTCTATTACGCCGACAAGGAGCCGCCGAAGACGTTCGAGCCGTACCGGCTGGTCGTGCTGGACAGCGACCGGCACCCGCCGCTGCGCCCGCTGCGCGACCGCGGCAAGACCGTGCTGGGCTACATCAGCCTGGGCGAGGTGGAGAACCACCGCCCCTGGTTCGAGCTGGTCAAGTCGTGGGGCATCCTGTCGGAGGAGAACCCCAACTGGCCGGGCAGCTTCTATGTCGACGTGCGCGACAAGCGCTGGGTCAAGCTGGTGGTGGAGGAGCTGGTCCCGGCCATCCTGCACCGGGGCTTCCACGGCGTCTTCCTCGACACGCTCGACAACCCGCCGCACCTGGAACGCACCGACCCGCAACGCTGGGCGGGCATGACGGAGGCGGCGGCGCGGCTGGTCAACGCCATCCGGCGCAACCACCCGTCGGCCCGCATCATGCTGAACCGCGCCTACGACATCCTGCCCCAGACCGCCGGGGCGCTGGACTACGCGCTGGGCGAGTCGGTCTACACCACCTGGGACTTTCAGGCCGGCAAGGCCCGCCTGCAGCCCGAGGAGGACTACCGTTTCCAGGTCGCGGCGCTGCACGGCGCCAAGCGCCTGAACCCCAGGCTGGACCTCATGTCGCTCGACTACTGGGACCCGGCGGACGTGGAGGGCGTGCGCCGGATCTACGCGATCCAGCGCGCCAACGGCTTTTCCCCGCACGTGTCCGTGGTCGAACTGGACCGCGTCGTGCCGGAGCCGATGCCGTGACGGAGGGCTGTCCCCGTCGGGCTCCGGACGTTGGGTTTTCGCTGCGCTCAACCCAACCTACCCGAACGCTTCCCGTAGGTTGGGTTGAGGCAAAGCCGAAAACCCAACGTCGTCGCTTTGTCATGGGCGGGTAAGCCGCCATGCGCCCGCTCCGCCTCGTCCTCGCCGTCCTGCTGCTGGCCGTGGCGCTTCCGGCGGCCGCCCAGACGGTGCCGCGCACGGTGCTGGCGCTCTACGACGAGGCGGAGGAGAGCCGGGTCAAGCTGACGCGCATCCACACCATGGCCGAGATGCCGCTCAACCACCTCGGCCTCGGCGTGGTGTACTGGGACGTCGGCAAGGGGCTGCCGGATCTGGCGCGCTATCCGGACCTGCGCGGAATCCTCACGTGGTTCGCCTCGTCCCCCTTCGACGATCCGGCCGTCTTCGTGGATTGGCTGGGCGCGGCGGCGGCGCGCGGCGTGCGCGTGGTGTCGATGGGGCAATTGGGCATACGCGCCGCGCGCGACGGGCGGCGCATGCCGATGGCGCTGGTCAACCGCTTCTTCGCCCGCTTCGGCCTGCGCGACGACGACGGCTATTCCGACCTCACCTACCGCTCGGGCCCGGCGTGGGCCGATCCGATGATGATCGGCTTCGAGCGCACTCTGGGCGGCGTGCTGCCGGGCTATCCGCTGTTGCGCAAGGTGGACGGGCGGATCGCCTCGCACCTCGTCATGCGGCGCGGCGGCGACCCGGCCACCGACAGCCACCTGATCGTCACCGGACCGTCCGGCGGCCTCGTCACCGAGGATTACGCGCGCTATTACGACCCCGAGTTCGTGCGCAAGCGCTGGATCATCGACCCCTTCCGGTTCTTCCGTCTGGCCTTCGCCACCGACGAGGTGCCGAAGCCGGACGTCACCACGGTGTCGGGCCGGCGGCTTTATTTCAGTCACATCGACGGCGACGGCTGGCGCAACGTCACCGAGGTGGAGCCTTATGCCAAGCAGAAGCTGCTCGCCGCCGACGTGGTGCGCAAGGAGGCGATCGAGCCGTTCCCCGACCTGCCGGTGACGGTGGCGCCCATCGTCGGCGACCTCGATCCGGGCTGGCGCGGCACGCCGCAGGCGCTGGAGGCGGCGAAGCGGCTGCTGGCCCTGCCGCAGGTCGAGGCGGCCAGCCACACCTGGACGCACCCGTTCAACTGGAGCTTCTTCAAGGACTACACCCCCGACAAGGAGGAGGTGTTCGAGGCGACCGCCGGAAAGGCCAAGGAGGGCGGGCTGCTGAGCCGATTCCTGCCCCGGCGCAAGGACGACACTTACGACGCCGTGGGTGAGACCGCGGAGGCGGCGGCGCCGGCCGGCGGGCCGGACATCGGCCGCTACGCGGTGCCGCGCGCCTTTCTGCAAGCCCCCTTCGACCTGACGCAGGAGATCGGCGGTTCGCTCGCCTACATCGAGCGGCTGGCGCCGGAGGGCAAGCGGGCGCGGCTGCTGCAATGGTCGGGCGACACCTCGCCCTTCGAGGGGGCGGTGGCCGAGGCGCGGCGGGCGGGCGCCCGCAACATGAACGGCGGCGACACGCGTTTCGACGCCGAATACCCGTCCTACACCGCCGTGTCGCCGATCGGCGTGCCGGTCGGCGCCGAGCGGCAGGTCTACGCCGCCGGCTCCAACGAGAACACCTACACCGACCTGTGGACGGATCGCTTCTACGGCTTCCAGAACCTGGCCGCAACGGTGCGGAACACGGAAACGCCGCTCCGGGTCAAGCCCTTCAACGTCTACTACCACATGTATTCCGGCCAGAAGCCGGGCAGCATCAACGCGCTGAAGAAGAACCTGACGCTGGCGCGCGACAGCGAGGTGGCGCCGGTCACCGCCTCCGCCTACGCCGGGATCGCCGAGGGGTTCTACACCACCCGCATCGTGGCGGAGGGGGAACGGCGCTGGCGGGTGCGGGACCGGGGCGATCTGGCGACGCTGCGCTTCGACCACGCGCTGTTCACCGCCGTGGACTTCGCCCGCTCGGCCGGCGTGCTGGGCCAGCGGCACCACCAGGGCAGCCTCTATGTGGCGCTCGACCCCGCGGTGGCGGAGCCGGTGGTGGCGTTGATGGACGTCGAGCGCGCCGACGCCGACCCGCCGGCCCAGCGCCCCTATCTGGTGCACGGCCGCTGGCTGCTGGCCGGGCTGGTGACGGAGGGCGAGGGCTTCCGCGTGTGGGCGCAGGGGTTCGGGGCCGGGGCGATGCTCTGGCACGTGCCGGCGCCCGGCCGCTATGCGGTGGTGGCGGAGCGCGACGGGCGGGAGCTGTGGCGCGGCACGGCGGAGGCCGGCGCCGACGGCCGGCTGGCCTTCACGGTCGCGGCCGAC
>DASWVP010000043.1:0-2413 GCA_036401175.1 Azospirillum sp. | reverse complement strand
GCCGCGCCGTGGACGGCCTGCGCCCGGCCGCTCCCCCGGCGCCGCCCCAGGAGCCGCCGGCCAAGGCGCCGGGCAACCTGATCAAGACGTGACGCGGCCCAGCGTCACGTGCTTCACGCCCTGCCTACGAATTGACGGTGTGCCCGGCTTCCGCTCGGCCGTATCACGCGTTCCATTCCCTGTTCTGCAATTCCCGCCACTGCAGCTTGCCGGTGGCCGAGCGGGGCAGGGCGTCCACGATCTCCACCAATGACGGGCACTTGTAGGCGGCCATGCCGTCCCGGCACCACGCGATGATCTCGGGCCCGCTCACCGTGCCGCGCCGGTCTTCGCGCAGGACGACGAAGGCCTTCACCGTCTCGCCGCGCCGCGCGTCGGGGGCGGCCACGACGCAGACCTCCGATATGGCGGGGTGGCGGTGCATCAGCCCCTCCACCTCCGTCGGCCACACCTTGTAGCCCGACGCGTTGATCATCCGCTTGACGCGGTCGACGATGAAGAAATAGCCGTCCTCGTCGTAATGGCCGAGGTCGCCGGTGCGGAAGAACCGCTTGCCGTCCAGTTCCAGGAAGGCGTCGGCGGTGCCCTTCGGGTCGTTCCAGTAGCCCTTGAAGACCTGCGGCCCGTTGATGACGATCTCGCCCACCTCGCCGGGGCCCAGTTCGCGGCCGTCGTCCACGCCGACGATGCGGCTGTCCACGTCGAAGACGGGGATGCCCAGGCACTGGCGCTTCGGCCGGTCGATGGGGTTGATGTGCGTGGCGGCGATGGTCTCCGACAGGCCGTAGCCCTCGATGTAGTCCAGGCCGGTCAGCTCGCGCAGCTTGTTGGCGACCGGTTCGGGCATCGACGCCCCGCCGCCGCCGATGAACAGCAGGCTGCTCAGGTCGAACCGGGCGACCTCCGGGTCGTTGACCAGATCGATGGCCATGGTGCTGATGCTGCGCCAGCGCGCGACGCGGTAGCGCTGGATCAGTTCGGCGGCGATGCGGCGGTCCCAGCGCGGCAGGATCACCATGGTCGCGCCCACGAAGATCGGCGCGTTCATGGAGTTCTGCATGCCGGTCACGTGGAACAGCGGCAGCGTGACGAGGTTGACCGAATCCGTGGGCGACGGGTTCCACGCAAGGCCGCCGACCACCGTCGTCATCACCGTGCGGTGCGTGTGCATGCAGCCCTTGGGGTTCCCCGTGGTGCCCGAGCTGTAGGGAAGCACCGCCAGATCGTCCGGCCCGGCCGTGGACGGGGCCGCCACCGCGCCGGCGGCCAGCGCGTCGCGCCAGGGCACGGCGGCGGCGGTGCCGAAGCCGGTGCGGGGTGGCGCCTTCACGGCGTCGGGGACCGGCAGGTCGAAGGCGGGATCGGCGTATTCGGCATAGCTCGCCACCACCGCGTGCTCCAGCCCGCCCTGGCCCAGCAGGGGTTCGATCACCGCGAACAGCTCCTGCCCCAGCACGGCGACGCGCGCGCCGGTGTCGGCGACCAGATGCTGCATCTCGGCGGTGCGGTTCATCGGGTTGACCGGGACGACCACCGCGTCGGCGCGCAGGATGGCGTAGTAGGCGATCATGAACTGCGGGCTGTTCTGCATGTACAGCAGCACCCGCTCGCCCTTCGCCACGCCCAGCCGGCGCTGGAGGTAGCCGGCCAGCCGTTCGACCTGATCATGGAACTCGGCGTAGCGCAGCGATTTGCCGCAATGGATGATGGCCGTCCGGTCCGGGTAGCGCCGCGCCGAGACCATCAGGTTGAACGGCAGGTTCGTCTCCGGAATGGTCAGGTGGCGCGGCACGTTGCGCGGCCAGACCTTGAAGTGACGATCGAACATTCCTGGGCTGTCCTCCCTCGGAAGGCGGTTCTGTGCCGCCGTTTCCCTGTATCGCCCGGCACTCTGGCACGCCGCCCGGCGCCCGTCAATGACACCGGAATAGAATTCCGCAATACGAAATTACCGTCAGCGGTAGCTCAGCAGCGCTTCCCCGCCCGCCAGCCGCAGGTGTGACACGGCGTTGAACCCGGACAGGGCGAAGCCCGACCGGCCATAGTGGATCTCGCTGACCGAGGCGTTCATCACGCGCCAGCTCAGCGCGACCGACCCTTCCGGCGGCAGCCCCAGCACCTCGCCCACCGCCGTGCCGATGACCCCGCCGGAGGTGAAGACCGCCACCACCTCGTCCTTGCCGCGGCCGGCGACCGCCGCTTCCAGCCCGGCGCGCACGCGGGCGCGGAACGCCGCCCAGGTCTCCTCCACGTCGGCGGGCGTGCCGGCCGTCCACAGCTCCATGACGGCGGCCAGCGCCGCCTGGAACAGCCGCCGGTCGCCGCGCAGCGCGTCGCCCGCCGTGGCGATCTCCGGATGGCGGGCGGCGACGGCTGGCAGGTAGGCGGTGAACAGGGCGTCGCTGGGGTATTC
>DASWVP010000042.1:0-9448 GCA_036401175.1 Azospirillum sp. | reverse complement strand
CCCCCCCCCCCCCCCCCCCCCCCCCCCCCCCCCCCCCCGCCGCGTGGCGCCACGTTCGGCAATCGCGGGACCCCCTCACCCCAACCCTCTCCCCAGAGGGGAGAGGGGGCTTTGCCGCCTTCGCCCAAGGACAAGCCGACGCCCGACCAGACGAACTTCGCGGTGCAGCTTCGCCGGGACTCGACCGAGGTGGAAAAGCTGATCTGGCAGAAGCTGCGGAACACTCAGCTTGGTGCGAAATTTCGTCGCCAGGAGCCCATCCTGGGCTTCACCGTCGACTTCGTCGCCCACGACCACCGCCTCGTCATCGAGTTGGACGGCGGACAGCACGCCGAGCGCGTCGAATATGACCAGCGCAGGACGCGGATGCTCGAACAGGCCGGCTTTCGCGTTCTGAGATTTTGGAACAATGACGTGAATGAGAACTTGGACGGCGTTCTGGAAACGATCCGTTCGGCCCTTGGCGCGACACAGGTTCTTCGACGCGATCCGCGGCGTGCGCGGGAGAGGGATGAGAACGGAGAATCCCGATGATCGCCAAGCTTACCGGCGTGGTCGACAGCGTCGGCACCGACTCCGTCGTGATCGACGTGAACGGCGTGGGTTACGCGCTGACCTGTTCGGGGCGCACGCTGGCGCGCCTGATGGGGGGCGAGCGGACAGCGCTGGTCGTCGAGACCTTCGTGCGCGACGACCGCATCGTGCTGTACGGCTTCGCCGACAACGCCGAGCGTGACTGGTTCCGCCTGCTCACCACCATCCAGGGGGTGGGGGCGCGCCTTGCTCTCGCCATTCTTGGCGTGCTGGATGCCGATCAGCTCACCCACGCCATCGCGGCGCAGGACAAGACGGCGCTGATCCGCGCCGACGGCGTCGGTGCCAAGGTGGCGGCGCGCATCATCAACGAATTGAAGGACAAGGTCGGCGGCCTGTCGCTGGGCATGGGCGGCACCACCGCCCCGGCGCCGGCCAAGGGCGGCGCACCCGTCCCCGCGCCGGGCGGCAACACCGTCATGGCGGACGCCGTGTCGGCGCTGGTCAACCTGGGCTACGGCCGTTCGGAGGCGTTCGGCGCGGTCGTCGCGGCCGGCCGCGCGCTGGGCGAGGGGGCCGCGGTCGGCGACCTGATCCGCCAGGGATTGAAGGAGCTTAGCCAGTGAACGCGCCCCCCGAAAGGGACCGGCTGGTGCAGACCGGGCAGGGACCCGGCGACGCGCCGGAGGCGTCGATCCGCCCGCTGTCGCTGGCCGACTTCACCGGCCAGCGGCAGGCGCGCGAGAACCTGTCGATCTTCATCCAGGCCGCCCGCGCGCGCGCCGAGGCGCTGGACCACGTGCTGCTGTTCGGGCCGCCGGGGTTGGGCAAGACGACGCTGGCGCAGATCGTCGCGCGCGAGCTGGGGGTGAACTTCCGCGCCACGTCGGGCCCGGTCATCGCGCGGGCCGGCGATCTGGCGGCGCTGCTCACCAACCTGCAGCCGCACGACGTGCTGTTCATCGACGAGATCCACCGCCTCAACCCCGCCGTCGAGGAGATCCTCTATCCGGCGATGGAGGACTTCCAGCTCGACCTCATCATCGGCGAGGGGCCGGCGGCGCGCTCGATCCGCATCGACCTGCCGCCGTTCACGCTGGTCGGCGCCACCACCCGCTCGGGCCTCATCACCCGGCCGCTGCGCGAGCGTTTCGGCATTCCCGTGCGCCTCCAGTTCTACGAGCCGGAGGAGCTGCAGCTCATCGTCGGCCGCGCCGCCCGCGTGCTGGGCATGGCGATCACCCCGGAAGGGGCGCGCGAGATCGCCAACCGCTCGCGCGGCACGCCGCGCGTCGCCGGCCGCCTGCTGCGCCGGGTGCGCGACTTCACCGCCGTCGCCGGGGTGGAGGAGGTGGACGCGCGCGCCGCCGACGCCGCGCTGACGCGCCTGGAGGTCGACCGCCTGGGCCTGGACAGCATGGACCGCCGCTATCTCGGCACCATCGCGCAGAACTACGCCGGTGGCCCCGTGGGCGTCGAGACGCTGGGCGCCGCGCTGGGCGAGCAGCGCGACGTGCTGGAGGAGGTGGTCGAGCCCTACCTGATCCAGCAGGGATTTTTGCAGCGCACGCCGCGCGGGCGCATGCTGACCGACGCGGGTTTCCGCTACCTCGGCCTGCCGCCGCCCATGGCGCCGGCCCGCCAGCTCGACCTGCTCGATCCGGTGGACCCGCCGGAGGAGGACACGGATGGCTGAGCTTTCGGGGGTCATCGACGAGGCGGGCGTGCACCGCTTTCCGCTCCGCGTCTATTACGAGGACACGGACGCCGGCGGCATCGTCTACCACGCCAACTACCTTCGCTTCGTCGAGCGGGCGCGCACGGAGATGCTGCGTCTGGTCGGTCCCAGCCACACGGAGCTGCTTGCCGGCGCGGGTGTGTCATTTGCGGTACGCCACGTCGGGATCGATTTTGTCGCTCCCGCGAAGCTCGACGATACGCTTGAAGTAGAGACGCGAATCACCGATATCGGCGGCGCCTCCTTCGCAGTTGCACAATCGGTTCGCCGCGACGGCCGCGAACTGGCGCGCGCGGACGTGAAGGTGGTGATGATCAACCGCGCCGGCCGGCCGACCCGCATCCCCGCACCGGTGCGCGACGCGCTGGACACCCTGTACCAACGGCAGAAGCGAGACTGACGGCAATGGAGCATGCAATGAACGCCGCCGGGGTGGCGGCAAAGGCCCACGACATCACGATGTGGGGGCTGTTCTGGCAGGCCGACCTGCTGGTCAAGCTGGTCATGATCATGCTGCTGGCCGCGTCGGTCTGGTGCTGGGCCATCATCATCGAGAAGCTGATGCGCATCCGGCGCCTCAACGCCCAGGCCGACGCCTTCGAGGAGAGCTTCTGGTCGGGCGGATCGCTGGACGCGCTGTACGACCGCGTCGGCAAGCGGCCGGAGGACCCCATGTCGGCGACCTTCGCCGCCGGCATGCGCGAATGGCGCCACGCCGCCGACCGCGGCTTCGGCAGCTCGATCAAGGCGTCGCTCCAGCAGCGGGTCGAGCGGGTGATGACGGTGACCATCGGCCGCGAGATGGCGCGGGCCGAACGCTACATGACCTTCCTCGCCTCGGTCGGCTCGACGGCGCCGTTCATCGGCCTGTTCGGCACGGTGTGGGGCATCATGAACTCCTTCACCTCGATCGCCGCGTCGAACAACACCAGCCTCGCCGTGGTGGCGCCGGGCATCGCCGAAGCGCTGTTCGCCACCGCCATGGGCCTGCTGGCCGCCATCCCGGCGGTGGTCGCCTACAACAAGTTCACCACCGACCTGTCGCGCTACGCCGACCGCCTGGACGCCTTCGCCGGCGAGTTCGTCGCCATCCTGTCGCGCCACCTCGAAGAGCGGGGAGCCGCCTGAGATGGGCGCATCGCTGGGCGCAAAGGGCGGCCACGGCCGCGGCCGCCGGCGCGGCTACCGGGCGATGGCCGAGATCAACATGACGCCGTTCATCGACGTCATGCTGGTGCTGCTGATCGTCTTCATGGTGGCGGCGCCGCTGCTGACCGTCGGCGTGCCGGTCGACCTGCCGAAGACCAACGCCGCCCCGCTGGAGGCGCAGAAGGACCCGCTGTTCGTCACCGTCCAGGCCGACGGCACCGTGTTCGTGCAGGAACAGCGGGTCGACATGGGCGGCCTCGTGCCGCTGCTGGTGGCCATCACCAACTCGAACCCGGAGGCCCGCATCCTCGTGCGCGGCGATGCCAAGATCGCCTACGGGCGGATGCTGGAGGTCATGGGCACGATGAGCGCCGCCGGCTTCAAGAAGGTCGGTCTGGTGGCGGAGCTGCCGAACGCCGCCGCCGGCCCGTCCGCCCCGGCCGTGCGCCCGGCCAGCGCCCCGGCCCCCGCCCGGACGCGCTGAGGGAGCGGGCGAAGCCATGCGCGAACCCCTGGTCGCCTCGGCGGTGCTGCACACGGCGCTGATCGCGCTGATCGTGCTCGGCCTGCCGCCCAGCGATCGCAAGCTCGACATCCCGCAGTCGATCCCCATCGAGATCGTCGACATCGGCGAGATCACCGAAGCCGCGCGCGTCGACAAGGGCGAACCCAAGCCCGAGCCGCCGAAGCCGCCGGTGCCGGAGGCCAAGCCCGCCCCGCCGCCGCCCGAGCCGGTGTCCGAGCCGCCGCCACCCCCGCCGCCACCACCCAAGGCGCCGGAGCCGCCCAAGCTTGCCCAGGTGCCGCCGCCCCCGCGTGAGCCGGAGCCGCCCAAGCGCACGCCCGAACCGCCCCCGCCACCTCCGCCGCCGCCCGCGCCGACGCCGGAACCCGCCCCGGTTCCGCCCAAGCCGCCAAGGCCGGAACCGCCCAAGCCCGAGCCTCCCAAGCCGGAACCACCGAAGCCCGAACCGCCGAAGCCGGAGCCTCCCAAGGCCGAGCCCCCGAAGCCGGAGCCGCCGAAGCCGCCCGCCCCGCAGGCGAAGCCGAAGCCGGAACCGCCCAAGGAGCCGCCGAAGGAAGTGGCCAAGGAGGATCCGCTGGCCAAGCTGCTGGGCAACGTCCAGAAGCTAAAGCCGTCGGACAACGCGAAGGCCGACGCCAAGGCGCAGCCGCAGCAGCAGGCCGCGTCCGCGCCGGCCGGCGCCGCGAAGGCGACGAGCGGCCCGCAGCGCGACTTCAAGCCGTCCGGCCGGGCCATCGACGCCATCCGCAGCCAGGTCAGCAAGAACTGGAACTTCGATCCGGGCCGCAAGGACGCCGGCAACATGGCCGTGGAGATCCGCATCGAGGTGGCCGTCGACGGTACGGTGCTGCGCACCGACCTGAGCGAGGACACCCGGCGCCGCGCGCTGAGCGACAGCCATTTCCGGGCCGCGGCGGAAAGTGCCTTGCGTGCCATAAACAGGACGCAAAAGCTTGATCTCCTGCCGAGCGAATTCACTCCTGAAACCTATGAGAAGTGGCGAACCATCGTGTTCGCCTTCGACCCGAGGGACATGTAGGACCATGAATAGGAAGACGAGGTTTATGCTGCGGCTGGCCGGGTTGGCCGGCGCCGTGTTGCTCGCCCTGGGCGTGGCCGCTCCGCAGGTGGCGCGCGCCGAGTTGCGCATCGACATCACCAAGGGCGTGGTCGAGCCGCTGCCCATCGCCATCACCAGCTTCTTCGGGTCGGGTGGGCGCGAGGCACAGATGGGCGCCGACCTGTCGCGCGTCATCTCCGCCGACCTGGAGCGGTCGGGCCTGTTCAAGCCGCTGAACCCGCAGGCGTTCCTGCAGACGCCCGAGCAGCTGCAGCGCGGCGAGCCGCGCTACACCGACTGGCGCACCATCGGCGCCCAGGCGCTGGTGGCCGGCGGCGTGACCGCCACGCCGGACGGCCGCATGAAGGTGGACTTCCGCCTGTGGGACGTCACCGCCAGCCAGTACATGGCCGGCCTGTCATACACCGCGACGTCGGACAGCTGGCGGCGCATCGCCCACATCATCGCCGACGCCATCTACAAGCGGCTGACCGGCGAGGACGGCTATTTCGACACCCGCGTCGTCTACATCTCCGAGTCGGGCCCGGCCAACGCGCGCAACAAGCGTCTGGCCATCATGGACCAGGACGGCGAGAACCATCAGTTCCTCACCGACGGCCAGACGCTGGTGCTGACCCCGCGCTTCTCGCCGACGGCGCAGGAAATCACGTACATGTCGTTCTTCAACAAGAAGCCGCGCGTGTACCTGTTCAACATCGACTCGGGCCGCCAGGAGGTCCTGGGCGACTTCCCCGGCATGACCTTCGCCCCGCGCTTCTCGCCGGACGGCAACAAGGTCATCATGAGCATGGCGCAGAACGGCAACACCGACATCTACACGCTGGACCTGCGCACCCGCCGCACGACGCAGCTCACCGACGGGCCGGGCATCGACACCGCGCCCAGCTACTCGCCGGACGGCCAGCGCATCGTCTTCGAGTCGGACCGCGGCGGCTCGCAGCAGCTCTACGTGATGAACGCCGACGGCTCGGGCGTGCGCCGCCTGACCTTCGGCGAGGGCCGCTACGGCACGCCGGTGTGGTCGCCGCGCGGCGACCTGATCGCCTTCACCCGCCAGCGCGGCGGCAGCTTCGCCGTCGGCGTGGTCCGTCCGGACGGCACCGGCGAGCGCATCCTGAGCGAGGCGTACCACGTCGAAGGCCCGACCTGGGCGCCGAACGGCCGCGTCCTGATGTTCTTCAAGGAGTCGCCGGGCGGCGGCGGGTCGCGCAGCGCCAAGCTATTCTCAATCGACGTATCAGGTATAAACGAACGTCGGGTCGTTACGCCGCTCGACGGCTCCGATCCCGCATGGTCGCCCTTGATTCCCTAAGGGACTAGCCCTATTTTGCGCGCCGCGTGGGCAACGCTTAGGCGGAAGGTCAGAGATGGCCTTCCCGCTGCCGTCGGGGCCTGACGGTAACCGCGTTGTCCGGTTCTCTCATCCGATCAATCCGCGTCCAATCGAGCATCGATTGCCGCTGAAGGGGGTCATCCAAATGAATCTCAAGGTTCTGAGCCTGTGTGCGGCTCTTGCCCTGCTCGCCGCCTGCGAAACCGCGCCGAAGACCGACGGCGGCGCCAACACCTCCGGCACCCAGTCCTCGATCCGTCCGGGCTCGCAGGAAGACCTGGTCGTCAACGTCGGCGACCGCGTGTTCTTCGGCTTCGACCGTTCCGACCTGACGCCGGAGGCTCGCGCCACGCTCGACCGCCAGTCGGCCTGGCTGAAGCAGTACCCGAACGTCACCGTGACCGTCGAAGGCCACGCCGACGAGCGCGGCACCCGCGAGTACAACCTGGCTCTGGGTGAGCGCCGTTCGAACTCCGTGAAGAAGTATCTGGCCGCGCAGGGCATCAACCCGTCGCGCGTCAAGACGCTGTCCTACGGCAAGGAGCGTCCGGCGGTCCTCGGCTCGAACGAGGCGGCTTGGGCCCAGAACCGTCGTGGCGTGACCGTCGTCGACTGACGCGTCACCCCCACGGGGTCTTGCGAAGCGCCGCGCCGGGGCAACCCGGCGCGGCGTTTTCCGTTTGGGCGATGGCCTTTTCGCCGCGTTGACCCGTGTCGTGGACACGGGTACGCTGCACGTATCCCGAGGAGGCCGCGCCCATGCATCTCCGTTACGACACCACCGCCGCCAAGCGCACCGTCAGCGTGACGCTCAACGCCGACCTCTACGCCAAGGCCAAGGAGGCCGGGCTGAATGTGTCGCATCTAACTGAAGCCGCGTTGATCCAAGAACTGGACGAAAAGCTCAGGCAACAGATCCGCGCCGAGATCCAGCAGGATCTCGAAGTGTATAACGCCTACATCGCGGAGCACGGTTCTTTCGCGGAGGCGATGCAGGAATTCCAGCAGGGGCTTTCGGATGACGAAGCAGTTTGACGTCTATCCGAATCCCAATCCTGCAACGCGGCGGGCGTTCCCTTACGTGGCCGTCTTGCAGGCGGATGTGGCGGAAACCGGCGCTGACCGTGTTGCGGCGCCGTTGGCGCCTCGTGCCGCGACAGGGCGGCCCGCCGGGCGGCTCGTGCCGGTGGTTTCCTTCGGCGAGGGAGAGTTTGTTCTGCTGGTCCCCGGCATGACCGCGATTTCCCAGCGCCTGCTGCGCGACCGGGCCGGCAGCATCGCCCGCCACCGCGACGCCGTCACCGCCGCGCTCGACTATCTGTTCCAAGGCATCTGAGCCCAAGAACCCGCTTTCCTTTGCCGGATTGCCGCCATATTTTCGCCCCCATGGGCCGGCAGCGTTGGCCGGCGTTCCCCGCCGTTCCGGACGAGACACCACCGATGAAGACGACGACCTCCCTCGCTGCCCTGCTGGTGGGCGGACTGCTGTTCAGCGGCGCGGCCCTGGCGCAGGACGCCGGGCAGCTCCGCCGCCTGGAGCGACTGGAGGCCGGCGCCGCCGCCCTCGGGTCCCGCGTCGAGGTGGCGCAGGCCGACATGCCGCACTCGCTGGCCGCCGATTTCGAGGTGCGCCTCCAGCGCTTGGAGCGCAGCCTGTCGGAGCTGACCGGCCGCTATGAGGAGGCCGTCTACCAGATGGGCCAGCTCAAGGATCGGCTGGAGCGCATCAACGGCGACGTCGACTACCGCCTCCAGCAGCTCGAAAAGGGCGGCGGCGGTC
Source organism: Azospirillum sp. (assembly GCA_036401175.1). Taxonomy (GTDB): domain Bacteria; phylum Pseudomonadota; class Alphaproteobacteria; order Azospirillales; family Azospirillaceae; genus Azospirillum. The sequence goes on along the minus strand of DASWVP010000042.1, from coordinate 1,307 downwards.
TGGGTGGTGGTCCGGTGGCGCAGGCGCCCGCCGCAGCTGCCAAGGCTCCCGAGAAGCCCGCCGACAAGCCGGCACCCGCCACCGCGCCGCCGGCAGCCGCCAAGCCGGCCGACACCAAGGTCGCGGCACTTCCCCCCGGCGCCGGCCCGGAGAAGCAGTACGAACACGCCTTCGAGCTGCTGAGCAAGGCCGACTACGAGCGCTCGGAAAAGGAATTCCGCGAGTTCCTGACCAGGAACAAGAGCCACACCCTGGCCGGCAACGCGCAGTACTGGCTGGGCGAGACCTATTACGTCCGCAACAAGTTCGTCGAGGCGGCCAGCGCCTTTGCCGAGGCGATCCAGAAGTACCCGAAGGGCACCAAGGCGCCGGACAGCCTGCTGAAGCTCGGCATGTCGCTGGCCCAGCTCAAGCAGAACGCCGACGCCTGCACCGCCTTCGGCCAGCTCGTCACCAAGTTCCCGAACGCGTCGACAAACGTCAAGCGCCGCGCCGAGACTGAACGCCGCAAGCTGAACTGCAAGTGACCGGGTGTTGGCCGGCATGCTTGCGCGTTTCGGACGAGAACCAATGATGAAGACGACGATTCTCCGCGCCACCGTGCTTATCGGCGGTCTGCTGTGTGGTGCCGACGCTTTCGCGCAGGACGCGGCGGCGTACGATTTGCCCAGCAATCTGTATAGCGAAGCCCGCGAACGGCTCGCCAAGAGCGATTATCCCGCTGCCGAGGCGGCCTTTCGTGACTTCCTCGCCAAGCACGGAACGCACGCTCTGGCCGGCGACGCGCAGTACTGGCTGGGTGAGATCTTCCTGGAGCAGAGGGACTATCGGCAGGCCGCCGCCACCTTCGCCGATGCAATCAAGACCTATCCTGACAGCCTCAAGGTGGTGGACAGCAAATACAAGCTTGGCGTGTCTCTCGCTCGGCTCGATTCGAAACAAGAGGCGTGCAAGGCCCTGAAGGCGGCGCAAGCCGACCGGGGTTCGGAGGGGAAGGATCGTATACGACGAGGCATTGCCGTGGAGCGCCAGCGGCTCGGCTGCCGCTAGTGACGGCGCGCATCGACGCGGATGACTTTGCCGCGCGCATGGCGCGCTTGGGTGGGTTCGAGGGGCGCCCGCGCCTCGCCGTCGGCGTCTCCGGCGGTGCCGACAGCCTCGCGCTCGCCCTACTGGCGCACGCGTGGGCGACGGCGCGTGGCGGTTCGGTCCTGGCGCTCACCGTCGACCACGCCCTGCGCGCGCAAGCGGCGCAGGAGGCCGCGCAGGTCGGCGCGTGGCTGGACGGGCGCGGCATCGCCCACGCC
>DASWVP010000041.1:0-9642 GCA_036401175.1 Azospirillum sp. | reverse complement strand
GCCCGCCGTGACGTCCTCGCCGGCCTCGCGGCGGTTGGCGCCGCGCTTGATGCCGGGCGGGATGGTGACGGCGCCGCCCAGCCCCGGCTCCCCCTCGGCCCGGCAATCCTCCTGCATGAGGACGGTGTCGAAGCCGGCGGGCATCGGCGCGCCGGTGAAGATGCGCACCGCCTCCCCCCGCACGCCCGGCCGGCCGAGCGTCTGGCCGGCGGCGACGCGGGCGGTGACGGGCAGCGCCGTTTCCGCCCCGGCCCGCAGGTCGTCGAAGAAGACGGCGTAGCCGTCGACGGCCGAGTTGGCGTGCGGCGGCACGTCGAAGGGGGCCACCACGTCTTCCGCCAGCACGCGGCCGAGGGCCTGCGCCAGCGGCACGGAGGTCACCTCGGTCACCGCGCGCAGGCGGGCGCGCAGCGCGTCGAGCGCGGCGTCCACGGGCATCAAGTCGCCGCCGAAGGCGAAGCAATCGTCACTGAGCTGGGCCATGGGGGGTTCGCAACCTGTTCATCAGCCACGATTTTGCCGGTTCGGCGGGGGGCGGCGCAAGCCCTGCGAAGGTACCGGGCGGCGGGCGCATGATACGGGATGAAACGCGATGAAACGGTTTGCGGGAACGCGTTTCAAGGGACCCCCGCAGCCTCTCCATGATAACGGCGCCAAAGCGCGAAGACCAACCAAAGAACATTCCTGCAATCGGGTCGCGCGAGCCCCTTCCTTTTACAACTTCAGGGGACAATGCTAGAGTAAGCCCATATATATCCGCAAAGGACGTCATAAAATGATTGCGAGCCTCACCGAAAATAGGCGCCAAACGTGGTTAACGCTGGCGGTCATGGCCTTTGCCGGGCTGCTTCTGTTCGTCACGGCGCCGGCCGGCGCGGTGGGTTTCCAGTGGGATGTGGCGCCGGATCCCGATGACCAGCCGATCCAGGTCGCCATATGGTATCCCAGCGACGCGCCGGCCAAGTCGATGCGGCTGGGCGCCAACCGGCAGACCGTGGCGGATGGCGGGGCGGTGTCCGGCACGGCGCTTGCGCTGGTGGTGCTGTCGCACGGCACCGGCGGATGGGCCGGCGGCACCCACGACACCGCCCTGGCGCTCGCCGAGGCCGGCTTCGTCGTCGCGTCGCTCACGCACACCGGCGACAACCACAAGGATAAGGCGTACGCCTTCACGCAACGAACCTTCACCGACCGGCCGCGCCACGTCAGCCGGACCATCGACCACATGCTGGGCGGCTGGTCCGGCCGCGCCAGCATCGATCCGGCGCGGATCGGCGTCTTCGGCTATTCCGCGGGCGGCTACACCGCCCTGGTCGTGGCCGGCGGCAAGGCCGACCTGGGCCGCATGGCGGCCTTCTGCCGCAGCTGGCCGGACGACTGGGGATGCCAGCGGGGGGCGGAGAAGCAGGCCGCCGGCACCCCGCCGATGGACGCGGTGGTGCAGGGCCGCGACGCGCGAATCCGCGCGGCGGTGCTGGCCGCCCCCGCCCTGGGAACCGCCTTCGCGCCGTCGGGTCTGGCGGAGGTCACCCTGCCCGTGCAGCTCTGGCGCGGGGCGCGGGATCAGATCGTCACCGACGCCGACCTCGTGCGCCAGGGGCTGCCGAACGCGCCGGAGGACCACCTCGTTCCGAACGCAGACCACTTCGCCTTCCTGCCCCCGTGCAGTCGGCTTCTGGCCGTGTCGGCGCCCGAAATCTGCCAGGACCCGGAGGGGTTCGACCGCAGCGCCTTCCACGCGGAGTTCAACCGGGCGGTCGTCGGGTTCTTCGGCAGGCACCTTGGGAAATAGCGCGTGACGTTGGGTTTTCGCTGGCGCCAAGAAGAAACATGCGAATTTTTCCCCCTCCCCCTCCCCCGGCCCCGCCGGGGGAGGGATTGTAGGGCTTTCGGCAAATTTCATCCGCTGCGGGTCGGCGCCCGGCGCCGGTGAGAACTCAACCCAATCTACGGCCGCGTCGCGGGTGGGGTCGAGCGCCGGCGAAAGCCCGACGCATGGCTCGGCCTTGCGGCCGGCGGTGGTGTCTCCTATAGTCCGGTTTTGCGACTTGCGCCTCGCCGAGGCCGTGAACTGGATGAATTACTCAGCGCGCGCCCTGGCACAATCAGTCGATCCACGCCCGTCCTCTTGTGCAGCCCTTAAGGAGCTGCGCGAGGGCGCGCGCCGTCTCGCCGTGATTCGCGAGACTGATTTGGACCGGCTGCGTTTTTCCCAAGGCTTCATGACCTATGTGGTCGAGCATTACTGGAATTCGCTCGCCCCTGATCTTGACTGCCCGGCGCGCCCGGCCCGCGTCGGCCGTTCGCTGGTGAGCAAGGCGGAACAGCGCGTCGCCGCCGGGATTGCCGAGCGGGCGGCCGCGCTGGCGCCGATCGAGGCCGGCTACTTCATCGGCGCCACCTACACCGTCATGCTGCCGGAGAATTACCGCGGCGAATTCGGCGTCTTCTACACCCCGCCGGCCCTGACCGAACGCCTGCTGGATCAGGCGGCGGCGGCGGGGGTGGACTGGCGGACGGCCCGCGTGCTGGACCCGGCGTGCGGCGGCGGCGCCTTCCTGGCGCCCGTCGCGGTGCGCATGGCCGCCGCGCTGAAGGGCGCACCGGCCGACGACATGCTGGCGCATCTCGAATCGCACCTGTCGGGGATCGACATCGACGCGCTGGGCGCCTGGATGTCGCAGATGTTCGTCGAGGCGGCGGTGCTGGACACCGTGCGCGCGGCCGGGCGCCGGCTGGCCCGGTTGGTGGAGGTGCGCGACAGCCTCGCCATCGGCGACGCGGAGATCGCGGATCGCGGCGGCTACGACCTCGTCATCGGCAACCCGCCGTACGGCCGCGTCACGCTGGACAAGGAGGTGCGGGCGCGCTGGGCACGCAGCCTGTACGGGCACGCCAACATCTACGGGCTGTTCACCGACCTCGCCGTGCGGCTGGCGCGGCCGGGGGGCGTCATCGCCTACGTCACGCCGGCCGGCTTCCTGGGCGGCGAGTATTTCAAGAACCTGCGCAAGCTGCTGGGCGAGCGGGCGCCGCCGGTCTCCATCGACTTCGTCGACGCGCGCAAGGGCGTCTTCGCCGACGTGCTGCAGGAAGCGCTGCTGGCCGTCTACCGCACGGCGTCGCCGCGCATCGCCGTGTCCTTCCTGGCGGCGCGCGAGACGGGCGACGTGGTGGCGACCTCGGGCGGCGGCTTCGCGGTGCCGGCCGACCCGTCGGGGCCGTGGCTGCTGCCGCGCCACGCGACGCAGGTGGAGCTGGCGCACCGGCTGCGCGCCATGCCCGGCCGGCTGTCCGACATCGGGTACGAGGTGTCCACCGGGCCGCTGGTGTGGAACCGCCATAAGCCGAAGCTGCACGACACGAAGGTGCGGGGCGCCGTGCCGCTGATCTGGGCGGAGTGCGTGGCCTCCGACGGCTCCGGCCGGTTCGCCTTCAAGGCGGTGACGCGCAACCACAAGGCGTGGTTCGTGCCCGGCCCGGCGGACGAGCCGAACATCGTGCGCACCGCCTGCGTGCTGGTGCAGCGCACCACCGCGCTGGAACAGGCCCGCCGCCTGATCGCCGCCGAACTGCCCCAAGGCTTCATCGACGAGCACGGCGGGGCGGTGTCGGTGGAGAACCATTTGAACATGGTGAAGCCCATGCGCGGGCGAACGCCGCTGATCTCCGCGCAGGCGCTGGCGGCGCTGCTGAACAGCGCGGCGATGGATCAGGCGTTCCGCTGCATCAACGGCACGCCGGCCGTGTCGGCTTATGAAATCGAGGCGACGCCGCTGCCCGACGCCGAGGCGCTGAAGGGGCTCGACCGGCTGCTGGCGCGCAAGGCGGGCAAGGCAGCGATCGAGAAGCGGATCTGGGAGATGTACGGGGGATGATGGTGCGTTCCGCGCCCGCAGGCGTTGCCCCCACCCGGCCTTCGCTGCGCTCGGCCACCCTCCCCACCCAGCCCGACCTCTTCGGCCACGCCGCCACCCCGCCGCCCGAGCCGCCGCCGGCCGCCGCGATCGTCCCCGCCGCCGGGGACCTGCCGCCGCTGACCGACGTGGCGACGATCAAGCGCCGGCTGGCGGAAATCTTCCCGGAAGGGCTGGCCGACCGCAATTACGTGGTGCGCGAGATGGCGGCGCGCACCGTCTTCGCCCTTCTCTACGTCGGCGCGGTGGAGGGCGGCGGCGTCTGGCTGGCGCCCACCCAGGTCTGCCGGATGAGCGACGCGCAGGCGGCGCTGACCGACGCCGAATCCCGGCTGGCCTTCCGCACCGCCTCCACCCGCCCCGGTTTCGCGCCGCCGGGCGAGCCCTGGTACAAGGACAACACGCGCGAGCCCATCCGCGACGAGACGCTGCGCCAGGGCCTCATCACCTGCAACGCCGTGGCGCTGCGCGAGGGGATCGCCACCACCAGCAGCCTCGGCCGCTACGCGCTGAAGCGCGGCTTCGTGGAGGTGATCGCCGGGCCCGAGGAGGGGTTCGCCGAAGCGGCGCGGACGTGGGCGGCGACGCACCTGAGCGCCGACCAGCTCGCCCGCACCGCCATCCTGCGCGACCGCGTCGCCGGGCGCGAGGCGGTGGAGGTGCGGTTGCCCAAGGGCGGCTCGCGCGTCATGAGCCCCGGCACCAGCTCCATCCTGACCAAGGCGGTGGTGGAGGAGTTCGCGCCGCGCCACCTGACCCAGCCCGCCGTGCTGTGGATCAGCGAGAGCGCCACCAAGATCGTCGCGCAAGACGACGCGCTGATGCGCCGCATCGGCCTGCCCATCGACCAGCAGAAGCTGCTCCCCGACGTGGTGCTGGCCGACCTGGGCGGGGAGCGCATGCGGCTGGTCTTCGTCGAGATCGTGGCGACCGACGGCCCCTTCACCGAGGACCGCAAGGCCGAACTGCTGGCGACCACGCGCGCTGCCGGCTTCCCCGACGATCAGGTGGTGTTCGTCAGCGTGTTCGAGCACCGCGGCGCGGCGCCGGCCAAGGCGCGGTTCTCCAGCATCGCCGTGAACTCGTACATGTGGTTCATGGCGGAGCCGGAGTTGCTGGTGTGGTTGCGAGCGGGGTTGGGCGGCCTGTGACGGGCGAGCCCCCAACTGTTTGGCCGTCATCCCCGCGCAGGCGGGGATCCATGTTCCCAATGAAGGGACGTTGCGGAAAGCATGGATCCCTGCCTGCGCGGGGATGACGAAGATAAAAAGGATGAAGAACAAGAGCCTATTTGACTGCCAGCGTCACCGTTTCGCCAACACTTTTCCTGTTCGTCATGCCCGGGCCCCAGTCCCGGCCATCCACGCACCCGGCGCTTTCCCGGAAGTCCCGAGCCCGTGGGTGCCCGGGACTGGGGCCCGGGCATGACGAATTGGAAAAAGCGATAGTAAGCCATCAGCGTCCAAAATCAGGCAGACTCTGACAAAGGGCAAAGCCGTCACCCCAACCTGCAATGCTCCACCACGAACGCCGCCATCGCCTCGGCGTCGTCCAGGGGGAAGACCGGCACGCGGGCGCCGGGCACCGGGCCGTCGCTGGCCACCGCGACGATGGTCGGGTCCTCGGCGGCGATCAGCGGCTTGCCGACGCTGGGGCGCCACACCTCCAGCTTGGGGTGGCCATAGCGCTTGAAGCCCTCGATCAGCAGCAGGTCGACCGGCTGCAGCTTGGACAGCAGCTCTTCCAGCGTCGGTTCCGGCTCGTCGCGCAATTCGTGCATGATGGCCCAGCGCTTGGGCGAACTGACCAGCACCTCGGTGGCGCCGGCCATGCGGTGGTTGTGGCTGTCCTTGCCGGGGTGGTCGATGTCGAAACCCTTGTGCGCGTGCTTGATCGTCGACACGCGCAGGCCGCGACCGATCAGCGCCGGCAGAAGTTTCACCGCCAGCGTCGTCTTGCCGCTGCCGCTCCACCCGGTCAGACCGAAGATCTTCATGCGGAACGGGCCTGTTTGGTGGTGTTGGCGGGGCGCGGCGGCGCCGTCATGTGCTTGAGGCCGGCGCGCATGTAGTCCCAACCGCTGACGATGGTGAGGATGGCGGCGGCCCACAGGCCGGCGACGCCGATGAAGGCCGACGGGATCTCCGCCGGGCCGTAGTCGCCGACGATCAGGAAGCCCAGGGCCACCATCTGGATGGTCGTCTTCCACTTGGCCAGCCGCGTCACCGGCACGCCGACGTTGAGGCCGGCCAGATACTCGCGCAGGCCCGACACCAGCACCTCGCGCAGCAGGATCACCACCGCCGCCAGGATCGAGAAGCCGGTCAGCCGGCCGAATCCGACCAGCATGATCAGCGTGGCGGCCACCAGCAGCTTGTCGGCGATGGGGTCGAGGAACTTGCCGATCATCGACTCCTGCTCCCACGCGCGGGCCAGGTAGCCGTCGAAATAATCGGTGATGCAGGCGGCCCCGAACAGCGTGCAGGCGGTGTACGCCGCCCACGGCTCGGGCACGTAGAACAGCCCGACCACCAGCGGGATCACCGCGATGCGCGAAAGGGTCAGCAGGTTTGGAAGGCTGGTCATCATGGCGTGTGAAGCTCGCAACGGCGGAGCCATTCTAACCATCCGGATGGAAATGATCGTAGATCTTTTTCGCCACCGTACGATTGATCCCCTCGACGGCCTCCAGATCGGCCAGTCCGGCGCGGGCCACCGCCTTGCCGCTGCCGAAATGATGCAGCAGCGCCTTCTTGCGCGCCGGGCCGATGCCGGGGATCCCGTCGACGGGGGATTTGGTGATGGCCTTGGCACGCCGCGCCCGGTGCGTGCCGATGGCGAAGCGGTGCGCCTCGTCGCGCAGGCGCTGGAGGAAATAGAGAACGGGGTCCTTGGGCTCCATCTGGAACGGCGCGCGGTCGGGCATGAAGAAGTGCTCGCGCCCGGCGTTGCGCTCCGGCCCCTTGGCGATGGCGACCAGCGCCACGTCGGTGATTCCCAGCTCGGCGAACACCTGACGCGCCACCGAGAGCTGCCCCTGCCCGCCGTCGATCAGCACCAGATCGGGCCAGGTGCCGCCGCCGCGCTCCGGGTCTTCCTTCAGGGCACGGGCGAATCGGCGGGTCAGCACCTCGCGCATCATGGCGTAGTCGTCGCCGGCGGCCTCCTCGGAACGGATGTTGAATTTGCGGTAGGCGTTCTTCATGAAGCCGTCCGGCCCGGCGACGATCATCCCGCCGATGGCGAAGGCGCCCTGCACGTGGCTGTTGTCGTAGACCTCGATCCGCTCGGGCGGGGCGTCCAGGCCGAACGCCTCGGCCACCCCGTCCAGCAGGCGCAACTGCGAGGCGCTTTCGGCCAGCCGGCGCCCGTGCGCCTCGCGCGCGTTGGTCAGCGCGTGCTCGACGACGCGGCGCTTGTCGCCGCGCTTGGGCACGGCCAGCTCCACCTTGCGCTCGGCGCGCAAGCTGAGCGCCTCGGTCAGCAGCTCGTGCTCGGCCACCTCGTGGCTGAGCAGGACCAGTTCGGGGGCGGTCTTGTTCTCGTAGAACTGGGCGACGAAGGCGGACAGCACGTCCTCCATCTCCTGCGCCTTGTCGTGGCTGGGGAAGTAGGCGCGGTTGCCGTAGTTGCGGCCGCCGCGGAAGAAGAACACCTGGATGCAGGTGCTGCCGCCGTCGGCGTAGGCGGCGATCACGTCGGCGTCCTCGACCACGCCTTCGATGTTGATGTCCTGGTGCGCCTGGATGGCGGTGAGCGCGCGGATGCGGTCGCGGATCTGCGCCGCCGTCTCGAAGTTCAGCGCCTCGGCCGCCTCGGTCATCGCGCGGGCCAGCTCGCTTTGGATGTCGCGGCTCTTGCCGGACAGGAAGGCGCGCGCCTGCTCGACCTGCGCCTGGTATTCCTGGGGCGTGACGCGGCCGACGCAGGGCGCCGTGCAGCGCTTGATCTGGTATTGCAGGCAGGGCCGCGTGCGGGCGTTGAACACCGTGTCGGCGCAGTTGCGCAGCATGAAGGCGCGCTGCAGCGCGGTGATGGTGCGCGTCACCGCCGCGCCGGAGGCGAAGGGGCCGAAGTACCACGCGTCCTGCCCGCGGCTTCCCCGATGCTTGAGAAGCTGCGGGTAGTCGTGCCCCTTGGTGATCATGATGTAGGGGAACGACTTGTCGTCGCGCAGCAGCACGTTGTAGCGCGGCATGAGCCGCTTGATCAGGTTCGATTCGAGCAGCAGCGCCTCGACCTCGGTGTGGGTCGTGACGAACTCCATGGTTTCCGTCTCGGCCACCATGCGCTGCAGGCGGATCGGCAGGCGGTTGACCTGGGTGTAGTTGAAGACCCGCCGCTTGAGGTTCTTCGCCTTGCCGACGTACAGCACCGCGCCGTCGGCCGCGATCATGCGGTAGACGCCGGGGTTGGCGGGCAGCGTCTTCAGGTGGTTGCGGATGACCTCCACCCCGCGCGCGAGGTCGGACGGCCGGCGGCGGAGGCGCGGCGGAACGGGGGCCGTGTCGGGCTGGGGCGTGGGGGCGTCGGCGATCGGGTCTGGCATAGGGCGGTATGTCGTCAACGAAGAGCGGAGGGTAAACCCCCTTGAACCAACGGGTTAAGACCTTCGACTCAGAAGGCCCATGAGACTATCCACCGTTCCTGTGGATAACTCTGTCGATAAGCACCGGGGCAGCGCGAGCCGGTCCAGGCGCCCCAATGGGTTTCAAGGGTGTGCCTATTTTTTGGGCGTTTCGCGTAAGTCATTGATTTTCCAGTATGGAGGCATTGTCAAGCCGGCACCCGTGGCGGGCCTCACAAAATTGTCACGGAGGTCATACCCCCCTCTTGCGCGATGGCGCCGGCCTGTGTAAAACGCCCGCCCTCGGAAAAGCCGATTCGCTCGAATTCGTTAAGGATTCGTGGCGATCCCGCATGCGGACGGGGGTCCCCGCCCTACTCCCTGGGAACGAAGCCGCGCGAGGGCTGGGCCCAGCCCAGATGCTCGCCGCCGTCCAGCGCGATCATCTGGCCGGTCACCGCCGGGGCGTCCAGCAGGAAGCGGACGGCGGCGGCGATCTCCGCCGGGTCGGTGCTGCGGCGCAGCGGCACGGCCAGCGCCTGCTCGCGGAAATGCTCCTCGGTCTGGCGTTCGTTGCGCAGCGTGGGGCCGGGGCCGATGGCGTTGACGCGGATGCGCGGGGCCAGGGCGAGCGCCAGCGTCTGCGTTAGCGTCCACAGCGCCGCCTTCGACACGGTGTAGGAGGTGAAGTGCGGCGTCAGGTTCCACACGCGCTGGTCCAGCAGGTTGACGACCAGCCCGCGCTCCGGCTCCGGCAACTGGCGGGCGAAGTCCTGGATCAGCACGAAGGGGGCGCGCAGGTTGGCCTCCAGGTGGCGGTCCCAGGATTCGCGCGTGGCGGTCAGCGCCTCGTCGCGTTCGAAGACGCTGGCGTTGTTGACGAGCAGGGTGAGGGGCCCCAGCCGCTCCACCGCGTCGGGCACCAGCCGGGCCACCTCCGCCTCGCACCCCAGGTCGGCCTGGAGCACGGCGGCGCGGCCGCCGGCCGATTCGATCTCCGCGGCCAGATCCTCGGCGTCGGCGCGCGAGCGGTGGCAGTGCACCGCGACGGCCCAGCCGTGCGCCGCCAGGTCGCGCGCCACGGCGCGCCCGATGCGCTTGGCGCCCCCGGTGATGAGGGCGGCTTTCTTCTTGATCTCCACCATGCCGCCATAGGTA
>DASWVP010000040.1:0-12954 GCA_036401175.1 Azospirillum sp. | reverse complement strand
TCGCTGCGCTCAACCCAACCTACGACGAACGGGTAGGTTGGGTTGAGCGCAGCGAAAACCCAACGTTCCGCGCCGAACAGCCGGACCCGGCCTCATACCACGGGTGTCGGCAGCGGCTGGCCGGCGAAGAACGCGCGCAGGTTGGCCAGCACCAGATCACCCATCGCCGCGCGCGTCTCGACGGTGGCGCTGGCCTGATGCGGTTCCAGCACGACGCTGTCCAGCGCGAACAGCGCCTCGGGCACCCGCGGCTCGTCGGCGAAGACGTCCAGGCCGGCGCCGCCCAGGCGCCCTTCCGTCAGGGCCGTCACCAGTTCCGGCTCGTCCACCACGCTGCCGCGCGCCACGTTGATCAGGATGCCGTCGGGACCCAGCGCGTCCAGCACCGCGCGCCCGACGATGTTGCGGGTGTCCGGCCCGGCCGAGGCGGCGACCACCAGGATGTCGCTCTCCCGCGCCAGTTCCATCAGCGAGTCCATGCAGCGGTACGGCACGTCGGCGCAGGCCGTGCGGTTGACGTAGGCGATGCTCATGCCGAAGGCCGCCGCGCGCCGGGCCACCGCCCGGCCGATGCGGCCCAGGCCCAGGATGCCCAGGCGCTTGCCGCTCACCGTGCGGGCCAGCGGCAGCTTCCCCGTGGGCCATTTGCCGGCGCGCACGAAGCGGTCGCCGACGGCCAGCCGGCGCGACACCGCCAGCATCAGCCCCATCGCCATGTCGGCGACGTCGTCGGTCAGCACGTCGGGCGTGGTGGTGACGCGGACGCCGCGGGCGCGGGCGTGCTCCAGGTCCACGGCGTCGGTGCCGATGCCGTTGATGGCGATGATGCCCAGGTTCGGGCAGGCGTCGATCACGGCGTTGCCCACCCCGGTGGCGCCGCCGGTGACGACGGCCCGCACGCGCGCGCCCACCTCCGCGACCAGCCGGTCCCGGTCGGGCGCCGCCGACAGGCGGTGGACGGTGTAGGCCGCGTCCAGCGCCGCCTCGACGGCGGGCATCATGGGCTGGATCAGGATGATCTCGGGCTTCATCACTCACAATCCTTTGGGGATGCCGTCCTCTGATGCGGATTGCGCAACAGTCTGAACTCGTAGGTTGGGTTGAGCGCTTGCGAAAACCCAACGCCCCCGCGTCGCCAAAACGTTGGGTTTTCGCTGACGCTCAACCCAACCTACGAACGTCCGAACCGATCGGCGATCCGCTCTAATGCGAAAGGATCTGGCCCAGGAAGGTCCGGGTGCGTTCGGACTTCGGGTTGGCGAAGAACTCCTCGGGCGTGGCCTGCTCGACGATCTCGCCACGGTCCATGAAGATCACCCGGTGCGCGACCGAGCGGGCGAAGCCCATCTCGTGCGTGACGCACAGCATGGTCATGCCGTCCTCGGCAAGGCTGATCATGGTGTCCAGCACCTCCTTGACCATCTCGGGGTCGAGCGCCGAGGTCGGCTCGTCGAACAGCATGACCTTGGGGTTCATGCACAGCGCCCGCGCGATGGCGACGCGCTGCTGCTGGCCGCCGGAAAGCTGGCCCGGATACTTGTCGGCCTGTTCGGGGATGCGCACGCGCTCCAGGTACCTCGCGGCGATGGCCCGCGCCTCGTCCTTCGACGCGCCGCGCACCTTCATGGGGGCCAGCATGCAGTTCTCCAGCACGGTCAGGTGCGGGAACAGGTTGAACTGCTGGAACACCATGCCGACCTCGCGGCGCACGGCGTCGAGGTGGCGGGCACCCGCCCCCAGCTCGATGCCGTTCACCACGATGCGGCCCTTCTGGTGCCGCTCCAGCTGGTTGATGCAGCGGATGAGCGTCGACTTGCCCGAGCCGGACGGGCCGCACACGACGATGCGCTCGCTTCTGCGCACCTCCAGGTCGATGTCCTTCAGCGCCTGGAAGTCGTCGAACCATTTCTGGACGCCCTCCATGCGGATGATGACCTCATCGCCGATGTGCGGCGGCACGGCAGCGTCCGTGCGTTCGGATGCCAGCGCCATGGTGACGTCCTCCTGTGTGCGGCCGGGCGTTACTTCTTGACCGCCGCCGGCAGGTCGGTGCCCAGCCACTTCTGGTGGATGGCGTTCAGCTCGCCATTGTTCTTCACCGTGGTGAGGAAGCCGTTGACCCATTTCAGCAGGTCGTCCTGGCCTTGGCGCATGGCGATGCCCTGGACCTGGCTGCGCAGCACGAACTTCATCTCGTGGTTGGCTTGCGGGGCCATCTTCTTGATCTGCTGGGCGACGACGTTGCTGACGCCCAGGGCGTCGACCTGACCGGACAGCATCGCCTGCACGGCGCTGGCGTCGTCGTCGAAGCGCATGATGCGGGCGTCCTTGGGGGCTACCGCGGTCACCCCCTGGTCCTGGGTGCTGGCGCGGGCGACGCCGACGCGCTTGCCCGACAGGTCGGCGGCATCCTTGATCGCCGTCGTCCGCGGCGCCAGCACGCCGATCTCGATGGCCGCGTAGGGGTCGGAGAACTGCACCTGCCTGGCGCGCTCCTCGGTGATGCCCAGCGAGGCGACCAGCACGTCCACCTTGTTGGTCAGCAGGTAGGGGATGCGGTTCGGGCCTGTGACCGGCACGATCTCCACCGGCACGCCCATGTGCTTGGCCAGCAGCTTGGCGACGTCGGCGTCGTAGCCGTCCGGTTCGTTCTGCACGTTGGTGATGCCGAAGGGCGGGAAGTCCACCAGCATGCCGATGGAGACCTTGCCGCGGCCCTTGATCTCGTCGACCGTCTGCGCCCGCGCCGGAGCGGAGCCGAGGCCGATCACCGACGCGGCCAGGACGCCGAACACGGCGCCGGCCAGGGCGAGGCGGCGGGAGAGGACGTGCTTCATGGTGGTTTTCCCTTTTTTCCGTTTTTCGGTTGTCGGCGATCAGCGGGTGGGTGCGGCGTAGCGCGCCTCCAGCCGGGCGCTGAGCAGCGACAGCGGCCAGCACATGGCGAAGTAGAGGACCGCCACCACACCGAACACGAGGAAGGGCTGGAAGGTCGCGTTGTTGATGATCTGCCCGGCGCGCGTCAGTTCGGTGAAGCCGATGATGGCGGCCAGCGACGTGCCCTTGATGAGCTGGACCAGATAGCCGACGGTGGGCGGCACGGCGATCTTCACCGCCTGCGGCAGCACGACGTAGCGCATCAGCCCCGGATAGCGCAGCCCCAGCGCCGACGCCGCCTCCCACTGGCCCTTGGGCACGGCCTGGATGCAGCCGCGCCAGATCTCGCCCAGGAAGGCGCTGGCGTTCAGCGTCAGGCCGACGGCCGCCGCGGCCCACGGGTTCATGTCGATTCCCACCACCGTGGCGCCGAAGAACACCAGGAAAAGTTGCATCAACAGCGGCGTGCCCTGGAACACCTGGATGTAGCCGGTGGTGATCAGGCGCACCGGCCTGGAGGTCGAGGTGCGGCCAAGCGCCACGGCAAGGCCGACCAGCGCACCCCCCAGGAAGGCGATGGCCGACAGCGCCAGCGTCCATTGCATGGCGCTGACCAGGAACAGGAACTCGTTGTACCCGAAGGAGCGGATCATGGCGTGCCCCCTTACCGGCGGTCGTCGTAGGCGAAGACGATGCGGTAGATGCCCGCGAACAACGCCGAGAACATCATCGCAAGGCACAGGTACATGGCCGTCACGACGATGTAGATCTCGAAACTGCGGAAGGTCTGCGATTGGATGTTGTTGGCGACGGAGGTCAGCTCGTCGGCGGAAATCGCCGAGACCACGCTGGAACTCAGCATCAGCAGGATGAATTGACTGGTCAGCGCCGGGTACACGGTGCGCAGCGCCGGCTTCAGGACGACGTAGCGGAACACCTGCAGCGGCTTGAGACCAAGCGCCAGACCGGCCTCGATTTGCCCCTTTTGGATCGATTCGATACCGGCCCGGATGATCTCCGTGGCGTAGGCGCCGACGTTGACCACCATGGCGATCAGCGCCGCCGTGTCCGGCGACAGCCGGATGCCCATCGACGGCAGCCCGAAGAAGATCAGGAAGATCTGCACCAGAAAGGGCGTGTTCCGGATGACCTCGATGTAGGCGTTGATCAGCCAGCGCACCGGCCGCGGCCCGGAGGTCTTGCCCAGCGCGCAGAGGATGGCGACGACAAGGCCGAGGGCCATCGCGCCGAACGACAGCCGCACCGTCA
The DNA here is from genome assembly GCA_036401175.1 of Azospirillum sp. Classification (GTDB taxonomy): domain Bacteria; phylum Pseudomonadota; class Alphaproteobacteria; order Azospirillales; family Azospirillaceae; genus Azospirillum. The sequence goes on along the minus strand of DASWVP010000040.1, from coordinate 8,808 downwards.
GCCACGCGCCGGTCAGCAGATAGTCCCACGACGCGAAGACGGCGTCGAACTGGAAGGTGTAGTTCACGGGCTTCCCTCCACCATCACGCCCGTGCGCGGTCGCATGCATCGGGCGGATTGGCTTTGTCCGGGGCGCCGGGCCGTTCGGCGGGGCCGTCCCGATTTTTCCACAGGGTAGTTGGATCGATCTAAATGCGCAAGGAAACTTTGTTTGTACACCAAACGTATGCCCCCGGCCGGCCGGCGGGATCAGCAAGGCGGGCGCCATCGCCGGCGGCCCGATACCTGGAAGCGGCAAATACTTCTCAAAAGCGGCGAATCCGTGCGCGTTGACACGCCCCGATCAGCCTGCCACGATCGACCAATCCAAATCGGATCACAGTAATACTCGGGTATGCAATCTTGCAGAGACATGCGCAATGACTCCCGCCGGCGCTCGGAACAGCGACGTTGAGATCAGTGAAGTTGGTCCACGTGATGGTTTACAGAGTCTGAAGGCGTTTGTGCCGACCACCACCAAGACGGCGTGGATCACGGCGGAAGCTGCGGCCGGCGTGCGCGAGATCGAGGTGTGCTCCTTCGTCCCCCCCTCGGTGGTGCCGCAGTTCACCGACGCGGCCGCGGTGGTGGCGCACGCCCTGACCATCCCCGGCCTGACCGTCGCCGCGCTGGTCCCCAACCTGAAGGGGGCGGAGAACGCGGTCGCGGCCGGCGTGCACAAGATCACCTTCACCCTGTCGGCCAGCCGCAGCCACAGCCTCGCCAACGTGCGGCGCACGCCCGACGACCAGCTGCGGGAGTTCGCCCGCATCGTGGCGTTCTGCCGCGGCCTGGACCCGGCGCGCCGGCCGTTCCTGTCGGCCGGCCTGTCCACGGTGTTCGGCTGCGTCTACGAAGGCGCCGTGGACGAGGGGGAGGTATGCCGGCTGGCCGCCGCGCTGGCCGAGGCCGGGGCGGACGACGTCAGCCTGGCCGACACCACCGGCGCCGCGCACCCCGTGCAGGTCCGCCGCGTCGTGGCGGCGGTGCGGGCGGAGGTGGGCGACCGGCTGACCGCGCTGCACCTGCACGACACCCGCGGGCTTGGCCTCGCCAACGTGCTGGCCGGGCTGGAGGCGGGCATCCGCGCCTTCGACGCGGCGCTCGGCGGCCTGGGCGGCTGCCCCTTCGCGCCGGGCGCCCTGGGCAACATCGTCACCGAAGACCTCGTCTACATGCTGGAGGCCATGGGCCTGCACACCGGCATCGACCTGGACCGCCTGCTGGAGGCCCGCCGCCTCGTCGAGGCGGCGCTGCCCGGCGAGCGTTTCGTCGGCCACCTGCACCACGCCGGCGTGCCGAAGGGCTTTCGCCCGGCCTCCGCAACCGCCCTCGCCGCCCCCGGCGCCGCCTGACCGACCCGGAACCTCACCCCATGCACGCACCTCCCTCCGAAAACGCGGCGACTCCACTGGCCGGCATCCGGGTTCTCGAACTCGACCACATGGTGATGGGGCCGTCCTGCGGCCTCGTCCTGGCCGACCTGGGCGCCGACGTCATCAAGGTCGAACCGCTGCCCGGCGGCGACAAAACGCGCCGGCTGACCGGCTCGGGCGCCGGCTTCTTCGTCACCTACAACCGCAACAAGCGCTCCATCGCCGTCGACCTCACCCGGCCGGAGGGGACGGCGGTGGTCCGCCGCCTCGCCGCGCGCTCCGACGTGCTGATCGAGAACCTGCGGGCCGGCTCGGTCGAGCGCATGGGCCTGGGGCACGAGGATCTCGCGGCGCTCAACCCGCGCCTCGTCTACTGCTCCATGAAGGGGTTCCTGCCCGGCCCGTACGAGAACCGCACGGCGCTGGACGAGGTGGTGCAGATGATGGGCGGGCTGGCCTACATGACCGGCCCGCCGGGCCGGCCGTTGCGCGCCGGCGCGTCCGTGAACGACGTCATGGGCGGGATGTTCGCGGCCATCGCCATCCTGGCGGCGCTGCGCCAGCGCGACCGCGACGGCAAGGGCCAGTTGGTGCGCGCCGGCCTGTTCGAGAACAACGTCTTCCTGATGGGCCAGCACATGGCGCAGTACGCCGTCACCGGCGTGCCGCCCGCGCCGATGCCGGCGCGGCTGGCCGCCTGGGCGATCTACGACGTCTTCACCACCGCCGGGGGCGAGCCGCTGTTCCTGGGCGTGGTGACCGACACGCAATGGCGCGCCTTCTGCACGCATTTCGGCCTGACCGACCTGCTGAACGACCCCGACCTCGCCTCCAACACGCAGCGCGTCGCCGCCCGCGCCCGCGTGCTGCCGGCCGTCGCCGCGCTGTGCGCGTCGCGCGACAAGGCGGAGCTGATGGAGGTCTTCGAGCGTCTCGGCCTGCCCTACGCCCCCATCGCCCGGCCGGAGGACCTGTTCGACGACCCGCACCTGAACGGCTCCGGCGGGCTGGTGGAGGTGGCGCTGCCGTCGGGCGGGCGAACACGCCTGCCGGCGCTTCCCGTGGAAATCGGTGGCCGGCGCCCCGGCCTCTATCGCGAGGTGCCGCGCGCGGGAGAGCACACGCGTGATATCCTCGCCGAGTTGGGTTCCGGCGATGAGGAGATCGAACGGCTGGCCGCCGACGGCGTGATCGGCCTTCCTTCCCAATAACGACGGGCCGCGTTCGAAACAGGAGACCATCCCGTGTCCAGATCCCTCCTCCGCGCCGTCGCCCTCGCGGCCGTGCTGGCCGCGGCGCTCGTACGGCCGGCGCCGTCTGCCGCCGCCGAACTCGTCATGGCGACGGTGTCGCTGACCAGCGACGACTTCCAGCTCGCCATGGCGTGGTCCGACGTGCTGGCGCAGCAGAACACCGGGCACCGCATCACGCCGGTCGCCACCGGCACCGTCAAGGGGCTGCGCAACCTGTCGCAGGGACGCGCCGACCTGTCGCTGATCGGCGCCCCGCACTTCCTCGACGCCGTGCACCGCGAGGGCAGCTTCAAGGACGATCCGCCGGGACTGGTGGACTCCTACAAGGGCCTGCGCGTGCTGTTCGCCATCGACACCGGCATGGGCCAGTACCTGGTGCGCGCCGACAGCCCGATTCGCACGCTGGCCGACCTGAAGGAACGCCGCGTCAGCATCGGCCGCCCCGGCGGCAACGCCGGCCGCGTCTCCACCCTGCTGTTCAAGGTGCATGGCGCCGAGGTGGGGCGCGGCGGCGTGCAGGCCGAATACCTGGACTATGGCCCGTCGCTGGAGCGCCTGGGCAACGGCCAGATCGACGCGACGCTGGTGTGGGGCGGCATCCCGCAGGCCGGCATCGATCAGGCGTCGCGCGGCACCAGACTGCGCTTCGTCTCGCCCGACCCGGACAGCCTGCCGGCCCTGCAGGCGGCGATCACCAACGGCGCGCACTACCTCTACCGCACCATTCCGGCCGAGCGGATCAAGGAGGCGTACGGCGGCCGCGTCGCCAGCGACGGCGACGTCCGCTTCTGGACCTTCCCCTTCATGGTGATGGCGCGCGCCGACATGCCGGAGGAGACCGCCTACACCATCTGCCGCACCTTCTGGGCCAACGCGGACAAGGTCCGCGCCAGTTCCGCCGCGCTGGCGCTGGTCGACCCGGCCACCGCCGCCCAGGGCCTGTCGGCCGAACTCCACCCCGGCGCACGCCGCTGCCTCGCCGAACTGGGCGTGCTGTAACGGCCGGGCCTGCACGAACGGAGCCTGCATGATCAGCCTGACCGCCCCCGCCGCCGGCAGCGGCGTTTCGTTCGTGGCCGCGCGCCGGCGCATCGGGCTGGCGCTGTGCGGCGCCCTGGCGGCGTTCATCGTCGGATCGGCCCTGTACGGCCGGCTGACGGCGTGGGTGCAGTACGAGGTGGTGCTGATGCTGGCGCTGGGCGCCACCTTCGCCCTGCGGCCGGGGCCATTGCAGGCCCGGCCGGCGCTGGACGCGCTGCTGGCGGCGGCGCTGACCGGCGGAGGCGTGTTCGCCGGCGTCTACATGATCGCCAACTTCCAGGAGATCGCCGCCTTCCGCGAGGGGCTGCCCAACGGCTGGGACATGGCGGCCTACGTGGTCGGCACGCTGGTGGTGCTGGAGGGGGCGCGGCGGGCCGAGGGCTGGATGCTGCTGGGCATCGTGCTGGCGGGCATCGCCTATCTGGCGTTCGGGCACCTGCTGCCGGGCTGGGTCGGGCACCGCGGGATGGGCGTCGACGAGGTGTTCGAGTTGGCCTACAGCGCCAACGGCATCTTCGGCGTCGCGCTCGGCTCGGTGGTGGAGATCGTCTATGTCTACGTGATCTTCGGCGCCGTTCTGCGGCTGAGCGGGGCCGGCGCCTTCTTCGACTGGATCGCCGGGGCGCTGGCGATGGGCCGGCGCTCGGGCTCGGCGCAGTGCGCCATCTTCGCCTCGGCGCTGTTCGGCTCGATCAACGGGTCGGCGCCGGCCAACGTGGTGGCGAACGGCGCCATCACCATCTCGATGATGCACCGCGCCGGCTTCTCCAAGGCCTACGCCGGGGCGGTGGAGGCGTCGTCCTCGGTGGTCGGGCAGATCATGCCGCCGGTGATGGGCGTCGGCGCCTTCATCATGGCGGAGATCACAGGCATCCCCTACGCCAACATCATGCTGGCGGCCATGGTGCCGGCGTTCCTGTTCATCCTGTCGCTGTCGTGCGTGACGGCGCTGGAGGCCGCCCGCCTGGGCATCCGCCCGCCCGAGGGGCTGGACGGCACCTGGACGCGCCTGCGCCTGATCCAGATGCTGATCGTCCTGTCGTCCTTCACGGTGCTGCTGGGCATGCTGTTCGCCGGCTATTCGGTGGACCTGTGCGGGCTGGGCGCCATCGCCGCGCTGCTCGGCCTGTCGCTGCTGTTCCGGCAGACCCGCCCGGCGCCGCGCGAGCTTCTCGCCATGCTGGTCGACGGCGGGCGGGAGGGGCTGAACGTGGCGGTGGCCTGCGCCGCCATCGGCATCATCATCGGCGCCGTTTCCGCCACCGGCCTGGGCATCAAGGTCAGCCAGGCCATCGTCACGCTGGGGCAGGCACACCTGTTCCTGGCGCTGCTGGCGGCGGCGGCGTGCGCGATGCTGCTGGGCATGGGGCTGCCGACGGCGGCGTCCTACCTGCTGGTGGTGTTCACCGCCGGCCCAGCGCTGACGCAGCTCGGCCTGCCGACGCTGACGACGCATATGTTCGTCTTCTACTACGCCGTCATGTCGGCCATCACGCCGCCGGTGGCGCTGGCCGCCTTCGCCGCCGCCGCCATCGCACAGGAACCGGTGGTCAGGATCACGATGCACAGCATGCGGCTGTGCATCGTCGCCTTCCTGTTCCCCTTCCTGTGGATCTACCAGCCCGAGTTGATGCTGCAGGACCTGTCGCCCGAGCGCCTGCCGGCCGTGGCCGGCGCGATGGCCGCGCTGGTGATGGCGGTGGTGATGCTGGCCGCCGTGCAGGTCGGCCACTTCCGCGGCCGGCTGTCGCGGGCGGAGCGGCTGGCGCTCGCCCTGGCGGCGGCGCTGATCTACGTGCCGGGCGCGCTCACCACGGCCGTCGGCTTCGCCGTCGGCGGCGCCATCCTGGGGCGCCGCCTCCTTCTCTCCCGCCGCCAAACCGTGGAGGTCACGCCTTGAGTCTCTATGCGCCGCCCGAAATCGTCGAGGCCGAGGTCTTCGCCCGACTGCCCGACCGCTTCCGCAAGCAGGCGCGCCGCAGCGCCTGGTCCGACGCCAACAAGCGCGGGCAGGAGTTGCACTCCTTCCTGGAGGGGCCGGCCTTCGATGCCGAGGGCAACCTCTATGTGACCGACATCCCGTTCGGCCGCGTCTTCCGCGTCTCGCCGGACGGCGACTTCACCCTGGTGGCCGAGTACGACGGCGAACCCAACGGACTGGCCTTCCACCGCGACGGCCGGCTGTTCATCGCCGACTACAAGAAGGGCATCCTGGCGCTCGACACCGGCACCGGGCGGATCGAGCCGGTGATGGAGCGCACCAACGGCGAGTGCTTCAAGGGCGTCAACGATCTGGTGTTCGATGCCGGTGGCGATCTGTACTTCACCGACCAGGGGCAGACCGGCCTGCACGACCCGACCGGCCGGCTGTACCGCCTTGCGTCCGACGGCCGGCTGACCTGCCTGTTCGACACGCTGCCCAGCCCCAACGGGCTGGTGCCGAACCGGGGCGAGACGGCGATCTACGTCGCCGTCACCCGCGCCAACGCCATCTGGCGCGTGCCGCTGGCGGCCGACGGCACCACCTCCAAGGTCGGGCTGTTCATCCAGATCTCCGGCGGGCTGTCGGGCCCGGACGGGCTGGCGCTGGACGCCGACGGCGGGCTGTGGGTGGCGCACGCCGGCAACGGCAGCGTCTGGGGCTTCGACATCCTGGGTGCGCCAAAGTACCGCATCGTATCCCGCGAAGGGCTGTTCACCACCAACATCGCTTTCGGCGGGCCGGGCAACCGCAGCCTCTACATCACGGAATCGGAGAGCGGGACGATCCTGCGCGCCACCCTGCCGATGGCCGGAAAGCCTTTGTACGGGCCGGCGAATCGCTGATTCGCCGCGCCGCGAATCGGCGCGCGGCCACCGGCCGCGACACCCCCACGACACCCTCGCGGCACCCCCGCGACGACCACGACGACGACGGCGCCGGCCCCCCCGGCGCCGTTTGTATGCCTACCTATTGTCGATAATTGCGAATTAACGGCTTTTTTAGGATTGATCTTTCGTGTCGGGCGCCGCCCAACCAAATTACCCACATGGGCATGTATGCAATTTTAATTTGGTTGCATTTGTTCCAGTTCCGACATAAAAACAAAACACACGGCGACGACGCGATCACCCACGCAACGCAACGATCGGTCACCTGCCGCAACCATAATAAAATATGTGAATCCAGGCCTAATTCCGGGTGCCATACCCATGGTCTCGGCTATCCGGCTTGGATTTTTGGTTGACCGCCGGGGCCAGGGACGCTTCGCCGAAGCTGTTCCGCTGACCTGACTGTCTGTGAATGCAACTGACGGACATCGCTCCGTCAGAACGGTGAACACGTTTCTTAATTCAAGCCGCGAAAGGATGCAGGGCGCATGTCTTTGCAGAATTGTTCCATCATCGACAGCACCCTGCGCGAGGGTGAGCAGTTCGAGCACAGCCACTTCGATCTCGGCGACAAGATCGAGATCGCCAAGGCGCTCGACGACTTCGGTGTCGATTTCATCGAAGTGACGTCCCCCGCGGTCAGCGACGCCGCCCGTAAGGCGTGCGAAGTGCTGGCGGGCATGGGCCTGCGGGCCCGCGTCGCCGCGCATCTGCGCTGCCACATGGACGACATCCGCCTCGCCGTCGAGTCGGGCATCACGTCCTTCAACCTGTTCATGGCCGCTTCCCCCATCCTGCGTGCCTCCAGCCACGGCCGCGGCGTGCAGGAGATCGTGGAACGCGCCACCGAGGTGGCCGCCACCATCAAGGTCGAGGTGCCGGACGCCATCGTCCGCTTCTCGTGCGAGGACGCCTTCCGCAGCTCGCTCAGCGACCTGCTCAGCATCTACATGCCGCTGGCCAAGACCGGCCTGTTCTCGCGCTTCGGCATCGCCGACACCGTCGGCGCCGCCAGCCCGCTGCAGGTGATGGAGACGGTGCGCACCGTGCGCCAGCTCCTCGGCCCCGACGTCGACATCGAGTTCCACGGCCACAACGACACCGGCTGCGCCACGGCGAACGCCTGGATGGCGGTGCTGGGCGGCGCCACGCACATCGACACCTGCGTGCTGGGCCTGGGCGAGCGCAACGGCATCACCCGGCTGGAGGATCTGGTCGCCGCCATCTACGCGCAGGACGCCGACGTGGCGCGCTCGCGCTTCGACCTGCCGGCCCTGATGCCGCTGGTCGAGCTGGTCGCCGGCAAGGTCGGCGTCGAGATCCCGTTCGGCCAGTGCATCGTCGGCTCCAGCGCCTTCACCCACAAGGCCGGCGTCCACAGCAAGGCCATCCTGGCCAACCCGAAGACCTACGAGATCCTCGATCCGGCCGATTTCGGCCGCGAGCGCAACGTGATGATCGCCCACCAGCTGGTCGGCTGGAACGCGGTGCGGGCGCGCGCCGACCAGCTCGGCTACGAACTCGACTCGGTGGCGCTGAAGGAGATCACCGCCACCCTCAAGGAGATCGCCTCGCGCCGCCGCATCGCCAACAGCGACGTCGACGACCTGATCGCCGCCGCCGCCAGCCGGAGGGCCGCCGCGTGACTCCCTTGATGCAGACGGCCCCGATCCCGACCGCCGGTAACGCTCCGTTCACCGCCATCGCGCCGGGCATCGGCTTCGGCGCGCCGCTGCCCGCCGGCTGGGCCTCGCTGGCGGACGCCGAACTGCTGGTCCTGGTCGGCGTGACCGGGGCCGGCAAGTCCACCGCGCTGGCCGCGCTGGACGAACGCCGGGTCGCCTACAGCCTGCTGCCGGACCGCCGCGTCGTCACCGACCGGGTGATCATCCCGCTGTACGATGCCGGCGCCGTGCTCGACCGCGTGCGCCGGTTCGAGATCACCCAGCGCTTCACCCGCGACTGCCCCGGCGGCATGGCGGCGGTGCTGGCCGGCATGGCGGCCGACGCCCAGCGCCGCGCCCTGCCGCTGGTGTTCGACGGGCTGCGCGGCGAGGTGGAGGTGACGCACGCCGCCGCATCCCTGCCGAACGCCCGCTTCCTGGTGCTGACCGCGCCGGACGCCGTGCGCCTCAACCGCCTGCTGCGTCGCGGCGACGCCTTCGACCGCGCCACCGCCTCCGGCGCGCCGTCCACCGGCGACCTCGACCTGCCGGGTGCGGAGGACA
>DASWVP010000039.1:0-14534 GCA_036401175.1 Azospirillum sp. | reverse complement strand
TGGCGCTCAACCCAACCTACGCGGAACCGTCCCGTAGGTTGGGTTGAGCGCCAGCGAAAACCCAACGTCCACCTCTAAAAATCGGTGATGGAGCTTTCCTCGCGCAGGCGACCGAAGGCCAGCGCGATGCGGTCGCTGAGGTCGTTCAGCCGGTCGGCGTCGGCGGCGGAGAAGGCGCGCAGCAGGCCCAGCATCTCGTCGTCCATCTTGGGGAACAGGCGGGCGATGCTGCGGATCACCTCGTCCTCGCCGGTCGTCACCTCCTCCACCAGGATGCGGAAGTTGCGGTTGCGCATGACCAGCGCCGACAGCGCCTTCAGCCAGCCGGCGGAGGATGGGCAGAAGTAGCTGGGGTAGACGAGCCGGCCCTCCTGCTCCCACCGCCGGGCGCGGGTGTCGACGATGGCGGCGACGGCGTTGGGGTCCAGGCCGGCGAAGCGGCGCGCCTCCTCCAGATGGTCGAGGACGCCTTCGATCACCCAACGCGTGATGACCTCATCGTCGTCGTGCATGCGGACGTGGTTCCTGCTGGCCGGTTGGAAGCAGACCAGACCACGCCGAAAGGCGCCGGACAACCGCTTTTGTGGGTGACCGCTTTTGTGGGTGAGCGCCGGACGGGGTCAGGGCCGCGCGGGCGTCCGCGCGGGAAGCACCTGGGCGGCGGGGCCGGCCGCGGGCGCGGCGGCCTGCGTCAGCACCTGGACGAGGCGCGGGGCGACGCGCTCCAGCGTGAACAGGCGCTCCACCTTCGCGCGCCCGGCCATGCCCATGGATTGGCGCAGCGCCGGGTCGGCGCGCAGGGTCTGCACCGCGCTGTACCACTCCTCTGGCGTCTCGGCCAGGAAGCCGTTGACGCCGTGTTCGACGATGTCGCGGTTGACGCCCACCGGCGAGGCGATCACCGGCTTGGCGCAGGCCATGTACTGGATCAGCTTGTACCCGCACTTGCCGCGTTCCCAGTGCGTGTTGGAAAGCGGCATGATGCCGATGTCGAAGGTCTTGATCTCCTCGACCTCGGTCTCCTCGCTCCAGCCCAGGCGGACGGCGTCCAGCTCGGGAATCACGTTGCCGTTGGCGCCGACGAGAACGAGGCGCGCCGCCCCCTCGCCGCACACCCGGCGCAGCGGGTCGAGCACCAGCCCCAGGTAACGCGCCGTGACCGGCGAGCCGATCCAGCCGATGGTCAGCGGACCGTCCGCCGCCACATCCTGCGGCGCGCCGTAGCGGCTGAGGTCGATCACGGTCGGCAGCACCTCCACCCGGCCGGCGCCGGCGGCCAGGGCGCGCGCGGCGAGATAGGAGTTGCCGACCGTCACCGCCGCCGCCTGCTGCATGATGCGGTCGAGCTTGTGGCCGAGCATCGTGCGCACGAACCGCCGCGGGTGGCTGTCGTAGACGTGGAACCAGGCGTCGTCATAATCGATGACGTAGGGCGGCGCCCACTTCAGCAGCAGCCGTTCGAAGCCATAGGGCAGCCAGGGCAGCAGTTCCTTCTCGATCCACAGAAGGTCGTGCCGCCGCAGGGTGAGCATTTCCACGATGCGCGTCAGATAAGACCGCATGACCATGGTCAGCGGCCGTTCGCCGCTCTGGTACAGCGACGACAGGTAGGAATCCGGAAGCAGCGGCGAGACGTCCACGTCGATGCCGTGCGCCGCCAGTTCCGGTAGAAACTGGTAGTACCTCAACCGGCTGGACGAGCCGAGACGGGCATAGCGCGACAGCAGGAGGACGCGCATCCGCTTGTGGGAGACCATGTGCTGCATCGCCGAACGCTACCCCGGCAACCCCGTTCATGCAACCGGCACGGCGGCATATGCGCAACAATCGATCGCATGCCCCTCCCCCCAACTCCGGGGAAGGGGCGTGCGCCGCGTATCAGACGACCTGGAAGTAGGCGCCGGTGACGTCGGCCGGCGCGAGGCCAACCAGCACCACCTTCGTCCCGGTGCTGAGGGTAACCAGCGTGCCGCCGTCGGTGGCGGCCGTGGTGTAGGTGGTGCTGCCGTTGATCACCATGCGATCGCCGTCGGCCGCGCTGAAGTCGCCGATGGTGTCGGTTCCCGACCCGTCGGTGAAGACGAAGCGGTCGGCGCCGGCGGAGCCGTAGAGGACGTCGTTGTCGTCGCCGCCGTACAGCGTATCGGAATCGAGACCGCCATAGAGGGTGTCGAGGCCGGCGCCGCCATAGAGGACGTCGTTGCCCTGGCCGCCGTGCAGCCAGTCGTTGCCGTTTTCGGCGGAAACCGTGTCGCCGCCCATGTTGCCGTACAGGAAGTCGTTGCCGTCGGCGCCGAACATCACGTCGTTGCCCTGGCCGCCGAACAGCATGTCGATCTCGGCACCGCCGCTCAACAGGTCGTCGCCCTTGTTGCCGTAGATGACGTCGGCGCCGTCGCCGCCGTACAGCGTGTCGTTTTCGTTGCCGCCGCGCACCAGATCGTTCTGGCCTTCGCCGTACAGAACGTCGGAGCCGTCGCCGCCGTCGACCGTGTCTTCGCCGTCCTCGCCGTTGACGGTATCGTTGCCGCCTTCGCCGAACATGGCGTCGCGGCCCAACCCGCCGATCATCGAATCCTCGCCGTCGCCGCCGTTCATGTTGTCGTCGCCGGCATCGCCATGAATGGTGTCGTTGCCGCCGTTGCCGCGCAACGTGTCGTCGTTGTCCAGGCCGGCGATGCTGTCGTCCGTGACGCCGGCCGCGTCGATGAGATCCTTCCCCGAAGTCCCCGTGTACGTCGCCATAGTCCCCTTGCTCCTCGTGGCGCCATGCGGTTGTTTGCCGGGACCATAAGACAATCGGAAGGTCCTGTCTCCGAAATAGGTATGCGTGCGAGGCTATGTCACACGATGGAAAACACCCGAGTGGACGGGTCGCGCACCGGCCGGGGTGCACGCACGGCTTGACGAGGGGGCGGCTGGTCCGGCAACACTCGCCAGCGCCCCCGACCGTTCAGGAACCGCCGCATGGACATCCAACGCCTCGCCATCCCGGAAATACTCGTGCTGAAGCCGGCGAGGTTCGGCGACGAGCGCGGTTTCTTCTCGGAGACCTACAACCGCAAGCGCTTCGCCGAGGCCGGCATCGACCTGGAGTTCGTGCAGGACAACCACGCCCGCTCGGCGCAGGCGGGCACGGTGCGCGGCCTGCATTTCCAGACGCCGCCCTTCGCGCAGGACAAGCTGCTGCGCGTGGTCAAGGGCGCTGTCCTGGACGTGGCGGTGGACGTGCGGCACGGTTCGCCCACCTTCGGCCGGCACGTCGCGGTGGAACTGAGCGAGGGGGCGTGGAACCAGATCCTGGTGCCGGTCGGCTTCGCGCACGGCTATTGCACGCTGACGCCGGACACCGAGGTGATCTACAAGGTCACCAATTACTACGCCCCGAAGAACGACGCGGGCATCCTGTGGAACGACCCGGACCTGGGCATCGAATGGCCGGTGCGGCCGGACGACGCGCTGCTGTCCGACAAGGACCGCGTGCTGCCGCGTCTGGCCGAGCTGCCCGCGCACTTCACCTACGCCGGTTGAACGACGTGAGCGCACCGCACCCGACGATCCTCATCTCCGCCGACGCCCCGCCGCCGCGCTTTCTGGACAGCGCGTTCGGGCCGTTCCGGCTGCTGGCCCGGCACGCCTTCCCCATCGTGCAGATGACGCGGCGCGAGGTGACGGCGCGCTATCGTGGGTCCGTCGCCGGGGTGCTGTGGTCGTTCGTCCAGCCGCTGCTGATGCTGGGCGTCTACACCTTCCTGTTCGGCTTCCTGTTCCGCCCGCGCGTCGCGGCCACCGCGCCGGCCGACACGGTGGGCTTCGCCGAGACGCTGTTCGTCGGCCTGATCCTGCACGGCATGCTGGCCGAGTGCCTGGGCCGCGCGCCGACGCAGATCCTGGGCAACCCCAATTACGTGAAGAAGTTCGTCTTCCCGCTGGAGATCCTGGCCTGGCCGATGGTGTTCTCGGCCCTGGTGCAGCTGGGCTTCGGGGTGCTGGTGCTGCTGGTCTGGCATCTGGCGTCGTGGCAGGCGGTGCCGTGGACGGCGCTGCTGCTGCCGATGGTGGTGGCGCCGATGGTGGTGCTGACGGCGGGGCTGGTGTGGTTCCTGTCGGCGCTGGGCGTCTTCGTGCGCGACGTCGGGCAGGTGATCGGGCTGTTCGTGACGCTGATGATGTTCCTGGCGCCCGTCCTCTACCCGCTGGAAGCCCTGCCGGAGGCGGCGCGGGCGTGGGTCTGGCTGAACCCGCTGACGCTGCCGGTGGTCGAGGCGCGGCGGGTGCTGCTGCACGGGCTGCCGCCGGACTGGGGCGCGCTCGGCCTCTACACGCTGGCGGCGTTCGTCGTGGCGTGGCTGGGCTATCACGTGTTCGCGCGGCTCAAGCGGGCGTTCGCCGATGTCATCTGAACCGATATCATCTGAACCGCTGTCATCTGAAATCGCCATCCGCGTGCGCGGGCTGGCCAAGCGCCACCAGCTCTATGCGCAGCCGGCCGACCGGCTGAAGCAGCGCTTCGCCCGGCCGGGCGTGCGCCATTACAAGGAGGTGGTGGCGCTCGACGACGTCAGCTTCGACGTGATGCGCGGCGAGACGGTCGGCATCGTCGGCCGCAACGGGTCGGGCAAGTCGACGCTGCTGCAGGTGCTCAGCGGCACGCTGCGCCCCACGTCGGGCACGGCGGAGATCCACGGCCGCGTCTCGGCCCTGCTGGAGCTGGGCGCCGGCTTCAACGGCGACTTCACCGGCCGCGAAAACGTCTACATGAACGCGGCGATCATCGGCCTGTCGCGCGAGGAGATCGACGCGCGCATCGACCGCATCATCGCCTTCGCCGACATCGACGACTTCATCGACCAGCCCGTGCGCGTCTATTCCAGCGGCATGTACATCCGGCTGGCCTTCGCGCTGGCCATCTCGGTCGACCCCGACATCCTGATCGTCGACGAGGCGCTGGCGGTCGGCGACGAGGCGTTCCAGGCCAAGTGCTTCGCCCGCGTCACCGAGTTCCAGCAGCAGGGCGGCACGCTGCTGTTCGTCAGCCACGACCCGCGCGCGGTGGTGCAGTTCTGCAAGCGCGCCCTGCTGCTCGACCACGGCCGGCTGATCCTGGCCGGCGCGCCGAAGACGGTGATCACGCAGTACCAGCGCCTGCTCTACGCGCCCGTGGAACAGCGCGACCAGATCCTCCAGGATATCGCCGGCATGGGCGAAGGCACGCCGTCGGCCGATGACGCCGCCCCGGCCGAACCGGAAGCCGGCGTCGCGGCGACGGACGGCGGCGACCCGTTCCACGACCCCAACCTCGTGGCGAAAAGCCGCACCGAATACGCGGTCAACGGCGCCCGCATCGTCGATCCGCGCATCGAAACGCCGGACGGACGGACGGTCAACGTGCTGCGCCGCGGGCAGGAGTACGTCTACCGCTACGAGGTGCACGTCGAGCGCGACGCCTATCAGCTGCTGTGCATGATGATCTTCCGCACGCTGCAGGGCTATGGGCTGGGCGGCATGGGGTCGCACCGGCCCTCGCAGCTGATCCCCGAGGTGGCGGCGGGCAGCGTGCTGGAGGTGTCGTTCCGCTTCACCTGCCGGCTGTTCGGCGGCACCTACCTGACCAACTGCGGCGTCACCGGGGCGGAATACGGCGAGCGGCAGTACCTGCACCGCATCGTCGACGCCGTCATGTTCCGCGTCGAGGCCGAAGCCGACATGCCGCCCACCGGCACCGTGGACTTCGGCCTGGAGCCCACCGTCACCGTCCGCCGTGCCCCGGCGCGGGTCGGCAGCGGGGCCTGATCCCCGCGCCCGGCCCCGGGGGGGGCCGGTGAAGTCGCGGCGCGTCTAAACCAAAGTCAAATTGCCGCTTCCTTCCGCAAGCAATAGCTTCCCGGAAGAACAGGACGACACGACCGACCACGACACCGCCGATCGCCGAGATCGCGACGCGCCCAAGGGTGCGTGCGAAGGGGCGGAGCATTGCCCCGGCGGCGCCGGCCAGCATGGCGAGGACGCCCATGGAGCGGCATGGCCGCTCCCCCGCCCCCCCGCGGAACGGAAACAGGAGAGACGCGATGCCGACGGAACAGGTGACCGTCCCGGCCACCGCAAGGGCCACCGTGAAGCGCCCCATAGGCTTCGACTTCGATCGGGACATCGTCCGCGGCGTGCCCGAACTGGAGCGGTACGCCCGACGGCTCACCCGGAACGCTTCGGAAGCCGAGGACCTGGTCCAGGACTGCGTCGAGCGCGCGTTGCGCAATCGCGACAAGTTCGAGCCGGGCACCAACCTCCAGGCATGGCTCAGCACGATCCTGAAGAACCTGCACTACACCCGATGCAGCCGGGAGCGGCGCATCACCCGCACCGAAGTCACCGAGGACACCATCACATCGCCGCCGGCCCAGGATTGGCAGGTGATGCTGCGCGAGGTCGGCCAATCGCTGGAACAGCTGACGCCCAACCACCGCCGGCTGATCCGCATGGTCGCCTTCGACGGCACCAGCTACCAGGAGGCCGCAGCCGCCCTGCGGGTTTCCATCGGCACCGTGCGGTCGCGCCTGTCGCGCGCCCGCACGGAGCTTCGCGCCAGCCATGCCGGCACCTCCGCCGCGACGCAGCACCGATCGGCGGGCGCCCGTCCGGCGGCCGGCGGTGTGGGCAACGGCGCCCGGCGCGCCGCCGCATGAATCCCGCGATTCCACCCCCTCCCCCGGCCCCAGCCGGGGGAGGGGCTATGGGGTTGCGCCCCAGTTTCATCCGCTGCGGGTCGGCGCGCAGCACCGATGACAACGCGACCGAACCAGCCGCCACCGCTGCCTTTCCTCTCACGGCCGATCCCCGTCGGCCGCGACGAGGGAGATGAAGCGGTCGAAACTGTGCTCGGCGACGCGGAACCACAGGCGCTGGTCGTCGCGGAAGCGCGCCCAGGACGCGTGGACCATGCCGAACCGCGCATCGCGCGCCGCCAGCGCCTTCAGGTGCTCCCGGGTCGCCCGGTAGGCAGCCTTGAGCACGTCGAGCGGATAGGGGCGCAGCAGCGCCCCCTCGGCGACGAGTTGCTTGAGGGCGGCGGGGTTGTCGGCGTCGTACCGGGCGGTGATCCACAGGCTGGTTTCGGCGCAGGCGGACTCGAGCGCCGCGCGGTATTCCTCCGGCAGCCGCTCCCACCGGCGCAAGCCGACGCAGCAGGAGATCTGCGCGGACGCCTCCCAGAACCCCGGGTAATAATAGTACCGGGCCGCCTTGTGCAGGCCGAGGCGCAGGTCGTCTTGCGGGCCGCCCCACTCGACCGCGTCGATGGCGCCCGACTGGAGCGCGGCGCGGAGATCGGTGTCGGCGACCGGGCCCGGCACCGCGCCCAGCTTGCCCAGGATGTCGCCGGCCATGCCGCCGACCCGGAACTTCAGCCCGTTGAGGTCCTGGAGCGTGTTGACCTCGCGGCGGAACCATCCCCCCATCTGCGCGCCGGTGTTGCCGGCCGGAATGGGGATCACGCCATGATCCGCGAAGATCCTTCGCATCAGTTCCCGGCCGCCGCCATGGTACATCCAGGCGTTCCGCTGGCGGGTGTTCAGGCCGAAGGGCAGCGCCGTGTCGAAAACCAGCGCCGGATCCCGGTCGGCGTAGTGGCTGCCGGCCGTGAAGCCGATGGGCACCTCGCCCGAGGACACGGCGTCGAGGACCCCGAAGCGCGAAACGATGTCGTCGGCGGCGTGGACGCGGATGCGGAAGGCGCCGCCGGTCAGCGCCCCGACGCGGCGCGCCAGGAATTCGGCACCGGCGTTCAGCGTGTCGAGGCCGGTCGGGAAGCCCGTCGCCATGCGCCAGCGGATCTCGGGCCGGCTTTGCGCGGCGGCGGGCTGGGCGGTGGCGGGCTGGGCGGTGGCGGGCGCCGCGGCCACGGCTCCGCCCAGCCCGAGGCCCACGGCCTTCAGGAAATTCCGCCGTTCCATGAGGTGTCCCCGGTCCAGCGGCCGCCGGGCAATAGCCTGTTCGTTCGCAGTAGCACTTCGGTGCGCTGCGGTTTCGGCGGTCGTCGGTGTTGTCTGTACTCCCGCAAGCCTAGGGCCGGGGACGCGGGCTGGCAATTTGACTTTGGTTTAGAGCGGAGCAAGGCTCCAGCGGCGGAGGATCCCAGGATGGGCCAGCGCATCGTCATCGCCGACGACCATCCGATGGTCCGCGACGCCCTGCGCCTTGCGGTCGCCGGTGCGCTGCCCGGTGCGGAGATCGTCGAAACCGGCACGCTCGGCGGCGTCGCGGCGGTGCTCCGGGACGGGCCGGCGGCGGACCTTGTGCTGCTCGACCTCAACATGCCGGGCATGCAGGGTTTCGCCGGGCTGGTCTACCTGTGCGCCCAGCACCCCGACCTGCCCATCGCCGTGGTTTCCGCCAACGAGGAGCCGCGGGTGATGCGCCGCGCCATCGACGCCGGCGCGTCCGGCTACATTCCCAAATCGGCCCGGACGGAGGAGATGCGCGCGGCGCTGCGCGCCCTGACGGACGGCGCGGTCTGGGTGCCGCCCGGCGTGGACCTCCATGCCGGCGAACCGGACGAGGACAGCGCCCTGACCGCCCGTCTGGCCAGCCTGACCCCGCAGCAGGTGCGCGTGCTCATGATGCTGAACGACGGTCTGGTCAACAAGCAGATCGCCTACGAACTGGGCGTGTCGGAAGGCACCGTGAAGGCGCACGTCTCGGCGATCCTGCAGAAGCTGGGCGTGGTCAGCCGCACCCAGGCGGTGATCCTGGCGCGGCGGCTTGCCGCCGAGGCCGACGCCCCGCAGGAACTCATCCGCCGCGCGGCGTCCGGCGCGTAGCCGGCCGGGGGGCTCACACCGCCACCCTGCGCGCGCTGAGCGCGCGGCGCATCAGCGTGCGCAGCGCCGCCGGCCGCACGGGCTTGTTCAACAGCGGCAGGCCGGCGGCGACCGCCCTGGCCTTGACCGGTTCGGACCGGTCGGCGGTGATCAGGATGGCCGGGACGTCGGTGCGCAGCCGCCGGCGCAGGTCGTCCACGCACGCGAAACCGTCGGCGCCGTCGCCGAGGTGCAGGTCGACCAGGACGATGTCCGGCGGTTCCGCATCGACCGCCTCCCGCGCCTGATCCAGGTCGGCCGCCGTGCGGACGCTGCATCCCCAGCCGCCCAGCAGGGTGCGCATCCCGTCGAGGATGGCGGCGTCGTTGTCGATGCACAGCACCCTGGCGTTCGGCGCGATGGCGGCCGGGGCCGACGGCGCCGTCTCGCCCATGTCCGGCGGCACGGGCGCGCGCGGCACGCGCACGCCGAAGACGGTCCCCCTGCCCGGAGTCGAGCGCAAGCTCAGCGGATGGTCCAGAACGCGGCTGATGCGCTCCACGATGGACAGGCCGAGCCCAAGGCCGTGCGCCACGCCGGGGACATCGACGAAGCGCTGGAACTCCCGGAAGACGAGCGCCTGCTTGTCGGGCGGGATGCCGATGCCGGTGTCCCACACCTGGATCTCCACCTCGCCGGCCGCGCGCCGCGCGCCCATCAGCACGCGGCCGCGCGGGGTGTAGCGGATGGCGTTGGCCAGCAGGTTCTGCAACACCCGGTGCAGCAGGCGCCAGTCGCTGTCCACGGCAAGCCCGCACGGCACGATGCGCAGGCGCAGCCCGCGCTGCCCGGCGATGGGCGTGAACTCGACGGACAGCGCGGCGAACAGCGCGTCGAGGCGGAAGCTGCTCCGCTCCGGGGAAACGGCGCCGGCATCGAGCCTGGAAATGTCCAGCAGCGCGCCCAGCAATTCCTCGACGGAGGCCAGCGCACCATCCAGCTTGCGGACCACGTCGGCCTCCCCGCCGCCGATGCGGCGTTCCACCAGGCTGGACGCGTAGAGCCGGGCGGCGTTCAGCGGCTGCAGAAGGTCGTGGCTGGCGGCGGCCAGGAAGCGGGTCTTGTCGCGGTTCGCCGCATCCGCGGCGGCCTTGGCGCGGGCGAGTTCGGCGGTGCGCCGGCGGACGCGCCGCTCCAGGTTCTCGTTGGCCTGGGCGAGCGCTTCGGCGCCGCGCACCCGTTCGGTGATGTCGGAATAGGTGGCGACATGGCCGCCGCCGGGCATCCGGCTGGTCCGCATCTCCAGCACGCAGCCGGTGCGGCGGCGGTATTCCACCGGCGCCGCGGCGCTGGCGACGAAGCGTTCCATCTCGCAGGCGACGATGTCGTCGAGGACCCCCGGCCCGAAGTCGCCGCGCGCCGCACCCGCGCGCAGGATGTCGCCCAGCGGGGTCCCGACCCTTCCCAGGCTGGGCGGCAGGTCGAGCAGCTTGCGGAAGCGGTGGTTCCAGCAGACCAGCCGCAGGTTCTTGTCGAAGACGGCGATCCCCTGCGCGACGTTGTCGATGGTCGTCTGGAGGAGGTCGCGGTTGTACTGGATGGCCGCCGTGGCGTCGTCGAGCAGCCGCAGCGCGTTCACCTTGCCCAGGCTGCGCCGCTCCAGGACCGAGGCCATGACGAGACGGGCCGAGCCGGCACCGATGGCGCTCGCCAGAAGCCGCTCGGTATGGCGGATCAGTTGGAGGTCGACGCCCTCGCCGGCCGGCGGGTCGAGGTTCGCGAACGACCGCTGCGCCCGCTCGGGCCCCAGATAGCGGCCGACGACCGCCTGCAGCTCCTCCATGGTGACCGAGCCGGTGCGCAGCCCCGAGGTCAAGGGACCCGCGTGGGAGTCCGGGTCCACGAAGGCGCTTGCCTGCAAGCGCTCGATCGGCCTGGGCACGGTGCGCAGGGACACGGCGACGAAGACCAGGATGTTGACCAGAAGGCTCCAGAAGACGCCGTGCACGAACGGATCGAGGCGGAGCCCGAACAGCCGCTGCGGCAACAGGATGCCGGTTCCGAACAGGCCGGTTTCCATCAGGCCGGGCGAGATCCAGCCGGCATGGGCGAAGGAGGGCAGCAGCAGCGTGTAGATCCACACCAGGAACCCCAGCACCAGCCCCCAGAACGCGCCGGCGGCCGTAGCGCCGCGCCAGACCAGCCCGCCGATGAGCGGCGGGGCGAACTGCGCGACCGCGGCCAGACTGAGCAGGCCGATGGACGCCAGCGCGAAGGCGTCGCCGACCGCCCGGTGATAGAGGTACGCCAGCAGCATCAGCACCAGGATCGTCGCCCGGCGGATGCGCAGGATCAGGGTGCGCATGTCCGTGTCGTCCCGCAGGCGGGTGCGGCGGCGGCGCAGCAGGAGCGGCATCATCAGGTCGTTGCTGACCATGTTGCCGACCGCCACCGACGAGACGATCACCATGCCGGTCGCGGCCGACAGCCCGCCGATGAAGGCGACGACCGTCAACAGCTCCTGATGACCGGCCATGGGCAGCGCCAGCACGAACATGTCGGGGTTCACGGTGCCTTCCGGAAACAGGAGCACCCCGGCGGCGGCGATGGGCACGACGAACAGCGCGATGGCGGCGAGGTACAGCGGAAACACCCAGGCCGCGACCCGGATGTGCGTCTCGTCCCGGTTCTCCACCACCGCCACGTGGAACATCCGCGGCAGGCAGAGCACGGAGAGCATGGCCAGCATGGTCATGGTGATCCAGGCGCCGCCGTCGAACCCGCTGCTGAACAGCTGGCGCAGGCCGGGTTCGGCCAGCGCGTGGCCGACGAGTTCGCCGGGCCCGTCGAACAGGCCCCAGGTGACGAAGACGCCGACGGCGAGAAAGGCCACCAGCTTCATCACCGCCTCCGCGGCGATGGCCAGGACGATGCCGTCGTTGTGCTCGGTGGCGTCCACGTGGCGCGTCCCGAACAGGATGGCGAAAAGGGCGAAGATCAGCGCCGCGCCCAGCGCGGTGTCGCGCCAGGGGGAGCCCTGCGGCGCCGCGGCCAGCATCACCACCTCCGGATACCGGAGCAGCGCCTGGAAGCTGCCGGACACCGCCTTGAGCTGGAGCGCCATGTAGGGCAGCGAGCCGATCAGGGCCATCAGCGACACGGCCGCCGCGACCGACGGGCTCTTGCCGTAGCGGGCGGCGATGAAGTCGGCGATGGACGTGATGTTCTGAGCCTTGGCGACGCGCACGATCTTGTGCAGCAGCGGCCATCCCAGCGTGAACAGCAGGATCGGCCCGACGTAGATCGGCAGGAACCCATACCCCGTGGACGACGCCAGACCGACGCTGCCGTAGAACGACCACGACGTGCAGTAGACGGCCAGGGACAGCGCATAGATCATCGGCCGCGCCGCCGGGCGCCCGCGACGCCGGCTTGCCCGGTCGCCCCACCAGGCGATGGCGAAGAGAATGCCGACGTAGGCCAGCGAATAGGCCAAAATCGCCCACCCCACGATCATCGGCGGCCTCCGGCGGTTGGCGTGTGACGGACACCCGATCGCAGGCCAGATCGCAGGCCAGATCGCAGAAAGGACCCGCCCATGCCCCTCCCGCTGCTGCTTCGCGTTCTCGACCTTGCCGGCTGGGCCTGCATCGCCGGCGGCGCGATGCTCGCCGTCCTCTTTTTCGTGGCCGGCGGCTGGCCCGCCCTGGCGGTCGCGCTGGCCGCCTTGGGGGCGGGCGTGGTCGCCGGGCTCGTGCTGATCGGCTTTGCCGCGAACCTCAGGCTCATCGCCACCCTCCTGGAGCGGGTCGAAGCGGCCACGCGGCGGCGCGGCGGTGCCTGAGACCCGGACGCCGGACCCGGCACCGGCCTGTCCCGTGCCTTCGGCCATGGCCCCCCCAGCGCCAGTCCGGCATCTCCAGTCAAACTCGCGTGGCGGTGCCGGGTTCCCTCACCGGAGCATCAACGCACGGTGCTGATGGTTCCCGAGACGGGGTCGATCTGCACGGTCATCCACCGGCCGTCGCTGTGGCGCGCCTCGGCCACATAGTTCAGGCCCGCCTTCTGAAAGTTCCGCACCGTGGTGAAGCCGTAGCTGCTGAAGTTGTTGAGCAGCGTGGTGGCCATCAGCTCCCTCGGGGTCTGGCCGGGGCCACGGCGCTGGTCACCATCGGGGATGCGGTCGAGGTCGAGGAGGATCCGGCCCTGCGCCAGTTGGCCGCTCGGCGCGCCGAAGTCCACGCCGCTGGAACCGCTCGTCTGGGCGAAGGCCGCGGGAGCCGCCGCCAGGGCACCGGCCAGGAGGGCCATCGGAAATGCCTGCTTCATCATCGTCGATCCTTTCCTGAACTGGATGCGGCCGTCCCGACCGGGCGGCCTTCACCGGGTCAACTCCGGCCAGGGCATCCGGTTTCATGGCGGCGGATGGCCGCCGCCCGGGCCACGGCCCGCCTTCAGCACCGGGGAGTTGGTCCGAGGAGACCGGCGGAGCGGAACGGGCCGCCCCGGCCGGAGTTGACCAGGCATCATGGAGAGGCCAGACATCATGGAAAGGCCAGAAATCATGGAAAGGATCGAGCGATGCAGCAGTGGATCGCGTTCGCCGCGTCCGGCGCGGCTTTCGTCCTGTCGGGCTGCGCCGGCGTCTCGACCGGCGCCTATCAGGCCAGCGGCACCGGGAGCGAGAACTACGACGCCGGCATCTACGACAGGGGCGGGCTCTACCAGCCGGGGCTCGACAGCGGCGGTGTCGACGAACCCGGCCTTCTGACCGGCGGTGACGGGCGGATCGACGACGAGTCCCTGTAGCCCCCGCCGCCCTGCGCCCAAATGCCGAAGGGCGGTCCCGGCCAGGACCGCCCTTCGGTGCGCGCCGGTTGCCCCCGACTTCAGCCCCTTACTTCGATGAATCCGGGTGCGGCGGCAGCGTGACCGGCCCGTCCGCCAGTTTCGGCGGCGCCGGATCGCCGGCCGGATCGAAGCCGGGGCGCTGGTACGACTCGTCGCCCGTCACCGGGACGCCCTCGCCGGTGCGTTCGGCAACGGAGGGATCGGGCCTTCGCTCGCCGACGCCGATCTTGGCGCTGGTGGCGCCAGTCCCCGCGTCGTTCAGGCGCCGCATCGGCGGTTCGTCGACGACACGGTAGTCGGGGGCGCGGTTGCCCGGCGGCCGGACCCCGTCCGCCACCGCGCCGTCCCGCGCGCCCAGCATGTCCGGATTGACGGTGAGCCCCGGGGCGTTGGACGGGTCGTCGCGCCGGGCGGCGGCGGCCGGATTGGCGGGCGTGACCAGCGCGTCGCCGGCCGGCGCCCCGTACTGGCGTCCGAGGCTCGTCGCCGGCGCCTCCTGGGTCTGCGCGTCCGTCGGCGCCCGATGGGACGACGATGGAGACGGCCCGGTGCCGCCCGGCTGCGCCGCCGCAGGGACGGTCGCCAGCAACGCCGACAGGGCCACCGAGGCGGCCAGTATGGATTTCATGGCTGTTCTCCCGTGTGCAGGCGCTGTCTGGTCAACCCCCTCTCCGCCGGTCGGTTCCGCACAATCCATCATCGGGCACCAGGAGGAAGCCGGCGCGATCCTCCGGCGCAACGCCGTGTTGGCTGGAGCGCGGGGCGGGTTGACGCGCGCCCCCTCACGGATCGATTCATTTCGCTGCGGGGTGTTGCGCGCGCGTGTGCCAGGCCGGAAACGCGAACGGCCCGCCTTTTTGAGGCGGGCCGTTGGCGGATGTGGTTGCG
>DASWVP010000038.1:0-4874 GCA_036401175.1 Azospirillum sp. | reverse complement strand
CGACAGGTCGGACAGCCGTTCGCCGAAGCTGCGCCCCGAGCAGTCCATCAGCACGCCGCCGTGCGTGCTCACCACCGCGCCATCCCGATCGACGGCAGCCAGCCAGAACGCATCCTCGCCGTTCGGCTGGTGCATCAGCGGCAGCCACGTGGCGACGTTGGCGCGGTTCACCTCTTCCAGTTCCCGCCAGTCCTCGGACACCACCAGCGTCAGGCCGAGCGCCAGCGTGTCGGCGCACAGGGCATCACGGGCGGCCCGCAGCATCGCCGCGTGCGGGCCGGTGATCGCCAGGGTTTCGACCAGGGCGCGGCCGGTCATTTCGCCACCGACGCGCTGGTGTCGGCGGGCACCGGCTCCGTGATCGCCACCCTGTGGGTGTAGACCCACTTCCACGTCTCGGTGGTGGCCGTGGAGACGGCGGCGTAGAGCGCCGGCAAGCGCCAGTCCTCGCCTCGGTCGAGGGCGCCCTGGGCATTGGTGATCGCGGCATCCAGCGTCTTCACCGCGGCCGTCATCGCCTCGGCCGTCTTCTTGTCGTGGTCGGGCAGCGTCGGGTAGACGTCGGCCACGCCCTTCACCTGGGCGAGGACGAAGCGGGCATCGGCCAGCACGTTCTCGGGCGTGGCGCCGCCGGTGAGCGATGCGCAGCCGGGCAGCAGGATGCAGCCGGACAGCACCAGGGCGACGGCGATGCTGAGCCCGGTGCGCGGGCCGGCGCTGGGCGACGCCTTGGCGGCGGGCTTGCCGGCCAAGTCCTGGGCGACCTTGGCGATATCGTCCAGTGCGGGCGCCGAGCTGCTGAACGCGGGCGCGCGGCGCAGGCGGTTCACGGCGGCGATGATCTGGAGCGCCTCGTCGGGCCGCTGCTTGGCGCGGGTGCCGACCCAGGCCAGCAGTTCGCACAGGCGGTAGGCGGCGAACCACAGGCGGGCGGAGAGCGGCGCGCCAGCCGCCGGGCGGGCGGGCGTCGGGAACAGGTTCGTCACCGTCGAGCCGGCGGCGAACGCCACCACGAAGGGCAGCACGAGCCAGGACGGCACATGGCCGGCCAGCAGCATGTAGAAGTCGAGGATGGAGATCAGGTCCATGGTGGACTCCGTGGTTGGGCCCGGCGTGCGGGCACGAAAAAGGCCGCCGGGCGATTGCCGGGCGGCCTGGGGTGGATGGTGGGATAGGTGGGTGGCGGTCAGTTCGCCTCGTCCGGCAGGTCGACCGTCTGAATGACGAGAGCGCTTTTTAGCTTACTGTAGTTCATCCGGGATATCGTCTGGGTCATGGTCCGCATAGACATAAGCTGACGCAGCTGCGCCGTCGTTGAGCAATATTACGGCATTTACTTTGGCTATGTTACTTCCTCCGATATGTATGTAGTCGCCAATAACAGGCACTCTGTCAAGCGACAGCTTCAGCTTTGCCTGACCTCCAAACTTTGACCTTCTAACAAACACAATCACGGATGCGGACATGGCACTCCTCCATGCTTCATGCTTGTAGCAGAGGAATTCATAATCACAGGCGATGATTAGGATACCCTATAGATATTAAGCTCACGTCCGACAGAAACTTCCCCGAGCTAGCAGTCATATCCATTCCGAAGGATCAAGAGTCCCGGTGCGCTCTTGGTCAAGACAATGACGATCTGTACATGGTATTGGGACGCATGGCGTGTGCTCGCCGGATCGGCGCGCCCGTAGGCGCCTCCGTCAAGCATCCCGCTCAGGTTCACCGATATCGGAATTCCGATATCGCTCGCCGAGCATCGCCCTACGGGCTGAGAATGACGCCAACGCTGTGGTCTGGCTCACAGCGGTGCGCGTTCGGGCATGCTTCCCTCCGGCCGCCTTCAACCCCGCTCGCCGGAGCACAGGTTCCGGCGCGCAACAAGGAAGCCGCCGATGCCGTGCCTGCCCCGCCTCGCCTATTGCGTTGCCATATCCATGCTCGCCATGTCGCCTGCCGCATCCGCCTTGGCCGCCTCCCCAGGCATGTCAAGCCAGGCACCCACCGCTGCCCCTGCGCCGAAGGCTGGCGGCATGTCCGCCGCGCCGGCCACGCGCAACACGCTCACCGCCGGGCCTCTGCTGCCGTTTGATCCGAACCCCAGCGGCCGGCTGCCGTTCAGCGCGACCCGCAACGCCCTGAGCGCCACGCCGTCGTGGATTCCCACTCGTCCCGCCATGCCGCCGTTTTCGGCCGGCCCCTCCACCATCACGACACCCGATATGACGGTCAGCCCAGGCAACGTGAAGATGCCCGGCCTATCGGTCAGCCCAGGGCGGGTGACGACGCCTACGATGTCGGTCAGCCCTGGACAGGTCACCACGCCTTCCATGTCGGTTGGCCGGGTCGGCCTGACCACGCCTCCGACGATCTTGATGCCGGATGGCCGACAGGCGCCCCGGTCCCTGTTGCAAAGCCTCCGCATTCAGCAAAACACAATCGACGTGAGGGAGGATCTGGAATTGTTCTTCGGCGGTAACTGACCACTCCGCCGGAACCTCCCGGCGGTAAGCATGGCGGTGTGGCCGGCGACCGATCTGCCGGCCATATCCCGATGTGGCGTCACTCCGCCGCGTTGCATACATGCTCATGTGCGCGCATGTCTTGCGCATCTACACCACTGCCAGATGCGCCATCATGAGCCCGCTCGTCACCGCCTCCCTGATCTTCACCACCGACCCGGACCTGGGCGTCCAGCTGGACGCCATCGCGCGGCGGGAGGGGCTGAGCGTGGCGGGTCTGTGCAAGCTGGTGGACGAGCGGCGCGAGCGGGCGCGGCACCAGGGCCGGCCGGTGCCAGAGTTCATGGTGGCGTTGCGGGTGCTGGTGGAGGCGTACTGGCGGTACGCAGAGGGCTGAAACGTGAAGGGCGCCCGGAGGCGCCCTTGGGATCGCCATAGTGATCGCGATCAATCGGAAGGCGGCTTTACGTTGGGCCAAAGCGTTGCGATCTGCTCGCACGCTGCCTCGATATCTTTCAAGCGCTGCTTGTAAGACTTAACGCCTTGATGAACTTTGCCGCCCCCAACGTCGATGACGAAACTCAACCTTGGATCTGCTGATCCATCGTCATGGTGAAACCAGCGGAAGAACTCTTGCGTGGCCGCCGAGATGTATCCGGCCGCGTCTTCCGAGAGCGCCGACGTGGCCGGAAAGTGGAGCTTAATTCCGCCAATGATCGGTTTTCCCTTGGCGCCCTTCGCAGTTAGTACGACCTCTGGGCGTACACTGATGTCGACATTTCGTATTTTTAGCGTTTGGGGTTGCTGACTGCCAAGTTGCGCGGTAGCCCCAAATAGGTCAATGTCATCTACAAGGTTCATGAACCTTTCGATGGCGTCGATGTTTCCAGTCAGGCGCCTAGACTCCTGTACGTTTCCAGGGACCTTCTGCCCGAGAACGAGTATCTTCTTTTCCAAAATACTTTGGTCCGCCATTCCGCAGCCGATGTATTGCGATATCGCCTCTTGTGCGTCGCGGTAGTATGCCGTAATGTAATCAGGTGGATATTTTTGGTCCCTGATGATGCGAGCCTGCCTTGCCGCTTTCGCGACAATGTACTCGCCCAGCTTGTTAACGGAAATGCGGGGGTCGGCGTTGACCTTTGCCATCGAAGATGCCTCACACGCAGAGGGTTGTCATGGAAGAGTTCTTCGCAGAAGCGGCAGTGACAAACTCGAAGTCGCTTTGTATTGGCCCAATTACAAAGGACGAGGCCGTTAATGAAGCTGATGCTGAGTTCTGCACCGGGGTAGGTTATTATCTGTACGCCATTGACCAAAGAGACCCATCTGCTCCTCCAGAGGTGCTAGCGCGCCTTGTATCCGATGAGGCTGCCCGACGGCTCGCGGTGCTATTGAAGGCGAGTGGCGTTAGGTAACCAGCACTTCGTCTACTCACCCTACCGCACGCCCCTCACGAGCACGAGGCCCACCATCACTGGCAGGCGAACACCAGATCCACGGTGCCGCCCTCGAAATGCCCGTAGGCTTCTGAGGTGTTGAGAACGGTAAGCGTCTTGCGCTTCGCGCCGCAGTGGCGCGTCGCCTCTTCCAGCGCCATGCGTTTTGCTCCAGCCCGACCTCCCAGCTCCCAGGTGGCGCGGGTGGATATTTGGTAGGTGTCAGGGCCGGTCTGGAAAACCCCTGAACTGTTGGCGCAGCCGGTTAAGGCGACCAATGCAGTCACAAGAACCACAACTCGCATCCCCCCTCCTCAATGGCAGTGACACCCGCCGTTCTTGCGGTCGTGGTGGCAGCCCTTACGGTCCAGGCCGCCGGGGTGAGCCTAGGCGCCGATCGCGGAGGCGCTCACCGCTACCATCATCGGTACCATGGGAACCAGTCGCTGCATCGCGACCTCCTCCTGCGTATGCGCATGAACACCAGAACGCTCGCTTCATGCGAGTATGACAGGACCATTTATCGAAGACCAGAGCGAGTTATCGCTTAGAAGATGCTCGTGTCGGGAGCACCCCTCACGCCACCCCCATCTTCGCCGCCGTCTTCGGCCCAACCACACCATCCGCCACCAGCCCATGCGCGGCCTGCCAGCGCTTCACGGCCGCCGTCGTGCCCGGCCCGTACACGCCATCGACCTTCACCCCGACAACGCGCTGCACCCGGCGCACCAGATCGTCGTCATCGCCGTCCGGAGCGGCGCCCATCTGCGGCTGGGGGTGGTGCTGGCCGGCGGGCAGCGCCTGCACGGCTTCGGCGCCGGAGCGGAACAGGGCGGCTTCGGCGGCCCGGCGCGTCACCAGCCCCGGCAACTGCTTTTTCACGCCGTTCACCGTGGCGTAGACCCACTTCCCGAACTCGCCGGCCGCGCCCTCGATGTCGCCCGCGTTCAGCTTCTTCAGCAGGGTCGAGGCG
>DASWVP010000037.1:0-1527 GCA_036401175.1 Azospirillum sp. | reverse complement strand
GGGCCGGACGGTCGGCGCCCTGGCCGGCCACCAGCGTCAGCAGGTGCCGGTGGAACTCGGCCAGCGTCGGATGGCTATAGATCCGGGGGGCCGGGATGGACAGGCCGAAGCGCGTGTTGATCCCGCGGATCCAGGTCACGGCGGTGACGGAATCGAGGCCCAGATCGACGAATCGCGTGTCGTCGTCCAGCGTCTCCGGCCCGACCGCCAGCTCCGCCGCCAGGGTCCGGCGCAGCCACGCCAGCAGCTCGCCGGCATCGGCGCCGTGCGCGCCCGTGTCCTCGATGGCGTCCGCTGCGGGTTCAAGCGGGGCGGGTTCCGGCGGCTCCACCTGCGGCCCCGTCAGCGACAGCACCAACTCGGCGAACCGCGTCAGGTCGGGGTGGCTGTAGATCCTGGTGGCGTTCAGCGACAGGCCGAACTGGCTGTTGACCTTGCGGACCCACGTCACTGCGCTGATGGAATCCATGCCCAGGTCGATGAAGGGAACGTCGAGGTCGAGTTGCCCCGGCTGCATGAGCAGCTCTTCGGCCAGACTTTTCCGCAGGGATTCGCGCACGCTTTGCATGGTTTGGCCGGACGGCGCCGCGCCGCGGGGCGCGGCGGCGGAAATGGCGGCGGCCGGCGCGCCCCCGATGCCGGTGTTGAAGTAGCGGTCGATGTTGGCGACGACGTCCGCGTTGCCGACGAAGGTCCGGTCGTGCATGGCCAGTTCCTGCGCGAAGACCGACGGCAAACGCTCGCGCAGCGATCGGCTGCGCTCCGCCTTCCGCCGCACCAGATCCTGGCGGTCCGACGCCGCCAGATGGTTCGCCAGCGCCAGCGCGTAGCCCGGCACGGCGGCGCGCGGCAGGACGGGCATGGCGATGCCGCGCCGCTTCAGCTCGCGCCCCTGGAACTCCCGCGCGGTGAAGAGGACTTCGCGGGCCAGCGCGGGGCCGAGGCGCTGCGGGAAGATCAGCGTCGAGCCCGCCCCCGGCGTGAAGCCATAGAGCATGTACGGGCTCTGATAGACGCTCTCCTCGCTGTAGACCGCCCAGTCGCAGAACAGGCCCATGGCCCAGCCGGCGCCGATGCCGTGCCCCTGCATGGCGGCGATCACCGGGATCTCGCAGGCGAGCGGCAGGGCGTAGCTCTGCTCGTCGGTGAAGCGGGCCTTGCCGCTCTGGATGGCCAGCAGCCCGTCGCGCGTGCCGCCGCAGGCGAAGTAGGTCTCGTAGCCGGTCAGCACCACGGCCTTGTAGTCCGGCGTGGCGGCGATGTGTTCGAACGCCTCGATGACGCCGCCGACGAAGGCCAGCGAGAAGGTGTTCCGGCTGGCGCGGTCGCACAGCGTCACCACCACGACGCCGTTCGGGTGGGCATCCAGCGTCACCACATTGGAGGCGAGCGGGACCCGCCGCGCCGCACCGGTGGCGGGCGGCTGGCCCGTCCAGACGAAGCCGGCGGTGTCCAGGAGCGCGGCCGCGTCGCCGCCGGCACCGCGCGCCAGATGCGCCTTCAGCTCGGCCAGCGTGGCGGCGGGGG
>DASWVP010000036.1:0-11846 GCA_036401175.1 Azospirillum sp. | reverse complement strand
GACGCGCACGTCCACCGTCTGCGTCCGGCCGCCGACGCGCTCGATCTCGCCGTACTCCACGGCGCGCAGAAGCTTTTCCTGCACCGCCGGGCTGGCGGTGGCGATCTCGTCCAGGAACAGCGTGCCGCCGTCCGCCTGCTCGACCCGGCCGACCTGCCGCCGCACGGCGCCGGTGAAGGCGCCGGCCTCGTGGCCGAACAGCTCGGAATCCAGCAGCGTCTCGGCCAGCGCCGCGCAGTTCACCTTGACCAGCGGGCGTTCCCAGCGGCGCGACAGGAAGTGCAGGCGCGCCGCCACCAGCTCCTTGCCGGTGCCGCGCTCGCCGATCACCAGCAGCGGCCGGTCCAGCGGCGCGACGCGGGAGACGTGCGTGAGCATGGCGAGGAACGCCGGCGACTGCCCGAGCAGCGAGGGTGGGGTGGGGATCGTCATGGCGCAATCAGCGATGAAGTGGTGAAAACAGCGAACTCATGGCCGAAGACGCTAGGCGTGATGTCGACCCTGGTCAAGCCGTTCCCGCCGATGGTCGGTTTTCCAAGGGGTTAGGCCGCGCGCGGCGGTCTGGCACGGGGCTTGCTGAAAGAGGGCCGTGAAGGAGGGTCCCATGAGCGACGATTTTTACCGTTCCCACCGCACCGCCCGCGACGCGCCGGCCGCGCCGGACACCATCGCACGGCTGCGGGCCTACCTGCTGAGCCGGCCGTCCGAGTCCTGGCTGTTCTTCTTCGCCGGCATCGTCGCCGGCGCGCTTCTCGGCTGACCGCCCCACAAGGACAAGAGACCATGAGCATCTTTTCGCGCCTGACGGACATCATCCAGTCGAACCTCAATTCGCTCCTCGACCGCGCCGAGGAGCCGGAAAAGCTGATCCGCCTGATCATCCAGGAGATGGAGGACACGCTGGTCGAGGTGCGCTCCTCGACCGTCAAGATCATCGCCGAGAAGAAGGAGGTCGAACGCCGCGTCGCCGACCTCAACCGCGAGCGCGACGAGTGGGACCGCAAGGCCGAGATCGCCCTGCTGCGCGACCGCGAGGACCTCGCCAAGGCCGCGCTGATGGCCAAGACCAAGGCGTCCGATCAGGCCGACGCGCTGGCTGCCCAACTGGCCCAGGTCGACGAGGCGCTGGGCAAGGCCAACGACGACATCACCCGCCTGCAGGCCAAGCTGACCGACGCCAAGACCCGCGAGCAGGCGCTGGTCGCCCGCACCAAGACCGCAGTCAACCGCGTCAAGGTGCGCGAGAAGCTGAACGACGAGCGCATCAGCGATGCGCTGGCCCGCTTCGAGCAGGTCGAGCGCAACCTTGACGACCTGGAAGGCCGTGTCGAGATCCATGACATCGGCCGCCGGAAGTCGCTGAACGAGGAAATCGCGGAACTGGAGTCCGCCCACAAGCTCGACGAGGAACTGGCCGCGTTGCGCGCCCGTGTCGCGGCGCGCAAGGGACAGTGACGCGGCGGGGCCGTGCTTGAAGAAAGAAAAGGGCTGACCTGTGATGAGTGGTTTCGGCTTTGTGCTCGCGGTGCTGTTCATGGTCGTGGTGGCACCGCTGTGGATCGTCTTCCACTACATCACCAAATGGCGTTCGCAACGCGGGCTGAGCGCGCAGGACGAACGCCTGCTGGCCGAACTGTGGGACACCTCGAACCGGCTGGAGGGGCGCATCCACTCGCTGGAGCGCATCCTCGACGCCGAGGCGCCGGGCTGGCGCAACAAGCTGTGATCGGAGCAGGCCATGAGTGATCGCTCGCCTTACGACTCACCCAACCCGCACCGCCTGTACCGCAACCCGCAACGCGGCTACATGGCTGGCGTGTGCGCCGGGATCGGCGATTATTTCGGAATCGATCCGTTTCTGGTGCGGCTGGCGACGGTGATCGGTGGGTTCTTCTTCTTCCCGTTCGTGCTGGTCGGCTACATCATCGCCGCCATCGCGCTGCCAGCGCGCCCGCCGCAGCTCTACCGCACGCCGGACGAGGAGACGTTCTGGCGCACCGTCTCCATCAAGCCCGACCGTTCCCTGGCCGGGCTGGGGCAACGCTTCCGCGATTTCGAGAAGCGCGTCGCGGGCCTGGAGGCCTACGTGTCCTCCAAGGAATACGAACTCAACCGCGCCTTCCGCGACCTGGACCGCTGAACGCTTACGGCCGGCGGCTGCGCCGGCCGTCCTTCGCGCGGATGCGCACGGGAACGCGGTCTTCCGTGCCGAGCATCGCCGCCGTTCCGGCGAGCGCCAGCGCCAACACCACACCGAACAAAGCCAGTTCCATGGTTGGATCTCCCATCGTCACACCGATGGTGGGCCGAAAACGTTGACAAGAGGTGGACAAAAAAGGGGACGCGGTCACTCGGTCTGGCGCTGGACCTCGGTGATGGCGAAGCCCTTGTGGTCGTGGAAGCGGGCCGTCACCTTCTCGCGCGCCTTGCGTTCGTCCAGCGCCCAGACCAGGAAGCGGCGCCCGCGCTTCCAGGAGTCCAGCGCGGATTTCTCCAGGTTGGGGTTGACGCGGTTCCCGTACTCCGGGTTGGCGACGCGCACGATCCAGCCCAGGTCGTTCTGCGTGCGCCGATCGTCCAGCACGTAGAGCCGCCTGTCCACGGCGTTCGACGCGCGCAGCCGCTCCTCCAGCTCCTCGCAGGCGAGTTCCTGGACGGCCTTGCGGCGTTTGGCGTCGCGCATCTCGCGGGCGAGCGCCAGAGTGGCCCGGCCGGCGCGGCGGATGCGGTCCACCTGGGCGCGGCGGCGGGATTCGCCCTTGGCGATGGTCTGCTCGGTTTCCTTGATGCGCCGGATGGCCTGGGCCAGGGCGTAGAACAGCGCGGTGATTCCGACGAGTGCGGCGAACAGGTAGGCCATGGCGTCGTTACGAGGCCTTCCGGGTCGGTTCGGCTGGGCTGCCGGCGGCGACCTGCTGCACGCGCGAGACCACATAGCCGAGGGACGGCGGGTAGCGCCGCTCGATGTCCTTGCGCGCTTCGGGCAGGGACGTCGTCCACACCTCGATGGTCTGCGGCTGCGACCAGGAGCGGTCGATGAAGGCGTGCTCGCGCGTCTGGTCGACGCCGGTGCCGACGTACTTGTTGGCCACCTGGGCGATGAAGCAGGGCATGCCCTTCACCTCGTCGCCGACCTGCCGCACCACGTGGTCGCCGGAGTGCAGGGCGTCGCGAAGCTGGCGCTCCAGGTGCTGGCGCCGGGCGATGACGGTGCGCACCTCCTCGTCCGCCTTCTTCAGCGCGGCGGCGCGCTCGGCGCGCCGGGCGTCCAGCCCCTGTTCCAGCTTGGCGCGGCGCGCCAGCAGGTCGCGCAGGCCGACGGTGCCGTGACGCCGTTCGATGATCCGCTCGCCGACCAGCACCACCACCTTGGCGATGCCGAACCCCATGCCCGACAGGGCAAGGGCCATCAGGATCGCCTGGACGTAGGAATGCCACATGGCTCGACGGCTCGAATGCGAAAAAGGAAAGTGGAAGGACCACCACTCTACCCTGGCTGCACGCCCGTACGCGAGTCCCCAGCGCGGTCGGGGTGAATCAGGCCAGGGCGATGCGGTTGCGGCCGAGCTGCTTGGCCTCGTACAGCGCGCTGTCGGCGCGGCGCAACGCCTTTTCGACCGACGGCTCGCCGTCCTGCCAGACGGTGACGCCGATGCTGGCGGTCACCGGGAAGCGCTCGGCGTCGAAATCCACCGGGCCGTCGGCGATCGCCTGCCGCATCCGCTCGGCCACGACCCTGGCGTGCTCCAGGTCGGTTTCCGGCAGCAGCACCACGAACTCCTCGCCGCCGAAACGGCCG
Source organism: Azospirillum sp. (assembly GCA_036401175.1). Lineage (GTDB taxonomy): Bacteria > Pseudomonadota > Alphaproteobacteria > Azospirillales > Azospirillaceae > Azospirillum. The sequence continues at coordinate 8,047 of DASWVP010000036.1, read as the reverse complement.
ATGGAGTCGGTGGCGCGCAACGCCTGCCGGGCGCGGGCCACCACGATGCGCAGCGTCTCGTCCCCCGCGGCGTGGCCGTAGGTGTCGTTGACCAGCTTGAAGCGGTCGAGGTCGAACAGCAGCACACCCAGCGGCCGCCGGTAGCGCTGCGCCCGGCGCACCTCGTTGGCCGCCAGCTCCATGAAGTGGCGGCGGTTCCACACCTCGGTCAGCGCGTCGGTGGTGGCCAGCAGTTCCAGCTTGGCGTTCGCCTCCTCCAGCGCGCGCGTGCGTTCGGCGACGCGCGCCTCCAGCAGCTCGTTGGCTTCGCGCAGCCGCTCGTACAGGCAGACGTTGGCGAAGCTGATGGCGATCTTCGATGCGAACACCTCCACCAGCTGGCGGTCCACATCGCCGAGCGGGCGGTTCGTCTGCATCCAGGCGGTCACGTTCTGGGCGTCCGGGCCACGGATGTAGAGCGTGGTGTGGTCGGCGGCGAAGGCCGGGCGCCGGGTGCGGAACGTCTCGGCGACCGCGGCGCTGACGGCGGGGTCGACGGCGCGCTCGTCGATCGGCCCTTCGCCGACGGCCGAGAAGCGCCCGGCCCCGGCCAGCACGTGGACGGCGTCGCGGCTGCCGCGGTCCTGGCCAGCCGGGGCCGGGCCGACGCAGCGCGCGCCGCGCTGGGCGCACAGGATGCCGTTCGCCGGCACGCCCAGGAAGGCGGCGAGCTGGGTGAGCACGCCCGAGGCGAACTGCCGTATGGAGCGCAGCTCGAACAGCCGGTCGGTGGATTCGATGATCTGCTGCAGGCCGCGCCGGCTGGTTTCCAGCGCGATGATGTCGGAATAGGCGCGCAGCGCCGCGACCACGGTGGTGAAGAGCTTCTGCGTGGTCAGCTCGGTCTTCGCCTTGTAGTCGTTGATGTCGTAATTGAGGATGACGCTCTCTTCGGGCGCCTGTCCCGGCTGGCCGGTGCGCAGGATGATGCGCACGGCGTGGTTGGCGAGGTCGTTGCGGATGGTGCGCACCAGCCGCAGGCCGGCGTCGTCCGTCTCCATCACGACGTCCAGCAGGACGATGGCGATGTCCGGTGTGTCGCCCAGCGTGCCGGCCGCCTCGCCGGCCGAAAAGGCGCTCAGCATCTCCAGCCGCCGGCCCTTGAAGCGCACCTTGGCCAGCGCCAGCCGGGTGACCGTGTGCACCTCCGGGTCGTCGTCGACGATCAGCACGCGCCACGGGGCGCCCGCGTCCGGCTCGGACGGGCGCGGCGGCAGAAAATCGTCGGCGAACAGCACCTCGTTGGCCATCGGATGAACCCTGTCCGCGGCTCGGCGGCCGGGTCCGGAGGCGCTGCGCCTGCACGGGTCGGTTGCCGATGACCGGATGCGTAAGCCCTAATCCATTCCCACCGTCGCGCGCAACGGATTCCTAGGGTTGAGCGGGTGTTTCGCGCCCCCCGGATCGCAGCGGCGGCGAGGACGTCCGACAGGAACGGATGGGCGCGCGGGCGGTTGGCAAGGGCATGGCGGCCGGTGGCCGGCCGCCTCCAGTCCTTTGCACGGAGGTGCTCCATGAAACGGAACCTTCTCCCGACCGCCGCGGCCATCGTCCTGATATCCGCCAGTGGAGTGGCGTTCGCCGCCGGTTCGTCGCCCGCCGGCAGCCAGACCATGCAGCAACAGCAGACCCAGCGCTCGTCCGGCCAGGCCCAGGGCCAGCAGCACACCATGGCCAGCATGGAGCGGATGCTGGGCAAGACCGTCGTCGGGTCGGACGGCGCGTCCATCGGCGAGATCACCGACATCATGCTGAACCCCGACACCCGCCAACCCAACGTCGCCGTCATCGACACCAGCGGCGGCAAGCAGGTCGCCGTCGACTTCACGCTGCTCGACGCGCAGGGCGACCGCATCGCCGCCCGCACGCTGACGCAGCGGCAGGTCGCCCAGATGCCGGAATTCCAGTCGAGCGACAGCATGGTGTCGCTCAACCAGAACCGCGGCCAGAAGCAGTAGACGCCCGCCGCCGGCCCGCGTTCCGCGCGCGGGCCGGTTCCAGGGCATATCCTTAAGACCAAGCCTCCTACTTCTTTCGCCTAAGCACAAATGAGGACGGGATTATCCCGTTTCGCGGGATGATGCGGAGGCTGAACAATGCTATTCACAAAGAAAAAGAAGTTCAGGGAGGAGGCGTCCGAGGGCCTATCTCGGAAGAGGCGGCCGGCTCGGACCGGCCGCTTCTCGTTTGGGGGGGCATCCGACGCGACATCCATCCGAGGACCGATCCGTTTTTTCAGAAAACCGGGAAAGGCCGCCTATGCGTGACAGCGCCGGAGATGCCGCCGGAGATGCCGTTGCCGTTGCTGACGGCGGGTCGGCCGCACGCTACCGACGCGTGCGGGCGCTGACCGAAGACCTCGCCGCGCCCCTGTCGGCGGAGGATCAGGCGGTCCAGTCCATGCCCGACTGCAGCCCGGCCAAGTGGCACCGGGCGCACACCACGTGGTTCTTCGAGACGTTCCTGCTCGGCCCGTTCCTGCCCGGCTACCGGCCGTTCGATCCGGATTACGCCTACCTCTTCAATTCCTATTACGAGGCGGTCGGGGCGCGCCACCCGCGCCCGCAGCGCGGCATGATCACCCGTCCGGGCGTCGCCGAGGTGACCGCCTACCGCGCCCACGTGGACGCGGCGATGGAGCGCCTGCTGGAATGCGCGGACGAGCGCGCGGGACCGCTCCTCGACCTCGGTCTGGCGCACGAGGAGCAGCACCAGGAGCTGATCCTGATGGACCTCCTGCACCTGTTCTCCCTCAACCCGCTGAACCCCGTCTATCGGCCGGCCGAACCGGATCCAGTGAATTCGGGGCCGGGAAAGGGACGCTGGCTGACGTTCGACGGCGGGGTGCGGCTGATCGGCCACGACAGGGCCGGCTTCGCCTTCGACAACGAAGGGCCACGGCATCAGGCGCTGCTCCAGCCGTTCCGGCTGTTCTCCCGCCCGGTCGCCAACGCCGACTGGCTTGCCTTCATCGCGGACGGCGGCTACCGCACGCCGACGCTGTGGCTGGCGGACGGCTGGGCGGCGGTGCAGGCGCAGGGCTGGAACGCGCCCGGTTACTGGCGGCGGGGCGACGACGATCGCAGCGGCGGCTGGCGGGTGATGACGCTGGCCGGTGAACGGCCGGTGGAGGCCGATGCCCCCGTCTGCCACGTCAGCTTCTACGAGGCGGACGCCTTCGCCCGCTGGGCCGGCAAGCGCCTGCCTACGGAAGCGGAGTGGGAGGTGGCCGCCGCCGGCCTTCCCGTGGCGGGCAACACGCTGGGCCGCGGCGCCCTGCGTCCCCGGCCCGGCCCGGCCGGAACGGACGCGGCCCCGGCGCAGATGTTCGGCGACGTCTGGGAATGGACGGCCAGCCCCTATGGCCGCTACCCCGGCTACCGGCCGGCCGCCGGTGCCGTCGGCGAGTACAACGGCAAGTTCATGGCCAACCAGATGGTGCTGCGCGGCGGCTGCTGCGTCACGCCGGACGGCCACGTGCGGGCCAGCTACCGCAATTTCTTCTATCCCCACCAGCGCTGGATGTTCGCCGGCCTGCGGCTTGCGGAGGATGCATGATGGACGGTGCCGTTCCCCACCCCCATCCCGTGATGGCCGGGGAGTTCCTGGCCGATGTGGTGGAGGGGCTGCGGCAGCCCCGCAAGACCCTGCCCAGCAAGTACTTCTACGACGCGCGCGGCTCGGCGCTGTTCGACGCGATCTGCGAGCTGGAGGAGTATTACCCGACCCGCACCGAGACGGCGTTGCTCGCCCGCCGCGCCGCCGACATCGCCGCGTTCGCCGGGCCGGACGCGGCGGTGGTCGAACTGGGCAGCGGATCCAGCGTGAAGGTGCGCCTGCTGCTCGACGCGCTCGACCGGCCGGCCCTCTACGTGCCCGTCGACATCTCGCGCGAGCATCTGCTGGCGTCGGCGGCGCGGCTGGCCGGCGACTATCCGGGGCTGACCGTGGTGCCGGTCGCCGCCGACTACGCGCGGGATTTCGCGCTGCCGTGCGCGCTGGTGCCCGAACGAACGCTGGCGTTCTTCCCCGGCTCCACCATCGGCAACTTCACGCCGCAGGAGGCGGCGGCGTTCCTCGCCCGGCTCGGCCGCCGCCTGGGGCGCGGCAGCCGGCTGCTCGTCGGGGTGGACCTGAAGAAGGACCGGACGGTGCTGGAGGCCGCCTACGACGATGCGCGCGGCGTCACCGCCGCCTTCAACCTCAACCTGCTGGCCCGCATCAACCGCGAGCTGGGCGGCACCTTCGACCTTGGCGGATTCCGCCACCGCGCCTTCTACGACGACACCCTCGGGCGCATCGAGATGCACCTGGAGAGCGTCCGGCCGCAGGCCGCCGCCGTGGGCGGGCACCGGTTCCGCTTCGCCGTGGGCGAGACCATCCACACCGAGATTTCCTGCAAATACACGGTGCCCGGGTTTCAGCGGCTGGCGGGCGGCGCCGGCTGGCGGGCGCTCGACGCCTGGACCGACGGTGACGGGCTTTTCAGCATCCACGCGCTGGCGTTCGCAATGTGATGCGACAAAGTTCCAACGCGCAGGATGCTTAGGTACCTTCGCGAATTTGTTTCAAAGTGGTAGCATGCGCGAGCATGGGCCGGCCGCCGAGGGGCCGGGTCGGCTCCCGCATCGCAGCCGCCTGCGATGGTGGGGGGTGTTTTCCCGAAATTGTTCCTGCCGGCGTGGCGCGTGCGCGGTCAGGATGGCAGCCGGCTCGCCGCTCGCGGGGCGGTTTCGCAGGTCGCCTGGACATGCCCGCAAGAATTCTGACCGCCGTCCTCGACCAGTTGCGCTTCCGCAGCCTGCACGCCCGCATGATGGCGATCGTCGGGTGCGTGCTGGGTCTGTCGCTGTTCGGCGCCGTCTACCACCTCGAACGCGACATGTCGCGCGAGATGGGGTCGGTGCGCGAACTGGCGGAGCAGCTCACGCGCGAAGGCGTGCGCCGGCAGGAGAAGCTGATCGGCGACGCGCGCAGCCTGATCACCGTCCTGTCCATGGTGCCGGAAATCCGCGACGCGGACCCGTCCAGGGTCGGCGCCTGCGTCGATATCCTAAAGCGCATGCCGGCGTTGCACCGCTGGACCACCGGCGTCTGGGTCACCGACGCCGCCGGCGCCATCATCTGCGACACCACGGGGCCGGGCAACGGCATCACGCTGGGCGACCGCGAGTACTTCCAGCGCGCGCTGGCGACCCGCGACTTCGTGTTGAGCGGCTACATCCTGGGCCGGCGTTCGGGCACCCGCATCGTCCTCGCCGTGCAGCCGATCATGGAGAACGGCGAGGTGCGGCGCATGATCGGCGTCAGCATCGACCTCAACTGGTACGCCGAACTCATCGACATCGCCAAGCAGGAGGGCTCGCGGGTCACCGTGCTCGACGGCAGCGGCACGGTCATCGCCCGCCAGCCGGACCCGGACAACTGGGTCGGCAAGAGCTTCGGGTCGTTCCCGCACGTGCAGCGCATGCTCAGCGAGCCGTCCGGCATCATCGAGGCGACCAGCGCCGACGGGATCAAGCGCGTCTGGAGCTTTCAGCGCCTCGCCGGGACCGAGACGGTCTTCGCCGTCGGCATCACCATCGACGCGATCTGGGCGCAGGCGCGCGATGCGCTCGTCCAGAGCCTGTCGGTCCTGTTCGTCACCGGGCTGGCCTGCCTGTTCGCCACCTGGATGCTGCTGCGCATGTCCGTGCTGCGCTGGACGCAGCGCCTGTGCGACGCGGCCGAGCGGTTCGGCGCCGGCGCCGGCGCGGTGACCATCGACGCGCGCGGCGCGCCGACCGAGATCGTCGTCGTCTCCAACGCCTTCAACGCGATGGTCCAGCGCCTCGACGCCCGCGAGATCGATCTGCGCGCCGCGCGGCACGTGGCCGAACAGGCCGAACTGGCGGCGCGCAGCGCGTCGGAGCGGCTGGCCGCGGTGCTGGAGAGCACGTCCGACAGCATCTTCGCCCTCGATCGCGACTGGCGGTTCATCTACATGAACCGGCGCGCGCGCGACACCCTGGCGCAGGGGCGCGACCTGACCGGCCGGGTGATCTGGGAGGTGTTTCCCGACGCCGCCGGTTCGCCGTTCGGCGCGTCCTACCGGCGGGCCATGGACGATCGCGTGCCGGCGCCCCTGAGCACGTACGACGCGGCGCACGGCGTCTGGTACGAGGGGGCCGCCTATCCCTCGCCCGAGGGGGTGGTCGCCTACCTCGCCGACGTCACCCGGCGCAAGGAGGACGAGCGCAAGCTCCAGGACGCCATGGCCGCCGCCGAGCAGGCCAGCCGCGCCAAGAGCGAGTTCCTCGCCAACATGAGCCACGAGATCCGGACGCCGATGAACGCGATCCTCGGGCTCGTCCACCTGATCCAGCAGACCGAGCTGTCCGGGCGCCAGCGCGACTACGCGCGCAAGATCCATTCCTCGGCGCGCTCGCTGCTGGGCATCCTCAACGACATCCTCGACTTCTCCAAGGTGGAGGCCGGCAAGCTGGAACTGGAACGGGTCGAGTTCCGCCTGGACGAGTTGCTCGACAACCTCGCCACCATCGTCTCCTCCTCGGCCGAGGAAAAGGACGTGGAGGTGCTGTTCCTCACCAAGCCCGAGGTGCCGGCGACGCTGCTGGGCGATCCCTTGCGCCTTCAGCAGGTCCTCATCAACCTGACCGGCAACGCCATCAAGTTCACCCGCCAGGGCGAGGTGGTGGTGTCCGTCGAGGCCGTGGAGATGGACGAGGAGCGTGTCGTGCTCTCCTTCTCCATCCGCGACACCGGCATCGGCATCGCGGCGGAGCAGAAGGTCAAGCTGTTCGAGGCGTTCAGCCAGGGCGACAGTTCGACCACCCGGCGCTACGGGGGCACCGGCCTGGGGCTGGCGATCTGCGCCCGCCTCGTCGCCCTGATGGGCGGCGGCATGAGCGTGGACAGCGAGCCGGGCAAGGGCAGCGACTTCCGCTTCACCGCCGTCTTCGGGCGCGGCACGACGCCGGCCGAGCGGCTGCTGCCGGTCAAGGCGCTGCCGCGCGACCTGCGCATCCTGGTGGTGGACGATCACGAGACGGCGCGCGCGGCGCTGCTGTCGCTGGTCGGCTCGTTCGGCTGGACCGCCGGCGCCAGCCCCTCCGGCGAGGAGGCGCTGGCCGAGCTGCGGCGCGCCGAGGCGGCCGGCCAGGGCTATGACGTGGTGCTCATGGACTGGAAGATGCCCGGCATCGACGGTGTCGAGGCCGGCCGGCGCATCCGCGCCGATCACGCCGGCAAGGGGCCGATCGTCATCGTGGTCACCGCCTTCAGCCGCGAGAAGGTGACGCAGATGGTGACCGAAAGCGCCCTCGACGGCGTGCTGGTGAAGCCGGTGACTGGCTCCGTCCTGCTGGACGCGGTGGCGGCGGCCTACGCCCATGCGCCGGGCTTCGCGGCGTCGCCGTGCGCCCCGGCGTCGCTCAAGCCGCTGATCGGCCGGCGCCTGCTGGTGGTCGAGGACAACACCATCGGCCGCGAGGTGGCGCGCGAGATGCTGAAGCGCGCCGGCGCCTCGGTCGTCGCCGTCGGCAGCGGGCGCGAGGCGATCGGCCTCATGCAGCGCATGGCCGAGCGCTTCGACGCCGTCCTGATGGACGTGCAGATGCCGGAGATGGACGGTTTCGAGGTGACGCGCGCGTTGCGCGCCCTGCCGCACGGGGGCGACCTGCCGATCATCGCGCTCACCGCGAGCGCCCTGCCGTCCGACCGCGCCCACTGTCTGGAGTCCGGCATGAACGATCACCTCGCCAAGCCGCTCGACCCGGAGGAGCTGATCGCCGCCGTGCTGCGCTGGACCGGCGAGCGTTCGCGGCCCCCGGCGCTGCCCGCCCCCGTTCCGGGCCAGGGCGCCACCGCCACCACCGCCGCCGCCAGCGACGATCAGGGCGGTGCTACCGCGGCGAACGTCGCTGCGGCCACCGCCGCCACCGCCCGCAGGTTTCTCGCTGCCGCCGCCGCCGTCGGCGCCGCCTCCGCGCCCGCCGCCGTTCCAACC
>DASWVP010000035.1:0-1730 GCA_036401175.1 Azospirillum sp. | reverse complement strand
GGAGGTGCGACACCACGTGCCAGCCGATGCCGACCACGCCACCGTGGAATTCGTCGCGCGCTGGAAGGTGGGTGGCGCGCCGGCCACGCGCCTGCACGAGCTCAGCCGCTTCGTGCGCGAAGCCGGCCGCTGGTACTACCTCGACGGCACCTTTTCGGACTGACCACCAAAAAAAGGGCGCGATTCGCATCGCGCCCGTGGTGCCCGCCTGGAGACGGGGAGAGAGAAGGTGGCGGCGGAGGGCCCGGGAGGGAGAGCCGACCGCCGCGCGGGTGCGGCGCTTACTTGACCTCGAACTCGCGGGTCTGCACGACGGCACCGTCGAGCATCACTTCCAGCTTGTACTTGCCGGCCGGGAAGCCGTCGGGCTTGCTGATCTTGAAGTTGGTGACGCCCGCGCCGGTAAGGTTGGCGTCCACCGTTTCCTCGTTGACGACCTGGCCGTCCTGGAAGCTCCACTTGGCGCCCAGCTTGCTTGCCACGGTGGCCATCGGGTCGCTGGTGCTGGTGGCGACGGCGGCGAAGATGGTGTCGGTCGGCTTGAACGTGGTGGCCGGCGCGGTGACCTTCATGTCAGGGCCGACGGCGGTGCCCAGGTCCACGCCGGTGACCGACGCAGTGGCGGCGACGGGGGCGGGGGCCGGCATCGGCGCCGGTTCGCTGGCGGCCGGCGGCGGGGTGACGACCGGCTCTTCCTTCTTCTTGCAGCCCATCACGGCGATCGAGGCGACGAGTGCGGCGGCAAGGGCGAGGTGCGTGCGGTTACGGATCATGTGCGGCTCCTGGAAAGGGATCGGGTCGGGCGCGCGCGGCTCATTCGCCGGCGTCGATGGCGGGAATCTTCAGTACCTGGCCGGGGAAGATCCGGTCCGGGTCGTCGATCTGGTCGCGGTTGGCCTCGAAGATGTCGCGCCACGCGCTGGACTTGCCATAGAACTGCTTGGCGATCGCCGACAGGGTGTCGCCCTTCTCGACGGTATAGCTCTGCTGGCCGGTGCCGCCGGCGGTGCTGGCCGTGATCTCCTCGGTCGAGGACACCGACGACCGCACGTTGCTGAAATCGGCCTGCTTGCGGATTTCCTCGGTGCTGGACACGCCGCCCTGCACGTTGGAAAAGTCGGCATTCTTCTCGGTGCTCATGGTGTGGGGGCTCCTCCCCGGCGTCGTGACGACGCGAGCACGTTGGCACGGCGCTTGTTAAGGAAATATGGCGCCGAGGTGAAATCCGACCCAATGCGCTACTGGCGTTCCTCACGTCGCGCGACCGGCGTCACGGAACCGGGCGTAGCCCGCCACGGGTTGATGTCCAGCCCGCCCCGACGGGTGTAGCGCGCCTCCACCGACAAGCGCTCGGAACGGGCCTGCGCCAGCAGGTCGGTGAAGATGCGCTCCACGCACTGCTCGTGGAATTCGGCGTGGTCGCGGAACGAGACCAGGTAGCGCAGCAGGCCCGCGCGGTCGATCCGCGGGCCGCGGTAGGCGATGCGCACGTGCGCCCAGTCAGGCTGGCCGGTGACCGGGCAATTGGACTTGAGCAGCGCGCTCGCCAGCGTTTCCTCGACCACGTCATCGGCATTGATGCGGATGTACTCCGCGCGTGGCGGCCCGTAATGGTCGATCGCCACGTCGAGCGTGTCGACCAGCACGGCGTCATCGTTGTCCACGGCCATCGGCGGCAGCCCGAAGGCCACGCGCACCGGCGCGCCGGCCACGCGCGAGAGGTCGGCGGC
>DASWVP010000034.1:0-5118 GCA_036401175.1 Azospirillum sp. | reverse complement strand
TGGAACGCCGTGCGTCCAATGAGCCCCTCCCCCCTTGCGGGGGAGGGGTTGGGGAGAGGGGGGATTTACGCCCGGCAGGGCGGAAGAAAGACTCTCTTCCGGGCATCCGCCCGTAACCACCCTCTCCCCAACCCCTCTCCCGTCAAGGGAGAGGGGCATTCAAGCGATCACCCTGCCGTCTCCGAATGGGTGCTTGAGCTTGTCCGCCGAAATGCCGCAGGATGGCCGATGCCTCCGGCGACGCGGTTCGGAAGGACGTCATGACCAAACACGCTGTCCTCTTCGCGGCCCTCCTCCTGGGCACCCTGGCCGGCGCCGGCGCGGCGCGGGCGGAGGAGGGATACCCCACCATCGCGCGCGTCGATTACGTGCTCGGCTGCATGGCCGCCAACGGGCAGGCCCCGGACGTCGTGCGCAAATGCGCGTGCAGCATCGACGAGATCGCCGCGCGCCTGCCCTACGACAAGTATGTGGCGATCGAGACCGCCCGCGTCATGCAGGACGCGCCGGGCGAACGCGCCTCCCTCGTGCGCGGCGTCGGCTGGATCAAGGACCTGCTGGAGGAGTTCCGACAGATCCAGGTCGCCGCCGACCTGAAGTGCTTCTGACCTCATGAGCCCGAGGTCGCGCGGATCGGCCAGCTCTGCGTGAAGACGCGGCCGCGCGAGTCCTCGACCGTGACATCCAGCGTCCCCGCCTTGTCCGGCACCAGGGAGAAGTGGATGCTGGGGTCCTCGCTCAGGGAAATGTCGGACTGCACGTCCAGCACCGGCGCGCCGTTGTAGCGGACGGCGATCTTGTTCACGTAGTGCGCCGGTATGTAATAGTAGTTGAGCTGGTCGTACTGCATCCCGGTGTTGTTGGGATGGCTGATCAGCAGTTGCGCGGTGACCGGTTCGCCGGCAACGATGGTGTCGGGCAGGTTCAGTTTCATCTTGCCCATGCGGGCGAGGGTGAGCTGCGGGTTCTTCATCGCCGGCGCCGAACAGCCCCCGGCGGCCTTGACGAACTGCGCGGTCTTCAACAGTCGGCCGTCGCTGGTCTCGGCCACGGCGGTGACGTTGGTGTAGGCGTTGACGCGGATGCGCGTCTCCACCGTCCGCGGCCCGCCGCCCTCGGCGAAGTGGAAGATCGCGGCCAGCGGCACCGGGTTCTCGTCGACGATCAGGTGCACGGCGGTCACCCGCACATCCGCGCCGGGGGACGCCGTGACCCGGATCGGCACCAGCGCCGCGTCGTGGGCGCGCGTCGGCGCCTCCAGGCTGAGCAGCGTGCCGGCGTCCTCCACCGGGCGGCCGGCGAAGTACATGTCGCGCAGCAGCTCCCAGCGCACGTCGTCGTTCGGCGCCGCCAGCGCGGCGGCATCGAGAAGGACGACCAGTCCGGCGGCCGCCAGCGCCGTGGCCTTGCCGGCGGTCCGGATCGCGTGCCGCATCGTCATCGCTTCCTCCCTCCTCATTCCCACTCCAACTCGGCGAAGACCGCCGTGACGTTGCGCGGGTGATACTCGTCAAACAGTTTCCAGCGCGGACGTTCCTCCACGGCGACCTCGGCGACCGCGCGCTGGATGGTGCCGCCGGCCTTCTGGACCGCGCGGACGCCCGCGACCACCTGCTCCAGGTAGCGGCGCAGGTCCACGGCGGCCGTCGGCCAGGGTGCGGAGACCGGCCCGTGGCCGGGGACGACGCGCTGCGCCGGGGCCGCCGCCAGCGTGTCCAGCACGGCCAGCCAGCCCAGCGCGCTGCCGTCGACGGCGGGCGCGCGTTCCATGAAGACAAGGTCGCCGGTCCACAGCGTTCCGGTCTGGCGGTCGAACACGGTCAGGTCGTTGTCGGTGTGCGCCGGCGGGTGCGCGACCAGTTCCAGCACCCGCTGGCCCAGGTCGATCTCCAGCCGGTCGGCCACGGCGACGGAGGGCGGCAGGAACGCCACCTCGCGGGCGGCGTCGGCGCCGGCCGCGTCCTCGAACATGCGCAGGTAATGGCTGCTGCGCGCCATCAGGGCGGGCTGGAGCGCCCGGTGCGCCACGACGCGCGGCTCGTCGGGTACGAACGCGGCGTTGCCCAGAACGTGGTCCGGGTGCATGTGGGTGTTGATGAGGTAGCGGATTGGCCGGTCGGTGCGGGCTCGCACGGCGTCGCGCAGGCGCCGGCCGATGGCCGGCCCGCCGCCGCTGTCGATCACCGCGACGGCGTCGCGGCCGACGATGAATCCGCAGTTGGCGATGTCGCCTTCGTTGCCGGCGTCCGTCTCCGCATGCCGGCCGGCGTGCACGAAGACGCCGGGCGCCACTTCCACGACGGGCAAGGCGTCGGCGTGCGTCGGCGCGGCCCAGGCCATCCAGGCGCCGAGCGTCGCCGCCGCGACACGAAGCCGGAACGATACGGCCACGTTTGCCAAAGGTCTTTCCCGTTTTTCAGTCACTTAACGAAGTATGGGGCTTATTCGATTGTCGGGGCAACGGATCAAAAGGGGGGTGTGCAAGGCCAGCCAGCCGACGCTGACGGCCGGCGCGAACCAGCCGACGCGTTCCCGCAGCTCCGGCGCCATGGGAAGGTGCGCCTCGAAGTCGCGGTAGGGCAGGCCCCGCCGATCGGCCAGCCGGCGGACCAGAAAGCGGCCGATCCCCGCCCCGACCAGCGCGGCCTCGTCCTCCACAGGCCCGCGCGACAGCACCTGATCGAGCGCGTCGTCGATGCGCCGGAGTTGACGTTCCGCCAGATGGTGGGCCAGCCGGCGCGCGGCGGGAAGGCCGTCCGCTCCCAGGTCCTCGCCCACCATGCGCAGCAGCCGCCGGGCGCTGGAGATGACGCCGTGGTCCCGCCCGTCGGCGGTCGGATGCTGGTCGGCGCCGTCCGGCAGCGCTCCGGTCAGGCGGTGCGCGTCGGCCATGTTGGCGAACAGCTCCGCCATCAGCGCGCGCCGCCGGCCGGCGAAGGGGACGGCGCGGGCCACCGCCATGACGGGCGTGCGCACGACGCCCGTGTAGACCAGCTCCTCGCACTCCAGGCGCTCGGCGTCGGTGTAGCCGGCGTGGCGCGGACCACCTGGGCCAAGGGGGACGATGTCCGTCGTCGTGCTGCCGACGTCGATCAGAACGCCATCTCCGGCCCCGTCGCCGGCCAGGGCGGCGACCTGGGCGGTGGCGTGCCAGTTGGCGGAGGCCACCGCCTCGGCATGGTCCGGCGCGGCGCCGGCCGGGATCAGCCCGTGCGGGCCGGCGAAGACCTCCAGGTCGGTGGTAGGAAAGGCGGCGCGCACCGCCGCCACGATGCGGCGCACGCCGTCCGCGCGGTCGTCGAAGAGGTCGGCGAGTTCGCCGGTCATCGTCGCGGCGGCCCGCCCCGGCGCGCCCCAGTGGGACAGAACCGCCGCGACGGCGGCCTCCAGGCGGTCGAGCCCCTGCCACAGCGGGCACGGCACCTGGACGAGGTCGCGGAGCGTCCCGGCCTCGTCGAACAGGGCGGCCTTCAGGTGGGCGCCGCCGATGTCCAGCCCGATCAGACCGCCGCTTCCCATGCCAACGCCTCCAGGTTCAGGGTGACCGGTTCGATCCGCCGCACCGGCGCGGGCACGGCCGATGGCCGGTCGAGCAGGTCCAGCACGGCCGCCGCCACGTTCAGCCCGGTGGCGCGCCGCAGACCGGCATAGGAGGTGGTGAGGCGCGGGTTGACCTCCAGGATCACCGGCCCACCGGACGCCGCGATGAAATCCACCCCCACATAACCGAACAGCCCCGGCATCGCCGCCGCGACGCCCTGGGCCAGATCGGACAGGCCCGGTGTTGCCGGCATGCCGCCGACGACGCCCCCGCGATAGACGAAGGCGGTGCCGGAGAGCGGGACGTGCTGGCGGTTCACCGTCAGCAGCCACGCCCGCCCGTCGCGGCACAGCATCGACAGGCTGGCGGGGGCGCCGGGAACGAAAGGCTGCACCACGAATCCGGCACGCTCCGACCCGACCCGCCAGCGCGCCCACTCCGCCCGGTCGCGGAGCAGCCGGGTGTCGGCGCACCCCGCGCCGTCGTCGGGCTTGACGACCCAGGGGCCGTCGCCCGGCGGCTCCTTCCTCACATCCTCGACACGCCACGCCGGCACGGTGGGAAGGCCCGCCGCCGACAGGACGGCGGCCGTCGCCGCCTTGCTCGCCGCGATTGCCACGGCGTCGGCGCGGCTGCTGAGCAGGCGGCGGCCGGCGGACTGGACCAGACGGCTCAGCCGCTCCAGCGCCCCCTCCGTCTCCGGGGCGATCGGCCACACCGCGTCCACCGTCCGCGCGAGGTCCCCCCAAAGCGCCCAGGACTCCGGCGGGCCATCGGCCGTTATGCTGTGCACGGCCGGCGGCAGCGGCGGCAGGCGGGCATCGCGGGTGACCACCGGTTCGACGCCCGGCACGTCCAGCAGGTCGCCGACGAGGGCGCGGAGCATCAGATCGCCCTCGCGGGCGAGGCTGGCGGGGATGGGCAGGCCCGGCGGCATGCCGCCGCCGGTCACGAATTCGCAGACCAGGATGCGCATGCCGTTTTCCCCATCACGGAGGCTTGAGATGTTCCAGGTGATACCCGTGCTCGACCTGCGGGGCGGCGGCGTGGTCCATGCCCGGCGGGGGGAGCGCGACCGGTACCCGCCGCTGCACTCCGCGCTGTGCGCCGGCAACGATCCGGTGGCGGTGGTCCGCGGCCTCCTCGGCCTGTTCGCCTTCCCGCTCCTCTACGTGGCCGACCTCGACGCCATCGAGGGGACGGGCGACAACGGCGCCGCCCTGGCCCGGCTGACGGCGGCCTTCCCGCAGGTCGGCCTGTGGGTCGACGCCGGCTTGCGGGACGCGGACGGCGTTCGCGGCTTCCTGGCGCGGGGCATCGGCGACGCGGTGCTCGGCAGTGAAAGCCTGACCAGGGTCGCGACGCTGGCGGCGCTGCGGGCGGAGCCCGCGTGGCGGCGCATCGTCCTGTCGCTCGACTTCCGCGACCGCTTCGTCGGGCCGCCCGAGTTGCCGAGCCGCGCCGACCTGTGGCCGGACCGGATCATCGTCATGACGCTCGCCCGCGTCGGCTCCGGCGACGGGCCGGACCACGACCGTCTGGCCGAGGTGCGCCGCCGTCGCGCACGCCGCCCGCGG
>DASWVP010000033.1:0-8317 GCA_036401175.1 Azospirillum sp. | reverse complement strand
CTTACCCGCGTCGACGTGGGCGATGATGCCGATGTTGCGGATGTCGGCGAGAGGAGTTTGGCGCGGCATGAAGCGGTTCCATTCCAGATAGAGAGCGGCACGCGAAGCGTAACGGTCGGCGTCCGCTCCGGCAGCGTCAGGGTTGCGGTCTTCTACTGCGATCTTCTAGGGGGCGTTGGTACGACGTTATGAACGATCCATCAAACACAACACACCCCACTGGCCCCCTGGGTGCGTTCACCCACGAAGGTCTGCAAGGCGACTCATGACGCCGTCGGCGAGGCCTCCGGCGGCGGCAGCACATATCACATCCATCCCGGCGTGTCATCCACGCAAAGAAGCTGTCCCGGCCGGCTTTTCCGGGTCAACTTATCCGGATGACCTGTGTTGTGCATTGGGATACCGTGGTGGGTATCACTCCAATGAGGACAAATCAATGAGCAAAGAATCGCACATCGCTGCGCTGCGTCAGCGTCATACGGAACTCGAAGAAAAGATTCGCCAGCAGGAATCCCACCCCGCCTACGACCAGACCGCCGTGTCGAAGCTGAAGGCCGAAAAGCTGCGCATCAAAGAGGAAATCGACCAGATGCTCGCGGCCTGAGCACGTCGCCGACCTTTTTTTTCCGTGGCGGGAGCCCCTTCCCGCCACGGGGATACCCCTTCCGAACAGCTTCGCCCTTTGGGCAATGACATGGTGATTTTTCGTTAACCTATATGTGTGCGAATGGCGTCCCGTACAAGGCTCCCAGACACGGAGACGCGGCATGGACGCCCGGCCTTTTCCCGCCTCCCGCGGCACCGAAATCCAGCGCGCCCTGAGCGCTGTGGCCGACCTTCCCCGGTTCGCCGCGACCGGCACCAGCCCACAGCGGCGCCCGCCCCTGTCGCTTCCCATCGTCCGCGCGCTGGCCGTGCGCGCGCTGGCCGAACGGGTCGCCGGGTCGGCCAGCGGCCCCGACGTGACGATTCTGTCCGGTCATCTTATGCTGGTGACCGTGCACCACCGCGACGGCGCCGCCATCGCGGCCGAACTGGCGCGGCGCTTCCACCACGCCCTGGACGCCGGGGCGGCGGCGATCCTCGACGACTACACGTACGAGTTGCTGCTGGCGCACGACCGGCTGGTCGCCGCCTGGGCGGCGGCGCATGGCGTCCGACCGGCCCTCACCTATGGTGATCGCATCCGCGTGGTCACCAACGACCGCGACTGGCGGCCGGTGGAGGTGACAGGCGAGATCGTCGGCATCGACGCCGCCCACGCCAAATACCACGTGTTCAGCGAAGCCCTGGGCCACAGCCCCGACGGCCCCGGCCCGGCCTTCCGCGCCATCCCCTTCGAGGACGTCCGCGCCATCGGCGCCGCCGCCGGTGAGGAATCCGCCCGCGACGCGGCGTAGGGGCAGCCCCGCGCACGCGACTCTGGCCTCCGGCGCCGCTTTCGGCTTTCCTGTCGGCAAGCAACAGAAACCCGACGGGGACAGGGAGGAAACGATGGCACACAGGATCGCGGTGATTCCCGGCGACGGCATCGGCAAGGAGGTGGTGCCGGAGGGCCTGCGCGTGCTCGACGCGGCGGCCGGCCGGTTCGGGATCGCCTTCCAGTGGGACCGCTTCGACTGGAGCTGCGAGCATTACCTGAAGCACGGCCGGATGATGCCGGACGACTGGCGCGAGCGGATCGGCACGCACGACGCCATCTACTTCGGCGCCGTCGGCTGGCCGGCGACGGTGCCCGACCACGTGTCGCTGTGGGGCTCGCTGCTGAAGTTCCGGCGCGAGTTCGACCAGTACGTCAACCTGCGCCCGGTGCGGCTGATGCCGGGCATCCCCTCGCCGCTGGCCGGCCGCAAGCCGGGCGACATCGACTTCTACGTGGTGCGGGAGAACACCGAGGGCGAGTATTCCTCGATCGGCGGCAAGATATTCGAAGGCACCGACCGCGAGGTCGTCGTGCAGGAAACCGTCTTCACCCGCAAGGGCGTCGACCGCATCCTGAAGTTCGCCTTCGATCTGGCGCAGAAGCGGCCGAAGAAGCACCTGACCTCGGCCACCAAGTCCAACGGCATCTCCATCACCATGCCCTATTGGGACGAACGGGTGGAGGCGATGGCCAAATCCTATCCCGACGTGCGGGTCGACAAGTTCCACATCGATATCCTGTGCGCCCATTTCGTGCAGCGCCCGGACCGGTTCGACGTGGTGGTCGCCTCCAACCTGTTCGGCGACATCCTCTCCGACCTCGGCCCGGCGTGCACGGGCACCATCGGCATCGCGCCCAGCGCCAACCTCAACCCCGAACGCGACTTCCCCTCGCTGTTCGAGCCGGTGCACGGCTCGGCGCCGGACATCTACGGCAAGGGCATCGCCAACCCGATCGGCCAGATCTGGTGCGGCGCCATGATGCTGGAGCACCTCGGCCACGACCAGGCCGGCGCGGCGGTGCTGCGCGCCATCGAAGCCGTTCTCGCCGACGGCCCCCGCACCCCCGACATGGGCGGCACCGCCACCACCACCGACGTCGGCAAAGCCATCGCCGAAGTCGTCGCGAAGGGGTGAAAGAGGGGTTTTTTACACGGATGAACACGAATAAAGAGTAAATGTTATCTCATCTGTGTCTATCTGCGTTCATCTGCGTCAAAAAATACAGCTTTTCGCTGACCGCACGTTGCAGGAAGGCGATTTTTGACACAGATGGACACAGATAAGATGGATTTTATATATCCGTGCGGAATCCGTGTTCATCCGTGTCTCAAATACCCCCAGCCCCCGTCACTCGCCGCTTTCCCGGTACGTCCGCGCCAGTTTGACGTAGTGGTCGGCGTCGAAGGACAGGAACTCGATGTCGGCCGGGGTCAGGTCGCGCATGTAGCGCGCCGGGCTGCCGCCCCAGAGCTGGCGGGAGAGCACGCGCTTGCGCGGAGTCACCACGGCGCCGCCGGCCACCATCGCCTCGCGCTCGACCACGGCGGCGTCCAGCACGATGGCGCCGATGCCGACGAGGCAGCCGTCCTCCAGCGTGCAGCCGTGCAGCCGCGCCCCGTGGCCGATGGTGACGCCGGAACCGATCACCGTCGCGTGCTCCTCCAGCGTGACGTGCACCATGGTGCCGTCCTGGATGTTGGTGCGCTCGCCCACGCGGATGGAGTGGTCGTCGCCGCGCAGCACGCAGCCGTACCAGACGCCGCACTCCGCGCCGATCTCCACGTCGCCGATCACCGCCGCGCCCGGCGCCACGAAGGCGCTCTCGGCGATGCGCGGCCAGACGCCGCGGAAGGGCCGGATGATGGCGCCGGGATACCGCGCGGCGAACGCCGCGGCTTCGGAACCTGTGTTCGACATGCTGTCTCGTCCTCCGGATGGCTGTGGGCGGGCGTCCCACCAGGGGATGCACCCCCGCCCAGCCTGTAGTTTGGTATCGACACTTTCCCGACTCAAGACATCCGTCATTGAAGCGGCGTCGCTTCCGTGCGACGTTTGCCCCTGGGATGAGATGGGTCTTTGAACGCTTCCGGCTACTCCGCCGGGACCAACCGCAATGATAAGAACGACTGTGCGCCGCGTCCTGCTCTTTCTCCTGGTCTTCCTGTGGCTGCCCGTCGCGGCCGCCGGGGCGGAGGACCCGCGCCCGGTGCGCATCGGCGTCCTCGCCTACCGCGGCGTCGCCGCGGCCGAAGCGGAGTGGGGCGCCCACGCCGCCTATCTCGACGCGCGTCTGGCGCCGCGCACTTTCCAGATCGTGCCCCTTTCGCTCGACGCCATGTCCGAGGCGGTGCGCGAGCGGACACTCGACTTCATCATCACCAACACCGGCCATTACACGACGATGGAAGCGGCCGGGCACGTCACGCGGATCGCCACCCGTCTGCTTGCCGGTCCGGAAGGCCCGCTCGACCGCTTCGGCGGCGCCGCCGTCGCCCGTGCCGGGCGCACCGACCTGAACGGGTACGCCGACCTGCGGGGCAAGACCCTGCTGGTTCCCGACCGCGACGGCTTCGGCGGCTGGCTGATGCACCTGGGCGAAGCGCTGGAGCAGGGCATCGAGCTGCACCGCGCGGCGGCGGCCATCACCGAGACCGGCGACCAGGAAGCGGTGGTCCTGGGCGTGCTGCGGGGCCAGGCCGACGCCGGCCTCGTCCGCTCCGACCTCATCGAATCGATGGCGGCGCAAGGCAAGATTCGCCTTGCCGACGTCAAGGTCCTCAACCCGCGGCGGGAGGCGGGATACCCCTACGCGCTCAGCACGAAGCTCTACCCGGAATGGCCGCTCGCGCAGGTCACCGGCACGCCCGACCTGCTGGCGCGCGAGGTGCTGATCGCGCTGCTGAACCTGCCGGCCGACAGCGAAGCGGCGCGCGCCGCCGGCCTGCACGGCTGGGCGGTGCCGCTCAGCTACAAGGCGGTGGACGAGCTGTTCCGCACCCTGCGCGTCGGCCCCTACGCCACCGTCCGCTTCGCCTTTCGCGACGTGCTGGTGCGTTATCCCCTGGCCGTGGCCGGCGGTTCCGCCGCCATCATCATCCTGCTGTCGTCCGCGCTCTGGCACATCGCCCGCTCGCGCCGGCGCCTGCGGGAGGAGGTGGCGCGCCGGGCGGAGGCGGAGCAGTCGCTGCGCGTCCTCAACGTCGCGGTCGAGCAGAGCCCCTCCTCGGTGGTGATCACCGACGCCGGCTGCCGCATGGTCTACGTCAACGACACCTTCTGCCGGGTCAGCGGCTATGACCGGGACGAGGCGCTGGGCCGCGACATGGGCCTGCTGCGCTCCGGCCTGACGCCGCCGTCGGTTTACCAGGAGATGTGGGGGCGTCTGGCCGCCGGGCTGCCGTGGAACGGCGACCTGTGCAACCGCCGCAAGGACGGCGCGCTGTTCTGGGAGCGGCTGACCATATCCCCCGTCGTCGACGCGGACGGGCGGACCATCAGCTATCTCGCGCTCAAGCAGGACATCACCCTCCAGCGCGGCTTCGAGATGGCGCTGGACCGCGCCGCAAACTACGATTCGCTCACCGGTCTGCCCAACCGCACACTGGCGCACGACCGGCTGCAACGCCACCTCGTCGAGGACGGCACGGTGGCCGTGCTGCACGTGGCGACCGACAACTTCACCCGCATCAACCAGTCGCTGGGACAGGCGGCGGGCGACGCGGTGATCGCCGCGCTGGCGTCCCGCCTCGCCGCGCTGACGCTGGAAACCGACACGGTGGCGCGCATCACCGGCGACGAGTTCCTGGTCATCCGCGCCCAGGCGGGAAACGCCCGGCCCGGCGACGTCGCCGAGGTCGAGCGGCTCGCCAACGCCATCCTGTCCTCCGCCGCGCAGCCCATCGACGTGCCGGGTGCGGCGCTGCGCGTCACCGTGCGCATCGGCATCGCGCTCGCGCCGCGCGACGGCACCGACGCCATCGAGGTGGAGAAGGCGGCCTACAGCGCCGCGCTGCGCGCGCGGGAGGCCGGCGGCAACGCCTTTCGCCATTTCCAGCAATCGATGGACGCCGAGGCGCGCCGCCGTTTCGAGCTGGAGGTGGGCCTGCGCGCGGCGCTGGAGAACGACGCGCTGGAGCTGTACCTGCAGCCCTTCGCCGAGGTCGCCACCGGCCGCTTCGTCGGCGCCGAGGCGCTGGTGCGCTGGCGGCGCGAGGGCGAGGGCTATGTGCCGCCCGGCGTCTTCATCCCGGTCGCCGAGTCCGCCGGGCTGGTGCAGGAGATCGACCGCTGGGTGATCGCCGCCGCCGCCGCCGCCGCCGCCCGCCTGCGCGACCGGTTGGGCCGGCCGTTCCCGATCGCCGTGAACGTCAGCCCGAAGGATCTCGCCGACCGCCGCATGATCGACCACATCCGCCAAACGCTGGACCGCCACCGCCTGCCGCCCGACGCGCTGGAGGTGGAGGTGACGGAAGGCATCTTCCTTGCCGGCGAAGACAAGGCGGCCGAGGTGTTGCGCACGCTGGCGGAAATGGGCGTGCCGATCGCCGTGGATGATTTCGGCACCGGCTATTCCTCGCTCGCCTACCTGCGCAAGTACCCGTTCAGCAAGCTGAAGATCGACCGTTCCTTCGTCGCCGGCGTTGACCAGGACGCCAAGCTGACCGGCCTCGTCAACGCCGTGACCTCGATGGCCAGCCACCTCGGCCTCAAGGTGACCGCCGAGGGCGTGGAGCGCGAGGAGGAACTGGCCCTGCTGCGCCGAACCGGCTGCGACCTCGTCCAGGGCTACCTGCTCGCCCGCCCCATGCCGCTGGCGCAACTGGAGACACTGCTGGGCGTGGAGGAGATGGAAACGGCGTGACGGTCAAGGCGTAGGTCCTCTCCTATGCACTTGGCAGCAGATCCCGGTTGAACAGGCTTTCCAGGTCGGCCGCCGACACCGGGCGGCTGACCAGATAACCCTGGATCTCGTCGCAGCCGGCGTCCTGAAGCACCTTCACCTGCCGCACCGTCTCCACCCCCTCGGCGATGGCCCGGAGGCCCAGGGCGTGGCATAGCGCGACAATGGCGCGCAGCAGGTCGGCGTCGCGCGCGCCGCCATCCTCGCCGCCGTCCAGTCCGGCGATGAAGCTGCGGTCGATCTTCACGGCGTGGATCGGCAGGGTGCGCAGGGCGCCCAGGCAGGAATGCCGGGTGCCGAAATCGTCGATGGCGACGACCACGCCCAGGCGGTTCATCTGCTCGACCGCCTGCGTCACGCGGGCGGGGTGGTCCACCAGCGCCGCTTCGGTCAGTTCCACCTCCAGGTGGGTGGCGGCGAGCCCGGTTTCGGCCAGCACGCGGCTCACCGTCTCCGACAGCTCGGCCGAACGGAACTGATAGGGCGAGACGTTGACCGACATGCGGATCGACGGCAGCCCGCGATCCTGCCAGTTCCTGTTCTGCCGGCACGCCTCGCGCAGCACCCATTCGCCCAGGTCCGGCATCAGGCCCATGCGCTCGATCGTGGGCAGGAATTCGGCGGGCAGGACGACGCCGTGCTCCGGATGATTCCAGCGGACCAGGGCCTCCGCCCCCACCATGCGGCCGGTGGTCAGGTCCAGCTTCACCTGATAGGCCAGCGAGAACTCGCCCCGCTCCAGCGCCTCGCGCAGGCGGTTCTCCACCGTCAGCATCGCGTGGCTGCGGGCGTTCAGCGCCGGGGCGTAGACCTGGAAGCCGTTCCGCCCGCCCTGCTTGGCCTGATACATGGCCAGATCGGCGCAGCGCAGCAGGTCGTCCACCCCGTCGGCGTCGCCGGGATAGACGGCGATGCCGACGCTGGTGGTGACGAACACCGTCCGCCCGCCCCACGCCCCTTCCCTTGGCCCTTCCCGTGGCCCGCCCAGTTCCAGCGGCGCCTTGACGGCGGCGATCGCCCGTTCCGCCACCTTGCCGGCGTCGGCCGGGTCGTCCAGTTCGGTCAGCACCAGCACGAACTCGTCGCCGCCGATGCGCGCCACGGTGTCGCCCTCGCCTACGCAGGCGCGCAGCCGGGCCGCCGTCTCGGCCAGCACCATGTCGCCGGCGTCGTGGCCGAAGGTGTCGTTGATCCGCTTGAACAGGTCGAGGTCGAGGAACATCACCGCCAGCGGCCGGCCGTGCCGGTGCGCCGCCGCCATCGCCTGCGACAGCCGGTCGGTGAGCAGCCGGCGGTTCGGCAGCCCGGTCAGCGCGTCGACGTAGGCGAGGCTGCGCACCTCCTCCTCGTGCCGCTTGCGCTCGGTGATGTCGCTGAAGATGGCGGCGTACTTCACCATGCGGCCCTGGCCGTCACGGATGGCGTTGATGCTCAGCCACTCCGCGAACACCTCGCCGGTCTTGCGGCGGTTCCAGATCTCGCCCTGCCAATGCCCGTCGCGGGCCAGCGAGGCCCACAGCGCGGCGTAGAACGCACCGTCCTGCATCCCGGATTTCAGGATGTTCGGGTTGCGCCCGACCACCTCGTCGGCGCCATAGCCGGTCAGCCGCGTGAAGGCGGGGTTGACGTATTCGATGCGCCCCTTGTCGTCGACGATCATCACCCCTTCCAGCGACGCCTCGATCACCGCGCGCGCCAGGAACAGGTCCTGGTGCGAACGGATCAGCGCCTCGTCGCGCTCGCGCAGGGTGGCGTTGAGCTGGGCGATGTACTCGTACTGCAGCGTCGTCAGGATGTCGGAGAAGGACAGCAGCCCGATGAAGGCGCCGCCATCGCCGCGCACCGCCAGATGGCGGATGCCGTGCTGGGCGAACAGGTTGCGCGCGCTGAGCAGCGGCGCCGTGGCCGACACGGCGACCAGCGGCCGGCTGGCGACGGCGCCGGCGGTGGCGTCCAGCCGCCGCTCGGCGGTCAGGCGGACGAGGTCGCGCT
>DASWVP010000032.1:0-3112 GCA_036401175.1 Azospirillum sp. | reverse complement strand
CTGGACTTGCGGGTGCCGCCGCTCGGGTTGCGCGGCGGGGTTGCCCATCACGGGCAAGATGCCGGACGGTATCGGGCTGCGCTGTCGGCGTCAAACATGAGGTCGAAGTACTACGGAGAAGGGATAGGGGCCTTCTCCTTCCGTCGCCGCACGTAGGCGGCGCGGCCGCGGATGTCGTCGGCGCGCGTCCCCCAATTGAGCGTGGGCATGATGGGCGGGATGCTCGGTTGTCGCGTGGGCTGCACCGATTTACGCTGCCAGCAGCAACTCCCGCAACGTTCCCGCTTCGGAAATCGGCACGACCGTCGCTACATCGCGGATGCGGCTGATGTCCTCCTCGCGATACAGGGGGCGCCGGTCATCCAGCGCGGCGACGCGATGCCCCTGCCAGTCGCGAAGGTCATAGCAGCGGGCGAACACCTCGTTCGCCCGGGTCTTTGCCGCGCTGGCATAGGAGCTTTCCGCCGGCAAGGTGAACACCGCTGTTTCGACTCGCAGTGAGCGAATCAGGAAATCGACGGAAACGATCACGTCGCCGCGCCCGATCAGTTTGGCGTTCTGCTCGTAGTCCAAGCCGGTGTCGTCGATCAGGCTTTCCACCTCCTCCGCGAAGCTGCCCTGTGCGGCGATGCGCTGCGTGAAGGTGAGATCGGCGACCCGGATGCACGCCTGCCCCAAGCGGATGATGCCCGGAAGTAGATCGTCGGCGTTTACCTCGCAGGACAAGGCCCCTTTGGTGTGCGTGACGCCGTAGGTGCTCAGCACGTCTTCCGTCAGTCGCTTCCGCCGCGCCGACTTCAGCGGACGGATGTCGAGTTGGTCCAGCCACAGGAACGTGTTGCCGAAGTCAGTCAGCGTCAGCGGCCCCACGTCCGACAGCAGGTCCCGCCGGTTGGCGATGAACAGATCGACCGTGGAGCCGTCCGGGTAACGGAATGCCGTAGCGATGCGCAGGTGTCCTTTCGGCACCGTATCAACCGCTTCGATCAGTGCGTTGCCTCTCAGAATCGTTGCCGCTTCGTTCATCCCCGTCATGGTCCCGCCCCCTTACACGCCGTCCACATCGGGCGGAATGATCAGCGCGCCTTCGTGCACTATGTGGGCCATCTGACAGAAGGCGTCAAACACCCTGTTCAACGGAAGCCCGCTCAGATCGGAACGGTCGATCACGCTGCGCTTCAAGTTCTCGCGCGGGCAGTCGGGGGTGCGCAGCGCGTGCTTGTGGCTGCGCCCGGCTGGCCTGTGGGGACGGCTGTCCACCTCAAGGCGACAGATCGGTCCCACCCCCGTGATCTTGACGTTCAACGTCTTTGCACCGGTTTCGGAAACCACTTGCACCGTCAACCGCGCGTCCACGCCTTCGGCATTGGAGATGGGGATATCCTTCGCCTCCCACGCAGCGGAAACGTCGTTGCGCTGGACAAGCCGGATGTCGCCGACGATGCGCTTGCCGGGCAGATCACGAAGGCGCTCGAACGCGCTGCGGTCCATCCCTGCGAGTGTCCCATGTGGTGGTATACTCTCCTCAATATCTCACCTTCATGACGGAAAAGCGAACCGTCATCCCGCTGCTGACTCGCGCCTGGCTCCGCAAAGCACCATCGGACACCGGACCACCCCAATGCGCAAGCCGCCCTGGCACATCACGCTTTCACCCAAGCACATGCACATCGCCCATGCGGCTCACCGCAGGGTCATGGCGGCGCGCTCGGTGGCCGCCCGGGTGCGGATGAGTTCGATCTTGGCCTGCAGAGCCTCGTAGCGGGCGCGCGCCACGTTGGCGGCGGTGCGCAGCTCCTCGGCGGCGAGGATGGTTTCGCGGTAACGCGGGTGGGCGGTGGCAAGGTCGTGCCGGCCCTCGGCCGAGCGCACCGTGTCCCGGTAGGCGTTGGCGATCTCGGCGTGCAGGATCCGGGCGGTGCGCTCCTTGAGGCGCGCCGCGCCGTCGGCGGTGGCCCAGGCGATGCCGAGTGCTTCCAGCGCGTGGGCCAGCGCCTCGGGATCGATGGCCATGCCTGTCGGCGCCCCGGAGCCGGTGGGGCGGCGGCGCGGGGCAGCGGCCGCCGGGCCCGTCAGCACAGGGCGGGCTCACCCCTTGCCTGCACGGCCTGCGGGCCCCGCTCGAGGGCCCGGGCGGCCCGCTCGCGCAGCCGGCGCTTGGCCCCCTCCTCGATCTGCCGCACCCGCTCATGGGTGACGCCGTAGTGCCTGGCCAGCGTCTTGAGGGTGACCGGCTCGTCGCGCAGGCAGCGGGCCGCGATGATGACCCGCTCGCGCTCGCTCAGCGTGGCGAACACGGCGCGCAGGGCCCGGCGCTCGCGCAGCCGCGTGCACCGGGTGACCACCACCGCCTCGGGCGTGTCGTCATCCGAGGCGAGCCGCGCGCCGGCCGCCACGCCGCTGGGCAGCGGCGTGTCGAGCGACGGATCGGCGGCGCTGCGCACCGCGACGATGCGCTCGGCGGCGCGCTGGTCCAGCCCGTACAGGGCGATGCCGGCGTCCACCATCGCCGCCCGCGAGGGCTCGCCGCCACCCCGCGCCAGCGCGCGGTGCAGCTTGCCGAAGGCCCAGAACAGCGTCTTGGCCCGCTCACCCGACGGCGGCCGGACGATGCTCATGTTGGCGAGCACGTATTCGCGCAGCGCCGCGTGCACCCACCACCCGGCGTAGGTGGCGATGGCCGCCCGCTCGGGGTCGTAGCGGTCGATCGCCATGGTGAGGCCGACGACCGCCGCGCCGCGCAGATCGCAGGCCGGCAGCCCGTAGACGGCGGCGTACTGGCCGGCCAGCCGGTAGGCGAACCGGAGGTAGGCGACGATCAGGCGGTTGCGGGCCGCGAGGTCGCCGCCGGAGCGCCAGCGCCGGACCAGGGCGGCCTGTTCGGTGGCCGACAGCACGGGGGCGGCCAACGCCGCCCGGATGTCCTTCGTTGGTAACATTGCATGCCTCCGCCGGGGTCAACGTACGGAGCGCGGGGCGCAATACGGCTGTTTTTCAGGCGGTCCGCCCCATCGCGTGGTCGTCCGGAACGATAGCACCGGGGCGCAATCACTGTAAATAAACAACGGATGCTCCAATGGCGCGCGCCCCGGCGGTCACCCCGGCCCGCCGT
>DASWVP010000031.1:0-59777 GCA_036401175.1 Azospirillum sp. | reverse complement strand
GCCCCCGGCGCGGCGGCGCTGGCGGCCGGGCAGACCATGGGGCCGATGATCTCGCTCGCCAACCTCGTGAAGATCGAGGAGCGGGTGGCGCCCAAGGAGCTGAACCACTTCAACAAGCTGCGCTCGGCCACCATCACCGCCACGCTGGCGCCGGGCTATGCGCTGGGCGAGGCGCTGGCCTATCTGCAGGACGCCGCCACCCGCGTGCTGCCGGCGACCGCGCAGACCGACTACGCCGGCCAGAGCCGCGAGTTCCGCGAATCGGCGACCGGCCTGTACTTCGTCTTCGTGCTGGCGCTGGCCTTCATCTATCTGGTGCTGGCCGCGCAGTTTGAGAGCTTCATCGACCCGTTCGTCATTATGCTGACGGTGCCGCTGTCGATGACCGGCGCGCTGGCGGCGCTGATGTACACGGGGGCGACCATGAACGTGTACAGCCAGATCGGGCTGGTCACGCTGGTCGGCCTGATCACCAAGCACGGCATCCTGATCGTCGAGTTCGCCAACCAGCTCCAGCGCACGGGCGTCGACATCCGCAAGGCGGTGGAGGACGCCGCCGTGCTGCGCCTGCGCCCGATCCTGATGACGACGGGCGCCATGGTGCTGGGCGCCGTGCCGCTGGCCATGGCGCACGGCGCGGGCGCGGAAAGCCGGCAGGCGATCGGCGCGGTGATCGTCGGCGGCATGATGCTGGGCACGCTCTTGACGCTGTTCGTGGTGCCGACGGTGTACAGCTACATCGCGAAGAAGGCCCCCTTCCCCGCCGATGACGCGGCGCCCGGCCACGTTCCGCACGGCGCCCCGCACCCGGCGGAGTAGGGAGCCAGTCCCTCCCCCAGCCCTGCTGGGGGAGGGAGGGACCCACGCGAAGCGTGGGAGGGTGGGGGCGAGTTGTCCGCAAGGATCAGCGGCTCAACGCCTGCCACAGAGGCCGTTGCCCCCACCCTGCCCGCTCTCAGCGGATCCGAAGGATCCGCCTGTCGCGTCAGCCGGATCGAAGATCCGGCGAGAGCTGACGCGGGCTTCCCTCCCCCGCCGGAGGCGAGGGAGGGACTTTACGAGTCTCACCCCGTCACGTACGGGGTGTACTGCTTGTCGGTGGACTGGATGTGCTCGATCAGCCAGTCCTTCAGCAGCAGGATCAGGTCGATTCGCAGCATCGTCTCGTTGCCGCCGTCGAAGTCGTGGCGCAGCTTGTCCACCTCGTCCACGAAATAGCGGTGCGCCGCCTTGTGCGCCTCCAGGTCGGGATAGGCGCAACGCTCCATGTACGCCTCCTCGCGGGAGAAGTGCACGTCGGTGTACTCGCCGAGTCGCGTCAGCAGCGCGCTCAGCGCCTCCTTGTTGCGCCGGGACACGCCGGCTTGCAGGAGGCTGTTGAACATGTCGAGCAGCAGCCTATGGTCCTCGTCGAGGACGCCTACGCCCACGCTCATCTTGTCATCCCAGGCGACGAGTTCCATGGTCATGGTGGCTCCCACGGGCGCTTCTTCGGATGGTGCGTTCGTTGGACGAACAGTAAAGACGTTCCGTCACACGCGGGCAAGACGGCGGTGAGCGGCAAATCCCCGCAGGGGGGCGCTCCCGGCCGGAAGGCTTCCGGTGGGTGGGGGAAATTCGATAAAATTGCGAAAAACCTTCCAAGGTGGGACCCGGACATGGCGCTGCTCGACGAGATCTCTGCCAAGAAGCGCGCGCTCGACGCGGCGCGGCCGCTGCCGCCGGAGGTGGTGCACGACCTCGCCGACTGGTACGAGCTGGAACTCGCGGTGGCCTGCAACGCCGTCGAGAACGGCGAACTGACGCGCGACGAGATCGCCAAGGTGCTGGACAAGGGCCCCGTGCTGCGCAACCGCCCGCCGGCGGCGCAGCGGCTGATCACCAACCACGTCGACGCGCTGCACCTGATGGCGCGGCTGTCCTTCCAGCCGAACGGCGTCGTCACCGAACGCACGATGGCCGCCTTCCACAGCGTGCTCTACCAGGGCATCGACCACACCGCCGGCAAGTACCGGGAAGGACCGCTCAAGGAAGGGGTGGCGGCCGGCACGCCCGATCCGGCGAAGGTGCGCGTGTCGATGTCGGCGCTGAGCGGCTGGTTGCGCCGCACCGAGCCCAGCGTGGAGACGGCGCTGGAGACGCACCACCGCTTCATGTCCGTGCGGCCGTTCCACGAGGGCAACGCGGCGGTGGCGCTGCTCACCACCAACCTGATCCTGAACCGCGCCGGCTACCCGCCGATCGTCGTCCGCGCCGAGGAGCGCGACGCCTATGCCGACGTGGTGGAGCGCGCCCGCACCGTCGGCGACCGCGGCCCCTACCGCGACCTGATGCTGCGCCTGCTCAACGACAGCCTGGACGTCTGCCTCGTCGCCACCGCCCGGGCGGTGGGCGACCACGCCGGCACGGACGCGTAAACCCGCGACTTCCCCGCCGGCGAACCGCTAATCGAACTCCTCAAGCACCTTGGGGC
Source organism: Azospirillum sp. (assembly GCA_036401175.1). Taxonomy (GTDB): domain Bacteria; phylum Pseudomonadota; class Alphaproteobacteria; order Azospirillales; family Azospirillaceae; genus Azospirillum. Next base: position 57,304 of record DASWVP010000031.1, on the reverse strand, counting down.
TCTTGTCGAGGAGGTCCTCGATCATCACGAGGATCTGCTCCATCTTGGTGCGGGTGGCGTCCAGTTCGTCGGCGGTCTTGTCGTCGATGCCCGATTCGAAGAGCATCATGTCGAAGTACTCCAGCACTTCCTTGAACGCCTTCTGCTCCGACAGAAGCACGTCGAAGGCGCCCAGCGACGAGGTCAGCGCCAGAGGCGGGTTGCCGATGAAGGCGTGGCTGATGTCGGTGAAGATCGCCAGCGTGTTCAGCTTCTGACGCACCAGCCATTGCGGAAAATTGGCCGGCAGCAGGTCGCCGGCCGGGGCGATGCGCTCCTCGATCGAGAAGAACAGGCCCTGGATGTCCCGGTTCATGTTCCGGATCTCGCGGAACTGCGGGAACGTCTTGGGCGGCCCGGCGTCGCGGCGTCGCCCCAGGGCGACGATGTCGTCCTGCAGCTTGCGCGCCATCTGCTTCACGATGTTCGCCGCGCGCGGGTCCGCCGCCGCCGCCTTTTTCGCCAATGGGGGACCCTCCCGTCGCCGGCCCGTGCCGTTACATAAGTGCAATACTCTCCAATGTTCGGTTAAGGAATCGCAAAGCGTTTCTGCGCGTTTGCCAATCCGTCGCAGGGGCTCATGCCCCCAGGGCCGCCCGCACGCGGTCCAGCAGCCGTTCGCGCGTGCGGTCGTCGGGGGCGTTGCGCAGCGCCTCGCCCAGGTCCAGCAGCGTCTCGGCGTAGCGGTTGTGCCAGTCCGGGCCGGCCGTCACCGGGGCACGGCGCGGCTCCGCCTCCCGCACCGCCGCGCCCGACACGCCGGTGAGGTCCACCGTCTCGTCAAGCTCCGGCAGGTGGATGCGCGCGGCGTCCCAGCCCTTGGCGACCAGCGCCTGACGGATCGACTCGCGCGCACCCGTCTCGCCGTGCACCAGGAACAGGCCGCGCTTGACGTCCTGGCGCTCGGCCAGCCAGTCCAGCAGCCCGCCCCGGTCGGCGTGGCCGGAATAGACGTCGAGCGTGCGGATGCGCGCGCGCACCTCGATCTCCTCGCCATGGATGCGCACCCGCTCCGCCCCTTGCAGAAGGATGCGGCCCAGCGTGCCCGGCGCCTGATAGCCCACCAGCAGCACCGTCGCCTCCGGCCGCCACAGGTGGCTCTTCAGGTGGTGGCGGATGCGGCCGGCGTCGCACATGCCGCTGGCCGCCATGATGATGCCGCCGCGCGCGATGCTGTTCAGCCGCTTGCTCTCCTGCACCGACTGGATGCGGTGGACGTTGGGCCGCGCGAACGGGTCCTGGCCGCGCAGTTCCGGTCCCAGATCGTCGCGGTGGCGTTGAAACACCTCGGTCACCGCGTCGGCGAGGGGGGAATCGAGGAACACCTCCGCCGACGGCAGTTGCCCGGTGTCGAACAGCCGCCCCAGGTCGTAGAGCAGTTCCTGCGTGCGCTCCACCGCGAAGACGGGGATCAGCAGCGTGCCGCCGGCGGCCAGCGCCGCCGCCACCTCGTCGCGCAGCTGGGCCTGCCGCTGTTCGGTGGTCGCCTCCGTGCGCTCGCGGTCGCCGTAGGTGGTCTCCATGACCAGCCAGTCGGGGTTCACGGGCGCGTCGGCGTCGGCGTGGAAGACCTTGCCGCCCGGCCCGACGTCGCCGGAGAACAGCAGGCGCATGGGCGCGCCCTTCACCTCCAGTTCCACTTCCAGCGAGGCGGAGCCCAGGATGTGCCCGGCGGGCCAGAACCGGGCGCGCACACCGGCCAACACCTCGAACCAGTTGCCGTAATCGTGGCCGCGCAGATGCTCCAGCGCATGGCGGGCGTCGTCCTGCGTGTAGATCGGCTGCACCGCCGGCCGGCCGCGCTGGCGGTTGCGGCGGTTCAGCCGCTCGACCTCGGTCTCCTGGATATAGCCGCTGTCGGGCAGCATGCACCCCAGCAGGTCGGCGGTAGCGTCCGTGGCGTGCACGCGCCCCTTGTAACCTTGGCGCGTCAGCTTCGGCACCAGACCGGAGTGGTCGATGTGCGCGTGGGTGAGCAGCACCGCCCGGACCGCCTTCGGGTCGAAGGGAAAGGGCCGGTAGTTCAGCTCCTTGATCGTCTTGGTGCCCTGGAACAGCCCGCAGTCCACCAGCACGTCGCCCCCCGGCGTGTGCAGCCGGAAGCACGATCCGGTCACCGTCCCGACGGCTCCGTGGAAGGTCAGGGTGTGCGTCATGGGAACCTCGGGAGTGTCATCATGGAAGGGGTGTCAGGACACGGATGCACACGGATGGGAACACGGATGCACACGGATTAATATTTCTAGCCACAGATGAACACCGATAAACACAGATTAGAAAGATAGATTATTGTCTCCGTGTGTATCCGTGTCCCCATCCGTGTGTATCCGTGTTGAAAATTCCGCTTTTCATCGCTTCAGCGCCGCCGCCAGCAACGGGGCGAGCGGGATGGCGTTGGAGGCGTGGGGAACGCCGTCGCAGGACTCGAACGCCTCGATCCCCGCCGCGGCGAAGCGGGCCGCCACGTCGCCCGCGTGCAGCGCGTGCACGCCGATGACGCGCATCGGCCCACCGCCGCGCGCCGCCACCGCCCGCGCGCAGGACAGGATCGTCTCGCCGGAGCTGACCACGTCGTCCAGGATGACCACCGGCCGGCCGGCGAGGTCGGCCGTCTCCGGCAGCGTCACGGTCACGTCGCGGTCGCCGCGCCGCTCCTTGCCGGCCACCGTCCAGGAAAGGCCCAGCCCGGCGGCCGTCGCCTCGATCAGCGGGGCCGATTCCTCGTCCGGCCCGACCACCACCGTGTCGGGCGACACGCCCCAGGCGCCCAGCCGTTCGGCCAGCACCGGAGCGGCAGACAGCGCGTCGGTGGTGCGGCCGGGGAACACCTCGTCCAGTTGGCCGGTGCGGTGCAGGTGCGGCTCGACGCAGACGATGCGGTCGAAATGCTGGGCCAGCCACGCGCCGACCACCTTCTGGCTGACCGGCTCGCCGGGGCGGAACACCGCGTCCTGGCGCATGTAGGCGAGGTACGGCGCCACGAGGCACAGCTCCGCCGCCCCCTCGCGCCGCAGGACGGAGGCGGCCAGCACGATCTCGATCAGCTTGTCGTTCGGGTTGTCGAGCGAGCGGTAGAGGATGGCGCGCTCCACCCGCTCCGGGCAACGCACGAGGCTTTCGCCGTCGGGGAAGCGATGCAGTTCGGCGGTGAAGCACGGCAGGCCCAACCGGTCGGCCAGCCGCTCCGCCGCATCCGCCGATTCCGGGAAAGCGTAGATTCCGGTGTAGCGGGTCATGCCGCCCCTCCCTGCCCGTTCACGAGGATACCCGCGTCCTCCCCGGCCATGGTGCGGGCGAAGGCGAAGTCGGGGCGCGTGTTGGCGTGGATACGGTACAGCGGCTCCCCCCGGCGCACGCGCGCGCCCACCTTGCGCAGCAGGTCGATGCCCGCCCCCTTGTCCACCGGCGCGCCGGCCAGCCGCGCGATGCGCGCGATGCGGTAGCAGTCGATGGCCTCGACCGTGCCGTCCTTGGGCGCCACAACCTCGTGCACCAGCGTGCCCAGCGTCGCCTTCGCCGGCGGTGGTCCCTGTCCTTCCATGATGCGCTCCATGGTGCGCAGCGCCTCGCCGCTTTCCAGAAGGTCGCGCGCGCGCCGGCATCCGCTGCCGCCGCGCACCGCCGGGTCGAACTCCAGGATGCGGCCGGCCAGACGCAGCGCGCTTTCGCGCAGGTCGGCCGGGGCGGCGGCGTCGCCGCGCAGCACGGCCATGACGTCGCGCGCCTCCAGCACCGGGCCGATGCCGAACCCCACCGGCTGCGAGCCGTCGGTGATCGCCACGTCCAGTGTCAGGCCCAGTTGGTCGCCCACATACTCGAACAGCTTGCGCAGGCGCACCGCCTCCCCCTGCGTGCGCACCTTGGCGGTCGCGCCCACGGGGATGTCGACCAGCAGGTTGGTGGAGCCGGCCGCCGCCTTCTTCGACAGGATGGAGGCGACGAGCTGTTCGCGCGTGTCCACCGCCAGCGGCCGTTCCACCGAGATCAGCACGTCGTCGGCCGGCGACAGATTGACGTGGCCGCCCCACACCAGACAGCCCTTCACCGTGCGCACCAGCTCCTGCATGCGCTCGACGCCCACGTCGACGTTGGCCAGCACCTCCATGGTGTCGGCGGTGCCGGCCGGCGAGGTGATGGCGCGCGACGAGGTCTTGGGGATGGGCAGCCCGTGCGCCGCCACGATCGGCACGACGATCATCGAGGTGCGGTTGCCCGGCACGCCGCCGATGCAGTGCTTGTCGGCGATCGGGCTGACGTCCCAGGTGAGGCGGCTGCCCACGTCGATCATGGCACGGGTCAGGCCCAGCACCTCGTCGGTGGTCATGAAGGCGGCGCAGGCGATGAGGAAGGCGGCGATCTCGATCTTCGAATAGCGCTGCGCCGCCACGTCGCGGATCACCGCCGCCAGATCATCGTGCGACAGCGTCGCCCCGCCGGCCTTGGCGCGCACGAGGTCGAAGCTGCGCGGCGGTGTCGGATGCTCCACCCGCACCCGGCTGCCCTCGGGCAGGCCCAGATGGCGGAAGGCGGCGGTGGACAGCCCGATCTCGTCGGGGCCGAGGATGGCCGAATCCTCGACCAGATTGAGCACGGCGAGCATCGCCCTGCCGCCCCCGGTGACCTCCACCCGGCCCAGGCCGAGGAAATCCTCCACCCGGTACACGGTGCAGCGGCGGTTGAGGAACGCGACGTTCTCGCGGAAGGTGTCGATCGCCAGACGGCGCAGGGTCAGCATGGGTCGAAGCTTGGCGCACGCCGCGGGAAAGGGCAAGGTGCCGAAGCGCCTCACCCCTTCCGCCGCGCGGTGCTCAGAGGAACAGGTAGTTGGCCTCGCCCGCGTTCATGAAGGCGGCGTGGTCGACGCCGGTGAGGCGGAGCGTGTAGGCGCCGCCGTAGGCGGTGATCAGCACGTCGTCGCCATCGTCGAGGATCTGCACGCCGCGCACCCGCCACCACTCATAGGTCTCGGCGTTGGAGCCGTTCACGTCGTAGCCCCAGTCGCGGTAGTCGATACGGTCCTGCCCGATGGCGAAGTCGGTGACCACGTCGGCCTGCACCACGTTCGGCACGTCGGGCACGTCGAAGCGGAACAGGTCGTTGCCCGTGCCGCCGGTCAGCGTATCGTTGCCCAAGGCCCCGCGCAGCACATCGTCGCCCGCCCCGCCGGACAACGCGTTGGCGCCGCCGTCGCCCACCAGCGTGTCGGCGAAGGCCGAGCCGCGCAGGTTCTCGATGCCGCTCAGCGTGTCTCCCGCCGCCTCGCCGCCCGCCACGGTGCCGGCCAGAAGGTTCACGTTCACGCCCTCCGAAGAACCATCGTAGGTGACGGTGTCGTCACCCGCGCCACCGTGGATGAGGTCGGCCCCGGCGCCCCCTGAAAGTGCATCGTCGCCGTCTTCGCCTTCGAGCAGGTCGTTGCCGGCGGCGCCGACCAGAGTATCGCCCCCGGCTCCGCCGCTCAGCGTGTCGTTGCCGCCACCGCCTTGGATGCGATTGGACAGGGCGTTGCCGGTGCCCGCGAACGCAGCGGTGCCGGTATAGGCCAGGTTCTCCACATTGGCCTGCAGCACATAGCTGGCCAAAGTCGTGCGCACATCGTCCGTGCCCTCGCCAAAGGCTTCGATGACGCTGTCCAGCGTGTTCGCGATCTCATAGACGTCATCGCCGGAACCGCCCGCCAGTTCATCGCCGCCCGCCTGCGCGAGGCCCACGTACACGCCGTTGGTGCCGACGCCGACGATGTCGTCGCGGCCGTCGCCGTTGACGTCGGCGACGAAGCGCGGCGTCTGGTTCTGCGACGTCCAGCCCGCATTCAGGCCGAAGTAGGGATAGTTGTAGCTCGCGTACGGGTATCCGGCGCTGCTGGCGACGAAGGTGCCGTCGGCTTGGCCGAAAGCCACGACCGTGGTGCTGCCGAAGCCGATCAGGTCGGCGCGGCCGTCGCCGTTGATGTCGCCAACCGCGCGCGGCGTATGGTCCTGTGGCCCCCAACCGGACCCACGCGTGAAGTTGGTGTGCGCCAGAATGGGGGCGGCGATGGTGCCGTTCGCTTGGCCCAGGCCCACCCACACGGCGTTGTAGGCGATGCCGACGACATCGTCGCGTCCGTCGCCGTTGACGTCGGCGGCGAAACGCGGAGACGCCTCTTGCGTGGTGAAGCCCTGGGCCGACGATGAGAAATATGGCCAGACATAGCTTGCTTGGGCGAAGGTGCCATTCGCCTGCCCGAACGCCGCCACCGCGACGCCTCCGCCGAACCCGAGCAGGTCGGCATGGCCGTCGCCATTGAAGTCGCCGACCACGCGCGGGGCGTCGTTGAAGGGCGCCCATCCAGAGCCGCGGGTGAAATCGCCGCCTGCGTAGATCGGGGCGGCGAAGGTATCGCCCGTCTGTCCAGAACCGGTCCATACGCCGCTTAAATAAATGCCGACGATATCGTCGCAGTCATCACCGTTGACGTCGGCGATCAGGCGCGGGGTCTGGTTTTGCGAGGTCCAGCCATCCGAAAGCGCAAAGTGCGGATAGCTGTAGCTGGCGTACGGATATCCGGTACTGCCGGCGACGAAGGTGCCGTCGTCCTGACCGGAAGCCACCACCGTGATGCTGCCGAAGCCGATCAGGTCGGCCCGCCCATCGCCGTTGACGTCGCCGACGGCACGCGGCGTGTTGTCCTGCGTCCCCCAGCCGGCCCCCAGCGTGAAGTTGGTGTGTGCCAGAATCGGTGCACCGATCGTCTCGGCCGCTCCCGTATCGGCGGAACTGCCGACGAGGGTGTCGTTGCCGACACCTCCCTCGATGCGGTCGGCACCAGGGCCGCCGTAGATCCAGTCGTCGCTGTCGCCGCCGATCAGCGTGTTGTCACGGGCGTCGCCCCACAGGGTGCTGGCGCCGTCCGGCGGGGCGAAGGCGATGGCGGGGGTGCCGATCCGGCGTGCGAGCATCACGAGTCCTCCCAGAACAGGTCCACAGGCGCGCCGCTGTTGGCGCGCTCCAAGTCAGGGCAAACTCTGATTGTGCATCTCAGTGTATGCCAACCTATGCATAAATATGCATGTGTACTGCGTCAAAATGGTTGTCAATTTATGCGCGCTATCCCGTGACAAACCAGTCGCCGGTGACCGCGCTGGCCTTGATGCCGGTCAGCGTCACCTGGGTGCCGTTGCCGAAGGAGATCACGGCGCCGCTGGCGCCGTCGCTTGCCGTCCAGCTCATGCCGGAGGAGCGGACGATGCGGTCGCCCTCGGCGTAGGTGAAGTCGGTCACGGTGTCGGCGCCGCTGCCGGTGGAGACGCCGAAGCGGTCGGCGCCGGCGCCGCCGGCCATGGTGTCTGACCCCAGGTTGCCCCACAGCCAGTCGGCGTCATCGCCGCCGTACAGCGCGTCCTCGCCCTGGCCGCCGAACAGGCTGTCCGCCCCCGCCCCCCCGTACAGGACGTCGGCGGCGAGGTTGCCGTACAGCGCGTCGGCGCCGGTCTCGCCATACAGCGTGTCGTTGCCCTGGCCGCCGAACAGCAGGTCGCCGCCGTCGCCGCCGAACAGCGTGTCCAGCCCCTTGTTGCCGTACAGCGCGTCGGCCTCGGCGCCGCCGTAAACCACGTCGGCGTTGTCGCCGCCCGACACCGTGTCGGAACCGCCGTCGCCGTACAGCACGTCGCGTCCCGCCAGCCCGGACACGAGGTCGGCGCCGCCGCCGGCCGACACCGTGTCGTTGCCGGTGCCGGCCGCGAGGCTCTGCGCCGCGTCGTTGCCGGCGACGCTCTGGCCGGCGGTGGCGGAGTCCCCGGCGTCGCGCACCACGCGCACATAGTTGTCGATGCGGATGACGTCGCCCTGCGGGCCGTGGCCGGTGGGGTAGTCCGACGCGTCGCCGGTCTTGGGGTCGCTGCGCTGCGATCCGGCGCCGTGCACGTCGGTGAGCTGGTATCCCTTGCCGAAGTTCATGAAGCCCCAGGCCTTGCCGAGGGTCTGGTAGACGGCATAGTCGCCGGTGCCGCCCTCCACGTGCGTGGTGCCGCTCCAATAGTACGGGTAGTCGGGCGACGCGGCGCTGCCGACGTTGCTGACGGAGAAGACCGGGTCGATGGCCGGCCCCACTTGGCTGGCGTCGCCGGCGGCGGGGGAGCGGCCATAGTCGACGATGCTCTCCAGCTCCTTGGCGTTGGGCAGGCGCCAGTCGGTGTGGCCGGCGGTGGCGGCGGACTCGGCATAGCCCAGCGCGTCCTTCCACTCCATGCCCGTGCCGCTGTCGGCCGTGGACCACATCAGCCCGGTCGCCAGATCGGTGACCGTGCCGTCGCCGTTGTCGCGGAAGTCGTTCACGCCATAGCTGGTGTTGCCGCGCACGTAGAGGGCGTAAAGCGAATGCTCCTTACCGTTGATGGAAACCGGATAGCCCTTGATGCGCCCGTCGGCGAAGTTCACGCCGAACGCCGTCGGGTCGCCCTGCATGGTGGTGCCCAGGTACGGGGTGGACGACCAGTACTGGCAATCGATGAAGCGCGAGCCGGTGCTGGTATCCTGGTAGGAGAAGCCGAAGACGCCGCTGTCGATGTAGGGCGTGGAGGTGGCGGCGCTGGTGCCGGTGCTGCCGCTGAATTTGATCAGCGAGTACAACTCCTTGATCGACGGCAGGCGCCAGTCGTCGTGGCCGCCCAGCACCAGGGAATCGCCGCCCGAAACCGCGCCGCTCCACGTCAGCTTGGCGGAAGTCGGCGCCTGCGCCCAGGTCAGCCCGGTGTTGAGGTCGCTGACCGTGCCGTCGCCGTTGTTCCGGTAGGAGGGCTGGTTGCCGCTGTAGGTCGCGTCCTGCCCGTAGAAGCCGCCCCCCGCCGAGGGTCGGGTGATGGTGTTGGTGTTGCCGTAGAAGCTGGTCTGGCCGGTGTCGACGATCGTGTAGCTGAAGGTCATGGCGCTTCCCCCGACACTGACGTTGTGTGTGGGATATTTTCCCACGAGCCAGCGTGACGAGGTTTTCCTAATGGGAGGTTAATAGCCCCCTCCCCCGCCGGAAGCGAGGGAGGGGCTTCTTTCACCACCCCTCGCGCTTCCAGCTTTGCAGGATCTTCTGGTAATTCCCGCGCTCGAAGGCGCTGGGGTCGGGGCAGCGCAGCAGGTTCATGCTGCCTTGCGCCTGCGCCAGGCTGTCGTACTCGTGCTCCTCCAGCCAGCGCGTCAGGTCCTTGACCAGCACGCCCAGGCGCTCCGGCCCGTGCTTGAGGAGGGCCGACACCACCTGCACGGCGTGCGCGCCGGCCATGATCGCCTTCAGCGCGTCGGTCGCCGTGTGCACGCCGCCGCTGGCCGCCAGCGACGGGCGGATGCGGCCGGACAGGTTGGCCAGCCAGCGCAGCCGCAGGCGCAGCTCGGCCGGGGTGGACAGTTCCAGGCGCGGCGCGGCCTCCAGCGCCTCCACGTCGATGTCCGGCTGGTAGAAGCGGTTGAACAGCACCAGCCCGTCCACCCCCTCGCGGTCCAGCCAGTGCGCGAGGTTGGCCAGCGACGAATAGAACGGCGACAGCTTGACCGCCACGGGGATGCCCACCACCCGGCGCACCATGCGCACCACCTCGACCGCGCGCTCCTCCACCTCGGCGCCGTCCAGGTCGGGGTCGGTGGCGAGGCTGTAGACGTTGAGTTCCAGCGCGTCCGCCCCGGCCTGCTCGATCAGCCGCGCGTGGCGCGTCCAGCCCGACGGGGTGACGCCGTTCAGCGACGCGATCACCGGCACCGCCACCGCCTCCTTGATGCGGCGGACCTGCTCCAGGTAACCCTCCGGCCCCAGCGTGTAGCGGTCGAGCGGGGGGAAGAAGCCGCGCGCCTCGGGCGAGATGAAGGCGGCCGCTTCGCGCGCGTCCAGCATGCCCATCTGCTCGTGGGTGATCTGCTCCTCGAACAGGGAGTGCATGACGATGGCCGCCGCGCCGGCATCCTCCAGCCGGCGCACCACGTCCAGGTCGTCCACCAGCGGCGAGGCGCCGGGCATCAGCGGGTGCTTGAGGCGCAGGCCGAGGTAGTCGGTGCTCAGGTCCATGGTGCTTCCTCCGCTGAACTCTATCGGCCGTCATCCCCGCGAAGGCGGGGATCCATGTTTCACGCCGCGTTCCTTCGTCGGAAGCATGGATCCCCGCCTTCGCGGGGATGACGGTAAAAAAATACGTATCACTCATCCCCTTCCAGCGGCGGCTCGGCGAAATGGGCCATGTGCTGGTACATGTCGTGGCGCAGGCGGATGTTGGCCTCCGCCGCCTTCAGCAGTTCGCGGAAGCGCTCGGGGTTGTCGCGCTCGACCACCTTGAAGCGCGCTTCGCCTTCCATGAAGTCGCGCAGCGGCACCTTCGGCTCGCCGCTGTCCAGTTCCAGCGGCGCGTCGCCCAGGTCGAGCCGGCGCGGGTCGTGGCGGTACAGCGGCCAGTGCCCGCTGTCCACCGCCAGCTTCTGCTGCGTCAGCCCGTGCGCCATGTCGTAGCCGTGCGCGATGCAGTGGCTGTAAGCGATGATCAGCGACGGCCCCTTGTGGCTCTCCGCCTCCAGGAAGGCGTGCAGAGTCTGCGAATCCCGGGCGCCGAAGGCGACCTGCGCGACGTAAACGTGCTCGTACGCCATGGCGATCATGCCCAGGTCCTTCTTGGCGATGGAACGGCCGGCCATGGCGAACTTGGCCGAGGCGCCGATGGGCGTCGCCTTCGACTGCTGACCGCCGGTGTTGGAGTACACCTCCGTGTCCAGCACCAGGATGTTCACGTCGCGGTCCGACGCCAGCACGTGGTCGAGCCCGCCATAGCCGATGTCGTAGGCCCAGCCGTCGCCGCCGACGATCCACACGCTCTTGCGCACGAGATGGTCGGCCAACTCATGCAGCCGGCGCGCCAGCGGGTCGTTCAACGCGGCGAGCCGCGCCTTCAACTCGGCCACGCGGGCGCGCTGCGCGGCGATGGCCGCCTCCCCCACCTGCCCCGCGTCCAGCAGCCCGGCGACCAGCCCCGGTTCAAGCAGCGGCGCGAGGCGGGCCAGCAGGCCGCGCGCCTGTTCGGCCATCTGGTCCAGCGCCACGCGCATGCCGAAGCCGAACTCGGCGTTGTCCTCGAACAGCGAGTTGGCCCAGGCCGGCCCGCGCCCGTCGGCGTTCTTGGTGTAAGGCGTCGTCGGCAGGTTGCCGCCGTAGATGGAGGAGCAGCCGGTGGCGTTGGCGATCACCGCGCGGTCGCCGAACAGCCGCGTCAGCAGCGTCAGGTACGGCGTCTCGCCGCAGCCGGCGCAGGCGCCGGAGAACTCCATCAGCGGTTCGAGGATCTGCGTGTGCTTGACCGACAGCGGCACCTTCTCGCGCGCCGCCTCGGGCAGCGTCAGGAAATGCGCGAAGGCGGCGTTCTCCCGGACGCGCAGCTCGTCCACCGGGCGCATCTCCAGCGCCTTGCGGCGCGGGTTGGCCTTGTCCTTGGCCGGGCAGACCTCGACGCACAGCGTGCAGCCCGTGCAGTCGTCCGGCGACAGTTGCAGGCGGTAGCGCTCGCCGGGGAACTCCTGCCCCTTGTAGGCCAGCGTGGTGAAGCCGTCGGGCGCGCCGGCCAGCGCGCCTTCCGGGACCACCTTCACCCGCATGGCCGCGTGCGGGCAGACCAGCGCGCATTTGTTGCACTGGATGCACAGCTCGGCGTGCCACGCCGGCACGTCGGCGGCGATGGCGCGCTTCTCGTACTTCGACGTGCCGGTGGGCCACGTGCCGTCCACGGGAAAGGCGCTGACCGGCAGCCGGTCGCCGTGCCCGGCGATCATCACGGCGGTGACGCGCCGCACGAAGTCCGGCGCGTCGGCCGGCACCACCGGCGGGCGGGCATGGCCGGCGGTGGGCGCCGCCGGCAAGGCGATGCGCTCCAGGTGGGCCAGCGCCTGATCGACGGCGGCGAAGTTGCGGCGCACCGCCTCCTCGCTGCGGCGGCCGTAGGTCTTTTCGATGGCGCCCTTGATGTCGGCGATCGCCTCATCGAGCGGCATGACCTTGGCAAGCGCGAAGAAGCACGTCTGCATGATGGTGTTGATGCGCCGGCCCAGCCCGGCCTCGCGCGCCACCGCCGTGGCGTCCACCGTGTACAGCGCCACGCCCTTGTCGATGCAGCCCTGCTGCACCTCGCGCGGCAGGCGGTCCCACACCTCCTCGGGCGTGCCGGGGGCGTTCAGCAGAACGGTGGCGCCGGGCGCCGCCAGCTCCAGCACCTCCATGCGCTCCAGCAGCGGGGCGTGGTGGCAGGCGACGAAGCGCGCCTGTTTCACCAGCCACGGCGCCCGGATCGGCCTCGGCGAGAAGCGCAGGTGCGACACGGTCGTCGCCCCCGATTTGCGGCTGTCGTAGACGAAATAGCCCTGCCCGTGCTGCCCGGTGTGGCCGGTGATGATCTTCAGCGAGTTCTTGTTGGCCCCCACCGTGCCGTCGGCGCCCAGGCCGAAGAACACGGCGCGCGTCACCTCGTCCGGCTCGATGTCGAAGGCGTCGTCCCAGGGCAGGGACAGGCCGGTCACGTCGTCGGTGATGCCCACGGTGAAGCGGCGCTTGGGCCGCTCCTTCGCCAGCTCGTCGAACACCGCCTTGACCATGGCCGGCGTGAACTCCTTCGACGACAGGCCATAGCGCCCGCCGATCACCACAGGCTCGGCGGAACAGGACCCGGCGGCGCGCGCCTCGGCCAGCGCGCCGACCACGTCCAGGTACAGCGGTTCGCCCACCGCGCCCGGCTCCTTGGTGCGGTCCAGCACGGCGATGCGGCGCGCCGTCTCCGGCAGGGCGGTGACGAAGTCGGCGATGGAGAACGGCCGGTACAGCCGCACCACCAGCGCCCCCACCCGCTCGCCCCGCCCCGCCAGATAACGCGCCGTCTCCGCGCAGGTCTCGGCGCCCGAGCCCATGGCGATCACCACGCGCTCCGCCTGCGGGTGGCCGGTGTATTCGTACAGGTGATAGGCGCGGCCGGTGCGGGCGGCGAAGCGGTCCATCATCTCCTGCACCACCGCCGGGCAGGATTCGTAGAAGCGGTTGCAGGCCTCGCGCGCCTGGAAGAACACGTCGGCGTTCTGCGCCGTGCCGCGCAGCACCGGCCGGTCGGGGTTCAGCGCGTGCGCCCGGTGCGCCCGCACCGCCGCGTCGTCGATCAGCGCCCGCAGGTCGTCGTCCGCCAGCGTCTCCACCCGGCTCGCCTCGTGCGAGGTGCGGAAGCCGTCGAAGAAGTGCAGGAACGGCACCCGCGCCTTCAGCGTCGCCGCGTGCGCCACCAGCGCCAGATCGTGCGCCTCCTGCACGTTGGCCGAGGCCAGCATGGCGAATCCGGTCTGCCGGCAGGCCATGACGTCGGAATGGTCGCCGAAGATGGACAGCGCGTGCGTCGCCAGCGTGCGCGCCGCCACGTGCATGCAGAACGGCGTCAGCTCCCCGGCGATCTTGTACATGTTGGGGATCATCAGCAGCAGGCCCTGCGACGCCGTGAAGGTCGTCGCCAGCGATCCCGCCTGCAGCGCGCCGTGCACGGCGCCGGCCGCCCCGCCCTCCGACTGCATCTCGATGACCTGCGGCACGGCGCCCCATATGTTGGTATGCCGCTGCGCCGACCACTCGTCCGCCATTTCGCCCATGGGCGAGCTGGGCGTGATGGGGTATATCGCGATGACCTCGCTGGCACGGTAGGCGACGGAGGCCGCGGCCTCGTTGCCGTCCATGATGGCGGCCTTGGTGTTCGTCATGGCGTTTCCCCTGCTGGCGCGCGCTGTCCGTGCAGCGTCCACCCAAACGGCACGGGGCGTCCATGGTGCTTTCCGTCGCACACTGAACCGGTGCCCGATGCGCGTACTCATCGCCGACGACACGATCCTGATGCGCGCCATGCTGTCGGAGCTGGTGGAATCCTTCGGCCACACCGTGATCCTGGCCCGCGACGGGCAGGACGCGCTGGACAAGGCCTGGGGCGAAGGATTCGACGTCGCCATCGTCGATTGGGAGATGCCCAGGCTGGACGGCATCGAGGTGTGCTGGCACCTGCGCTCCGACCCGCGCACGGCCTACGCCTACCTGATCCTGATGACGGCGAACGAGGAGCCGTGGCGCCAGTTCAAGGCGCTGGACGCCGGGGCCGACGACTTCATCCCCAAGCCGGTCAACGCCGCGTTGCTGAAGGCGCGGCTGCGCGCCGCCGGCCGCCTGCTGGCGATGCACGAGCAGTTGCTGGAGCTGGCGCTGACCGATCCGCTGACCGGCGTCTTCAACCGCCGCGCCCTGATGGAGCGCGCGGAGGGCGAACTGGCCTGCGCGCGCCGCACCGGCCGGCCGCTGTCGGCGCTGATGTGCGACATCGACCATTTCAAGCGGATCAACGACACGCACGGCCACGGCGCCGGGGACGAGGCGCTGAAGCGCTTCGCCGCCTGCTGCCGGGGGCACCTGCGGGTCAGCGACGTGCTGGGCCGCCTGGGCGGCGAGGAGTTCGCCGTGCTGCTCCCCGACACGGATGCCGCCGAGGCCGCGCGGGTGGCCGAACGGCTGCGCGCCGCCGTCGAAGAGATGGAGGTGGAGAGCGAGGACGCCCGCTTCCGCCTGACGGTGAGCATCGGCGCCACCGCCTTCCTGTGCGGCGCCGACACCGTGGACCGCGCCCTGGCCCGCGCCGACGAGGCGCTGTACCGCGCCAAGGCCGGCGGGCGGAACCGGGTGGAACTGGATGTCTGAGCGGCCCTGCCGATCCCTTTGACGCTTTCACCCGTTCAGGCCATATTCGCTGTCATTGCTGCGCTTGACAGCACCAGGAGCATGCCATGGCAACCTTGACCGTTCGCGGCCTCGACGATGATCTCGTGCGCAAGCTGCGCATCCGCGCGGCCGAGCATGGCCGATCGGCCGAAGCCGAACACCGCGCCATCCTGCGCCAGGCGCTCGGTGAAGGCTCCGGAAAACCAAGCCGGGCCGAGAGCGCCCAAAGGCTGGCGGCCTTCCAGCGGGAGATCGGCGGCCGGACCGCCGGCTCGTCATCCGAGTTGCTGGCTTGGACACGGGACGAGCGCGCGCGGCGGCTTGCCGACGACGGTTCCGGATCGTGAGGCTCGTGGTCGACGCCTCCGTCGGCCTGAAATGGGCGCTGCGGGAACCCGACAGCCCGCAGGCACTCGCGCTGCTGGGCAGCGACGAGGACCTGCTGGTCCCGGATTTCTGGCTCAACGAAGCGACCAACGTCCTGTGGGTGCAGGTTCTCAAGGGCGGCTGGACGCCGGAAGAGGCGCGCAAGGGACTTGCCTTGCTCCAGGATGCGCTGCCGCCGACCGAAACCGCGGATCTTGGTCTGCACGCCGTGGCGCTCGACATCGCCCTGGCGGTCAATCACTCGCCTTACGACTGCCTCTACGCCGCCTTTGCCATCGCCATGGGGGCGGAGCGTCTCGTCATGGCCGACGGGCCGTTCCTGAAGGCCATCCGCCGCCACCCCGATCCGACGCTGTCACGGCTGCCCTTGTCTCTGGATGGCTGGGCCGAGCGTGCCGGCGTCGCACCGGCGGGACGGGCCTGATCCCCGCTCACCCGCCCCGCGCCCGCCGTTCCCCCGTCGCGGCGAGGTACTGGGCGGCGGCGCGCAGCAGGAATTCGGCCACCGCCATGTCGCCGACGTCGCGGTCGGGGCCGCCCAGGCGCTGCTCGCTCTCGGCGTGCACCAGGGCGGCGGCGATGACGTCGGCGGTCAGCCACGCGCGGCGCTCGTCCTCGGGCACCGGCTCCATGCGCGCCAGTAGCTCGCCGCAGGCGGCGTCGATGTCGATCAGGCCGGGCCGGTCGGCGGCCACGTAGGACACCTCGCTCTCCGGCGTCGACGCGCCGTGGTAGGCGCGCGCCAGCAGCGCCGTCTCCACCGCCTGACGGAAGATCGTGCTGCGCGGCCGCGTCTTGCGGCGCAGGCGCATGGACAGCATGGTGAAGAGCTGGGCCACCGGCTCCGCCTGATCGGACGGCACCTCGTCGATGATGTCGACGATCTCGGCGCTGACGGCGTTGCGCGGCGGCTTCTGGCCCGGCCGGACGACCGAGGTGGCGAACACCGCGATCAGCGTGCGCAGGGCGTCGGCCTGCTCGTCGGGCGTGATTCGGCCGATGTCGCCGGAGTCGAACATGAGCGCCCTCCACAATCATGCATAGGACACATCTGGGGACGGCGTGCGGACCGGGGAACCACCCCTGTACCACCGGGCACGGCCGCACCCCGCCGGGCCGCGGCGCGCCGTGCGGGCGTACCCCCTCCGTACAGGGGCGGGGGCCGGCCGGGGTCGCCCGCAATGCGGCAAGGGCCGCGCCGGTCGGACGATTGCGGGCGCGGGCGCGGGTGCTCACCTGTCACCGGCACGGGACGAACCGGAAGGGGCACGCCGCCATGACGCCGACCGAGCGCGCGCAGGCCCTGCGCCGGATGCTGCAGGACCGCTTTCGCATCGACCTGTACTCGATCGTCGCCGAACGCGACTTCGAACGCCTGCTGGCCGAGGCTATCGCCGCCGCCGAGCACGACGCCCGCCATCGCTCCTCAATGAACAAGCCGGCGGAACCACAGGCCCCGTCCGCGCGTTGAACCATCCGCACACAGGGAATGTTGGCCTCTTGTCTCGGCTCCGCCGCCTACGCCCAGGGACGGAGCCGATCTTTTTCGGCGCCCCATCACGTCCCGCCCCTTACGTTCCACCAGGTTCGCCCAGCGCGGTGCCGCGGCCGGCGCCGGACAGCGTGCCCGGCTCCATCCCCCGGCGGTACATGGGCGTCGGCTCGATGGTCACGCCGCCGCCGCTGCGGTCCACACCGCTGCGGCTGTCGTCCCGCACGTCGGCCGAAGCGCCCGCCGAATCGGCAAGGCCGGCGGTGCCGCTGGACTGGTCGGTCTGCGAACAGCCGCCCGCCAGCAACGCGGCGAGCGCCGTCCCGGCCAGGAAGGTGCCCAGGAAGGTGCGATGCATGGTCGTGCTTCCCTCTTCTGCTGCGGCCGGCGCCTCCGGCGCGCCATCCACCAACAGGGGAATGCGAACGATCGTCCCTCAGCGCTGCTGGGCGCTGGTGCGCGCCTGTCGTTCCCGCGCCTCGGCCGGCCAGGTGCTTTTGATGTAGGCGACCACGGCGGCGATCTCGCGTTCGCTCAGCGTGCCCTTGAAGGCCGGCATCTCGCTCTGGTATCCCGGCGGCGCGAAGGGGGTGAGCCCGTCGCGCACCATGCCCAGGAGCTGCGCGTCCCCATGGTGCCAGGTGTGGCCGGAGACGTCGTGCGGCGGCGCCGGCAGCATCCCGTCCGGCCGGCGTTCGCGCCAGTTCGGCTGCCCCTCCAGCGCCGCGCCGTGGCAACTCGCGCAATGCGCGGCATAGACGCCGCGGCCCAGCGCCACCAGCGCGGCGTCGGTTGGATCGGGGGCCGGCGGGCCGAAGGGCCGCACCACCGCCAGCCCGGCGACGGCCGCCGCCAGGACCACGCCCGCCACGACCAATCCACGCTTGTGCCGCATCCGCATCCCCCGTCTCCGTTCCCGATCGATCCTAACCCAACAGCGCGGCCCCGCGCAGGCTTCCGCCGCGCCCGCCGCATCGCTACAGTCCGGCACCGAACGGATTGGGGAGATCGGCCGGATGGAAAGCGTCATCGCCTCGCGGGCCTACGCCGACGGCCGGCAGGTCGCCGAGGTGCCGATCGAGGAGGCCGGGTCCTGGGCCGGGCGCGACGGCATGTTCGTCTGGATCGGCCTGCACGAGCCGGACGAGGCGCTGCTGCGCCGGATCCAGCGGCAGTTCGGCCTGCACGACCTCGCCGTCGAGGACGCGCTGCACGCCCACCAGCGCCCGAAGATCGACGTGTACGGCGACTCCATCTTCCTGGTGCTGCGCACCGCGCGCCTGGACGGCGACCGCATCTCCTTCGGCGAAACCCATGTGTTCGCCGGAACGGACTATGTGGTGACCGTGCGGCACGGCGCGTCCTCGACCTATTCCCCGGTCCGCGCGCGCTGCGAAAGCTCGCCCAAGATGCTGCGCCACGGCGTGGACTTCGTGCTCTACGCCGTCATGGACTTCGTCGTCGACTGCTACTTCCCCGTCTTGGAAGCGCTGGAGACCAGCACCGAGGATCTGGCGCAGGAGCTGCTGATGCGCCCGCCCGAGCAGCGCGACGTGCAGCGCATCCACGACCTGCGCCACGACCTGGAGGATCTGCGCCGCACCGCCTCGCCGCTGCTGGACGTGTGCTCGCGGCTGGAGCGCTTCGACCTGCCGATGATCGACCCGGAGATCCTGCCCTATTTCCGCGACGTGCAGGACCACGTGATCCGCGTGAACGAGGCGATCAACGCGCTGCGCGAAGAGCTGTCCTTCGCCTTCGAGGCAAGCATGATGCTGGCCTCGGCGCGGCAGAACGACGTGACCCGCAAGCTTGCCGCCTGGGCCGCCATCCTCGCCGTGCCCACCGCCGTGGCCGGCGTCTACGGCATGAATTTCGAACACATGCCGGAGCTGAAATGGACGTTCGGCTACCCCCTGACGCTGGCCGTGATCGCCGCCGTGTGCGTGACGCTCTACGTGCGCTTCAAGCGGACGGGCTGGCTGTAGGCACGCCCCCTTGTTTTCCCCCGCCCCTTCCCACAAGTCCCGTTCGGAGTGAACCATGTCCACCCCCGCCGACCCGAAGGACGCGCTGCGCGCGCTGCTGGAAACCTACCTGCGCTGCCCGGCGCAGCCGGTGCTGAGCGACCTGGAGCAGGGCTTGCGCGCCTACCAGACGGAATGGATCCGCACCCGCGCCGGTGCCGACGCGCCGGCCGTCGCCGTGCCGGGCAAGGCCGGCGTGCCGAAGGCGAAGTTCAAGGTGGACGGCGGCGACCGCGCGGTGCTCGAACGCATGGCCGAGGGTTGGGTGCCGACCGTCGCCGAGGTGCCGCGCTGGGCCTGGCTGGAGGATCGCGAACTGGTCAGGCTGGAGCCCAACCCCGCCGGCTCCGGCCCCGACATCCTGCACCTGCTGCCCGAAGGCTGGCGCAGCATCGGCCGCATTCCGCCGGGCTGAGCGGGGCCGGGCTGAACGGGGCCGTCGCGGGCGCCCGGCCAAGCTACCCCACCACGAAATCCGCGGCATTCAGCCCCGCCTTGAACACCCCCAGCAGGGTCACGCCGTTGCCGGCGCCCAGGTCGATCACCGCGCCGGACGCGCCGTCGCCGGCGCGGGCCAGCACGTCGGCGCCCGACGCGATGCCGGCGCCCCGCGCCACGTGGATCCGATCCGCCCCCGACGCGAAGTCCGTGATCACGTCGCGGCCCGTGCCGACGTGAAAGGCGTCGGCGCCGCCGCCGCCGGTCAGCGTGTCGGCGCCGGCGTTGCCGTGCAGGGTGTCGTTGCCGTCGCCGCCGTCCAGCGCGTCGCCGCCCTGGCCGCCGAACAGCAGGTCGGCGTCCGCCCCGCCGAACAGCGTGTCGTCGCCGATGTTGCCGTACAGCAGGTCCGCCCCGGCACCGCCGCCCACCGCGTCGGCGTCCTGGCCGCCGTGCAGCGTGTCGGCGCCGAGGCCGCCGGCCAGATCGTCCATCCCCTGGTTGCCGTACAGCCTGTCGT
Source organism: Azospirillum sp. (assembly GCA_036401175.1). GTDB lineage: Bacteria > Pseudomonadota > Alphaproteobacteria > Azospirillales > Azospirillaceae > Azospirillum. Next base: position 37,676 of record DASWVP010000031.1, on the reverse strand, counting down.
CGCCGTCGCCGCCGTCCGCGCGGTCGTCGCCGGGGCCGGCCAGCAGGCCGTCATCGCCGTCCCCGGCCGACAGCGTGTCGTTGCCGCCGTTGCCGATCAGCGAATTGCCGAAGCCGTCGCCGGTCAGCCGGTCGGCACCGTCGCCGCCGGCCTGCATGTGGCCGATCGTCCGCGCGGTCTTCGGGCCGTACAGGTAGGCCACCGCATCGAGGTCCAGCGGGCCCAGGTCGGCGGGATAGCGCACGGAGCCGGTGTTGTACGACATCACCGTCTGGTCGGTGTTGTCGAGCGCGCCCGGCAGGAAGGGGCCGGGCGAGCCGCCGCCCCCGGCGTCGTAGTCGCCGGGGTGCTTGAGGCCGATGGCGTGGCCGATCTCGTGCACATAGGTGAGATAGGCGTAGCTGCCGAAACCCGGCGACAGGTTGCCGCCGTCGAGCGTGGAGATCCACACGTCGCCGCCGCGCGGGTCCACCGGTTGGGGATAGAAGGCGTAGGCGGCGACCTGTTCGTCCAGCCGGGCGGCGCCGAAGCGGATCTGCCCGCCGGCCCCGGTGTCCGGCACCTCGACGAAGGTGATGTTGGCGGCCGACGACCATTCGCCCAGCGCGGCGCGGGCGGCCTCCTCCATGGTGGCGTTGAACGGCTGGAAGGCGATCACCTCGGTCGTGTCGTAGTACGACGGCGCCTGCACCATGAAGCTGTAGGTGACGGTCACCGGCATGCCGAACATGGAATCGGCGTTCCAGCGGTAGGGGTCGCCGATCAGCAGGCTGTCCACCTCGGCATCGCCGGAACTGGTGGGGGCCGGGGTCGGGGTCGGGTCGTTGTCCTGGTCGGTGCCGTCGTCGCCGAGGACGCCGCGGACGGTGCCGACGACTCCGTCCTCGCCATTGTCCACCACGCCGACGACGGCGCGCGCGGCGGGAAGGGAAGCATCGAACATGGTCACCGGCTTACGCCCTCCGCTGCGGAGCCGGGCGCCCAGCCGTGAACGCCGGCGCCCTACCACGAACGATTGTATAGGGAACCGCGCCGCCCCGGCAACGCGCCCTTCCGCCCTTGCCCGTGCGCCCGGCCGGCCGCATCCTGCGGGGAACAGGAGAAGGAGGCAGGACCTTGGAACGCGCGGATTTCCTCGTCATCGGCGCCGGCATGGCGGGCGCCTCGGTGGGGTACGAGCTGGCGGCGCACGGGCGCGTGCTGGTGCTGGAGCGGGAGGGGCAGCCCGGATACCATTCCACCGGCCGCTCCGCCGCGCTGTACACGCAGACCTACGGGCACGCCGTGGTGCGGGCGCTGACGGTGGCGAGCTGGGACTTCCACACGCGGCCGCCCGCCGGATTCGCCGAGCATCCGCTGCTCACCCCGCGCGGCGTGCTGCTGATCGGCCGCGCCGACCAGTCGGCCGCGGTGGATGCCGCCTGCGCGCAGGCCCGGCTGCTGACGCCCACCGTGGAGCGCTTCGACACCGCCCGCGCGCTGGAACGCTGCCCGGCGCTGCGCGCCGAGTGTGTGGCCGGCGCGGTGTGGGAGCCGGACGCCATGGACATGGACGTGCACGCCATCCACCATGGCTATCTGCGTGGGCTGAAGGCGCGCGGCGGCACGCTGGTGGCCGACGCGGGGGTGAACGCGCTGACGCGCCGGGACGGGCTGTGGGTGGCCGAGACGGCGGCCGGCGTCTTCGCCGCCCCGGTCGTGGTCGACGCCGCCGGGGCCTGGGCGGACGCCGTGGCCGGGCTGGCCGGCGTGCGGCCCGTCGGGCTGGTGCCGAAGCGGCGCACCGTGGCGACCTTCGATCCCGTGTTCGACGAGCCGGCCCTTGGCGCGGGACTCGCCGATTGGCCGATGGTGATCGACATCGACGAGGCCTTCTATTTCAAGCCGGAGGGCGGGCGCCTGCTCGCCTCGCCGGCCGACGAGACGCCGGTCGAGCCGTGCGACGCGCAGCCGGAGGAACTGGACGTGGCGCTCGCCATCGACCGCGTGGAACAAGTCGCCCGATTCCATGTTCGCCGTATCAGCCACAAATGGGCGGGCCTGCGCAGCTTCGTCGCCGACAAGGTGCCGGTGGCCGGGTTCGATGCCGCTGCCGAGGGGTTCTTCTGGCTGGCCGGCCAGGGCGGCTACGGCATCCAGATGGCACCGGCGCTGGCGCGCACGGCGGCGTCGCTGATCACCGGGGCCGGCGTGCCCGCCGACGTGGCCCGGCTCGGCGTCACCGCCGCCGATCTGGCCCCCGCCCGCCTGCGGTGAGCCCGCCTGCGGTAAGGATGAAGGGAGAGACCGCCGTGACATCGACTCCGCGATCCGTGCGACGCTTAGGCCTGACGGCGGTCGCCGCCGGCATCACCGCCTGTGCGAACCCCGCCGCCGATCAGGCCATCGTCGCGCAGACCGCGCTGGTCGGCATGCCCAAGGCGACCCTGCTGTCCTGCGCCGGGGTGCCGGAGCGGCAGGCGTCGGCCGACGGCCGCGAGTTCTTCACCTATCACACCGGGCGGATCGTCACCTTCCCCGCCACCGGCAGCCTCTACGCCGGCGGCCTGAGGTCGGGCTGGGGCTACGGCGGATGGGGCGGCTGGGGATGGCCGGCCTACACGGCGGACGTGCGCAACTACACCTGCGAGGCCACCTTCACCCTGCGGGGCGGCGTGGTCGAGCGGGTCGTCTACGGCGGCGGCAGCGACCTGGGCGAATGCCACGCGATCGTGCAGAACTGCCTGACGCAGACGCCCCGGTCCACGCCGCCCGGGACACAATAGGCACATTTCAATTGTGTGATCGCAAAGCAATAGGGGGAGCCGCAAACCCTTGTCCCTGCGGCGTTGCGTCGCTGTCTCATCGCTGCAACAGTGCGTCGAAATGGTTGCGGGCTGCCTAGCAGGCGCGCAAAAACTCTGCTACACCACGGTCAACAAGCAGACCGCTGCCAAATCAAACCCGACCATGCTGTGGGAGCAGATCCAAATGACTTTCCTGAAGCGCGCCGCCGCCGCCCTGCTGGCGACCACCGCCGTCGCCGCCCTCGCCACCCCCGCCGTCGCGCAGAACTTCAAGGGCAAGTCGGCCGGCGACATCCTGATCCGCGCCCGCGTCGTCGGCGCCCTGCCGCAGGAGAAGGCCGACCTGTCGCTCGGCGGCGCCAACATCGGCCAGGGCCACGTCGGCAACGGCTGGACCCCGGAGCTCGACTTCTCGTACTTCATCACCGACAACATCGCCGCTGAGCTGATCGCCGGCACCACCCGCCACGAGATCACCGCCAGCACCGTCCTGGGCGAGCTGGACGTCGGCAAGACCTGGCTGCTGCCGCCGACGCTGACCGTGCAGTACCACTTCTTCGCCAAGGAGCGCGTCAGCCCGTACGTCGGCGCCGGCATCAACTACTCGCTGTTCTACAGCAAGTCGGCCGCCGGTGGCGTCGCCCAGTCGCTCAGCCTGAAGAACCGCTTCGGCTGGGCCCTGCAGGCCGGTGTGGACGTCGCCGTGGGCGGCCCGTGGTCGCTCAACCTGGACGTCAAGAAGATCTTCGTGAAGACCGACCTCGAAGTCGGCACCCCGCTGGGCGCCGTCACCTCCAAGGTCCGTCTGGATCCGTGGGTCGTCGGCGTCGGCGTCGGCTACCGCTTCTAAGCATCGCCGCACGGCCTTCGGGCAGGTGCGCATAGGAAAGGCCGGGCACTCCATCGGGGTGCCCGGCCTTCTCTTTTGCGCGGCTTCCTTTCCGGTCCGCAGGGTGTGAGCATCGCTGACGCGCGGTGCCGCAGCCGACCCACGCACGGACCGCCGCCCTGGCCGAAAGGGAGAATCCATGCACGTGGCCGCCGTTTTGAAGAGGAAGGGCAGCGCCGTCGTCACCGTCCGGACGTCCGATGCCGTCACCGACGTGGCGCGGGTGCTGGCGCAGCACCGCATCGGCGCGGTGCTGGTGGTGGACGACTCCGGCCGCCCCGCCGGCATCCTGTCCGAGCGCGACATCGTCCGCCACCTCGCCGCCGATGGCCGGGGCACCCTGCAGCGCGCGGCGGCGGACCTGATGACGCGCGACATCGTCACCTGCCAGTCGACCGACACCATGGCGCAGGTCATGGCGCTGATGACCGAGCGGCGCGTGCGTCACCTGCCGGTCATGGACGGCGACCGGCTCGCCGGCATGATCAGCATCGGCGACGCCGTCAAGGCGCGCCTGGACGACGCCGAACTGGAAGTGGAGTCGCTGCGCGGCTACGTCGCCGGCCTGGGGTGAGAGGCTGCGCAGCGCGGCCAAACATCCCGCACGCTTCACAAAGACGAAGGGCGCGCTCCCGGTTCGGGAGCGCGCCCTTCGTGCGAATCGGATCGTGCGAGGTTACGCGCTGGTCGACTGCGGGAACGCCATGGCCGCCTGGGTGCGGTTGCGCACGCCCAGCGACTTGAAGATGGCGGTCATGTGAATCTTGACCGTCCCCTCGGACAGGCCCAGCTCGTGGGCGATCTGCTTGTTGGATTTGCCCTCGCGCAGGCGCTCCAGCACTTCGCGCTGGCGTTGCGTGAGAAGCTGTTCCAGAGCCGGGTCGGCCGGCGGAACGGCGTTGCGCCCGGTCTCCGGCGCCTCGTTGCCCTCGCGCAGGACGGTCGCCGGCACATACACGCCGCCCGAGAAGACGAGGTCGAGCGCGCTGAGCATGATCTTCACGCTGGACGACTTCGGGATGTAGCCCGCCGCCCCGTGTTCCAGCGCGTCGCGCACGTCGTGGTGCGCCTCCGACGCGGAGACGACGACCACCTTCGCGCCCGGCTGCTTCTCGCGAAGCGCCTGGATGCCGCTGAAGCCAGGCCAGCCCGGCATGCGCAGATCCGTCAGGACGAGGTCGAACGTCTCCCCACTGCCGCACAACGTCAGCATGTCGTCGAAGTTGCTGGCTTCCTGGAAGTCGCTGCCGTCCTTCAGCTGCTCGAGGAGCCTGCGCAATCCCTCGCGGAACAGCACATGGTCATCGCCGATCAGGATCCTCATCACTGCACTCCCGTACTCGGACCTTCAAAAACCCGATGGCCTGCGCCTTGGTTCATGCCGAAACTTCATCCGGCATATGACGCAATTCCAAAAGATATAGCGGGATTTTATCTTGTGTATTGACTATCGAGATGTACCACGAACCGGCGATCCCGGACAACCGGAATTCGCCCTTTGTCACACGCCTAGGCCATATGTAGGGGCAATTGCGACCTGCTCAATGGCGCATTGCAAAAGACCTTGCGCGGTTCGAATCGGACGGCGCCGATCGTTGCTGCGTAAGCGCGCGAAGGCGCCGGCGTTCTTCCGCCAGCGCGGCGCGCAACCGGCGCACCTGTAGCGCGGAAACCAGCGCCACGGCAACGGCTCCCGCCGCCGCGAGGGACAACAGCCACGTGAACAGCGGGGCGACGGGAAGCGTGCCCGTCACCGTCCCGATCGTCAGCACCGCCGCGAACAGTGCGCACACGACGATCCCCAGCCCGCTGGCGGCGGGCCAGAACCGGCGCAGGGTTTCCCGCTCGATCCGCAAGCATTGCGACAGCGCCTTCTCTCCCCGCCCGTGGCCGATCATGCCCACCCCCATGCGAAACGTGCGGGCGATGATAGGATGATTACCGGGAGTGGAAATTCCCACCTTGTCCCTATGCGATCCCAATGGAATAGGCCCTTTGGCCTATGACGTGGAACGCGACGCCGGGCCCCGCAACACGCGGCCCGGCGCCGCACCGGCCGCTCAGAACATCGCGTCTTCCATTTCCATCAAGGGCTTGGCACCGGCCATGATGGTGATGAACAGGCTGTTCACCTGGGGCAGCAGCTTGGTCATGTAGAAGCGCGCGGTGGTCAGCTTGGCGGCGTAGAAGGCCGCGTTGCCGTCCCCCTGCGACTGTTTGGCGCGGGCCGCCTTGACCATCTTCAGCCACATCCACCCCAGCGCCACGAGGCCGAACAGGCGCAGGTAGTCGGTCGCCGCGGCGGCCGCCTCCTCCGGGTCCTTCATGCCCTTCTGGGCGATGATGCCGGTCGCCTGCTGAAGCTTGGCGAAGGCCTTGGCGACGGGCAGGACGAACTCTGCCAGCGACTCGTCCTCCATGTCCGCCTGCAGCTCCTCCGAGATGGGATGGAAGAATCGGCGCAGCAGGCGCCCCATGTCCTGCCCCATCTTGCGGCCGACGAGGTCCAGCGCCTGGATGCCGTTGGTGCCCTCGTAGATCTGCGTGATGCGGGCGTCGCGCACGAACTGCTCGACACCGGTCTCCCAGATGAAGCCGTGGCCGCCGTGCACCTGCACGGCGATGTTCGCGGCCTCCGACCCGATGTCGGTGAACAGCGCCTTGACGATCGGCGTCATCAGCTGGACGAACTCGTCCGACGCCTGCCGCTGCTTGGGGTCGGCGTGCCGCTCGGCGACGTCCAGGTGGTAGCCGACCAACGCGCCCAGCGCCCGGCACCCCTCGGTGTAGGCGCGCGCGGTCAGCAGGTTGCGGCGCACGTCCGGGTGCACGATGATCGGGTCGGCCGGCCGGTCCGGGAACCTGGCCCCCTTCACCGAACGGCCCTGCAGCCGCTCCTTGGCGTAGGCGGCGGCGTTCTGGTAGGCGACCTCGGCCAGCCCCAGCCCCTGGATGCCCACCGCCAGACGCGCGGCGTTCATCATGACGAACATGGCGCGCATGCCCTTGTGCGCCTCGCCCACCAGCCAGCCGGTGGCGTCGTCGAAGTTCATCACGCAGGTCGAGGACGCCTTGATGCCCATCTTGTGCTCGATGGAGCCGCAGGTGACGCCATTGCGGGGCCCAAGCGTGCCGTCATCCTTGGGCAGGTATTTCGGTACCAGGAACAGGCTGATGCCGCGCGTCCCGGCCGGCGCGTCGGGCAGACGCGCCAGCACGAGATGGACGATGTTCTCCGTCAGGTCGTGCTCGCCGGCGGAGATGAAGATCTTCGTGCCGGTGATCCTGTACGTCTGTTCCTCATGGGCATCGTCCTGCGGCACCGCCTTGGTGCGGATGATGCCCAGGTCGGTGCCGGAGTGCGGTTCGGTCAGGCACATGGTGCCCGCCCACGTGCCGTCGATCAGCTTCGGCAGCACACGGGCCTTCAACTCGTCCGAGCCGTACAGCGCCAGCGCGTTGTAGGCGCCCAGCGACAGCCCCGGATACATGCCGAAGCTGAGGTTGGCGGAGCAGATGAACTCCTCCAGCATGGTGTTGACCAGCTTCGGCAGGCCCTGCCCGCCGTACGCCGGGTCGCACGACAGGCCCTGCCAGCCGGCGGCCATGTATGTGTCGTACGCCTCCTTGAAGCCCTTGGGCGTAAGCACCACGCCGTTCTCGAAGGTGCAGCCTTCCGCGTCACCGGACTGGTTCAGCGGCTGCAAGACCTCCTCGCACAGCTTGGCGCCCTCTTCCAGCACCTGGAGGACGACGTCCGGCGTGGCGTCCTCATATCCCGGCAGCGCGGCCAGATTGTCCAGGCCGACGATGGTGTCGAGGACGAAACGCACGTCCTCCAGCGGAGCCTTGTAGATCGGCATTCCCTTTGTCCTCCCCCTCAGTTCCGCAACGGCTTGCCGGTGGTGAGCATGTGCTCGATCCGGTCGATGCTGCCGGGCGTGCGGATCAGCTCCATGAACGCCTTGCGCTCCAGCCCCAGCAGCTTGTCCTCGCCGACCGGCTCGGTGTGGTCGGCGTCGCCGCCGGTCAGGATCTCGGCCAGCGCCGAGCACACGACCATGTCGTGCGGCGTCGCCTTGCCCTGCAGGCGGAAGCCTTCCAGGAACAGCTCCAGCGCGGCGCGCCCGCCGGGGCCGGGCAGCACGTACACCGGCTTCTCCGGCGGCGTGTAGTCGGCGGCCAGTTCCAGTGCCTTGGCCTTGGCGTCGGCCAGCAGGCGGTCGCGGTTCATCGTGATGCCGTCGGATGCGCGCAGGTACAGCAGGTCCTTCGCCTCGGCCGCCGACTTCGCTACCTTGGCGAGGCTGATGGTCTCGAACGCCTGCGCCACCGGCGGCATCGGCCCGCGCGGCCGCTTCGGGTTGGCGGCGTGGCGCGCCAGCATCTCGGTGCAGCCGCCCCAGCCGGGGATCAGGCCGACGCCGACCTCGACAAGTCCCATGTACGTCTCGGCGTGCGCCTGTACGTGGTCGGAATGCAGCAGGATCTCGCAGCCGCCGCCCAGCGCCATGCCGCTGGGCGCCGCCACCACCGGGAACGGCGCGTACTTCAGCGCGCGGTAGGTGCGCTGCCCGGCCTCCACCATCTCCTCGATCTGCGGCCACAGCGCGATGTTCACCGCGAACATGGCGAGGCCGAGGTTGGCGCCGACCGAGAAATTGTCGGCCTCGTTGTGGATGACCAGCGCTTTCCATTGGCCTTTGCCGTCGCCGATCAGGCCCATGGCCTTGCCGTAGGCGGCCATGATCTGGTCGTCCAGCGCGTTCATCTTGGACGTGAACTCGAAGCACAGCACGCCGTCGCCGATGTCCCAGATGGCGGCCGAGCCGTTCTTGAACACCGGCTTGGAGGCGCGCTTGACGTCGGCCAGCAGCAGCACGCCGTCGGGCCGCGCCACCGTCTCATACGCGCCGCTCGCGGTCAGGTGCTGGAGCGCGCCGCCCTCGACCCGGTAGAAGGGCCGGCCGGCCGCCTGCTCGACCAGCGCCGGCACCGGGATGCCCTCGCCGCGGCACAGGTCCGCGAACCAGTCCGTGCCCAGCCGGTCGATCAGCTCGAACGGGCCGAGCTTCCAGGCGTAGCCCAGGCGCATGGCCTCATCCACCGCGACGATGTCGTCGGCGATCTCGGGCACCAGACTGGCGGCGTAGGCCAGCGTCTGCGCCAGCACCGTGCGGGCGTACTTGCCCGTCCTGTCGGGGAAGTCGGCCAGGGCGCGCAGGTCGCGGCCGGCGGTCTGCACGCTGTCCAGGCGCGGCTTTTCCGACGGGCGGTACGCGCCGGTCCGCAGGTCGATGGCCTCCTTGACGCGCGCCCCGCCCGCCTTGTTCATGCGATAGAAGCCGCCCTTGCCCTTGCGGCCCGTGTAGCCCTCGGCGATCATCCGGGTGATGACCGGGTGCTCGCGGAAGGTGGCGCGGTAGGCGTCGTTGGCGGGCAGCGTCGCCAGCATGCTTTTGGCGATGTGCGGCATCAGGTCGAGCCCGACGAGGTCGACCAAGCCGAACACGCCGGTCTTGGGGATGCCCATCGGGCGGCCGACGACGGCGTCCGCCTCCTCCACCGTCAGGCCCAGGTCGATGGCGGCGTTGATCGCCGCCTGGATCCACAGCGTGCCGATGCGGTTGGCGATGAAGCCCGGCGTGTCCTTGCAGCGCACCACGCCCTTGCCCAGCGCGCGGTCGCAGAAACCGGCGATGGCCGCGGCGGCGTCGGGGCGCGTCGCCTCGCTGGTCACCAGCTCCAGCAGGCGCATGTAGCGCGGCGGGTTGAAGAAGTGGGTGATCAGGAAGTCGCGCTTGAACGCCTCCGACTGCCCCTCGGTCAAATGGGCCAGCGGGATGGTGGAGGTGTTCGACGACACCACCGACCCCACCTTGCGCACCGGATCGATGCGCCGGTACAGGTCGGCCTTGATCGCCGGGTCCTCGACGATGGCCTCGACGATCCAGTCGACGTCGGCGAGCAGGCCGAGGTCGTCCTCCAGGTTGCCGGGGGTGACCAGCCGGGCGTTCTTCGGGTGCATGAAGGGGGCCGGGTCGGCCTTCAGCAGCTTCTGGACCGCCGTCCGGGCGACCACGCTGCGGTCTTCCGCACCGTTGGGCACGATGTCCAGCAGGACGACGGGAATGCCGGCGTTGGCGATGTGGGCGGCGATGCCGCTGCCCATCACGCCCGCACCGATCACGGCGGCGCGTTTGATGTCCATGGTCCGGATCTCCCCGCTCACACCGCTTCCAGGACGGTGGCGATGCCCTGGCCGCCGCCGATGCACTGGGTCGCCAGCGCGAACTGCTTGCCTTCGCGCTTCAGCAGCGCCGCCGCCTTGCCGGTGATGCGCGCGCCGGTGGCGCCCAGCGGGTGGCCCAGCGCGATGGCGCCGCCGTCCAGGTTCAGCGTCTCCTCGCGGATGCCCAGCTCGCGGATGCAGGCGATGGCCTGCGCGGCGAACGCCTCGTTCAGCTCGACCACGCCGATGTCCTGGATGGACAGGCCGGCGCGCTTCAGCGCCTTCTGCGCCGCCGGGATCGGGCCCAGGCCCATCACCTCCGGCGCGCAGCCGGCAACGGCGATGGAACGGATGCGGGCGAGGATCGGCAGGCCGTTGGCCCGCGCGTACTCCTCCGTCGTCACCAGCACCGCCGCCGCGCCATCGGTGAGCGGCGAGGAGGTGCCGGCCGTCACCGACCCGTCGGCCAGGAAGGCCGGCTTCAGCCCGGCCAGCGTCTCGGCCGTGGTCGCCGGGCGCACGCAGCCGTCGCGCTCGGCGGCCGAACCGCCGGGCAGCGGGATCGCCACCATCTCCTCCGCGAACCGGCCCTCGGCCTGCGCCGCCGCCGCCTTGGCGTGCGAGGATGCCGCCAGCGCCTCCTGCTCGGCGCGCGGGATGCCGTAGCGGGTGGCGACGTTCTCCGCCGTCATGCCCATCGAGCAGTAGGCGTCCGGATAGTCCTTCTGCAGGCCCGGATGCAGGATCGGGTTGTAGCCCATGATCGGCACGCGGCTCATCGATTCGATGCCGCCGCACACGAACACCTCGCCCGCCCCCATCTGGATGGCGCCGGCCGCCTGATGGATCGCCTGCATGGACGATCCGCAGTAGCGGTTCACCGTGGTCGCCGCCGCCGTGTTCGGCAGATTGGCGAGGAAGGAGACGGTGCGGGCGACGTTCATGCCCTGCTCGCCCTCGGGGAAGGCGCAGCCGACGACGACGTCCTCGATGTCCGCCACGTTCACGCCGGTGCGCTCGACCAGCGCCGCCACGACGCGGGCCAGCAGGTCGTCGGGGCGGACCTTGACGAGTTCGCCCTTGCCGGCGAAAGCGAACGGGGAACGGGCAAAGCCCGCGATGACGACGGATTTCATGATTCTTGGTCCTCCCTCTCGGCCGCTTCGGTCGGGCCGTTCTGGTTCAGGTGCCGGGTGATCTGGGTGTCGATGTCGCGCAGCTCGCGCAGCGTCTGCTGGACGTCCTGGAGCTGGCGTTCGAGGTCGAGGATGCGGCGCCGCGCGATGCGCCGCATGTAGCGCATCTGCTCGGTCTGGGTTTCGTCGGTGTCGTAGAGGTTCAGGAACTCCTTGATCTCGACAAGGCTGAAGCCCAGCCGCTTGCCACGGCAAATCAGCGCCAGACGCGCCCGGTCGCGGTGGGTGTAGACGCGGCTGGTTCCCTCACGCGTGGGGAGCAGCAGCCCCTCCTCCTCGTAATGGCGGATGGTGCGCAGGGTCAGGCCATACTCCACGGCCAGTTCCCCGATGCCGTAGGTGCGTCCGCCGCCATCGCCGTCCAGATCCGCGCGGACCGCCGCCGCTCCGGGCATGCCGCCCTCCCTCGCTTTACGTTGACGTAAACGTAAGGCGCCTTACGCGCGCCGTCAAGGGGTGAAACGGCCGGCTCCGCGGGGCGGAGAAAACCCTTTGCGGCCAAACGGCATCCTCAAGTATTTTGCGAAAATGTTCGCGGCCATGGCTGTCATGGAAAAGTATAGTGCGTCGCGAAGCAGCAACGAGGCCCGCCGTGACCGACACCACCTTCCCCGCGTCGCTCGCCCCCGCCGATCCGGCGCGCCCCGACGATTCGCACCCCGACCATTCAAGAAAGGACGCGCCGGACGTGCGAGCCTGCGTGGCCGTCGCGCGCGTCACCCTGCGTCAGGCCGCCGAACAGGCGATCACCCTGCCCGACGCCACGGTGGACACGGTGATCAACACCGAGCGCGCGCTGGACGGCGGCGGCCTGACGGCCGAGCAGGAGAGCCGATTCTGGAAGGCCTACGCCTACATCCGCGCCAACGTCGCCACCGCGACGTCGCTGCGCCGCCGCTACAACGTCGGCTTCCTGGCGTTGCTGCTGGTGCTGATGGGTGTGCAGGCCCTGTTCATCGCGGCGACCAGCCTGGTCGACGGCATCCGCACGGAATGGTCGATCGTCCGCGACTACACCTACAACCAGACGGACCTTTGCAAGGCGCTGGCCGAACCGGCCGCCCCCGTCGCGGCATCGACGGCGGGCGAGGCGCCGCAACGCCCGGCCGTCGCCAACCGGACGCACAGCTGCCCGACCCGGATCATCATCGAGCCGGAATACCACACCGCGCTGGTGCAATTGCGCAGCTACGACCACCTGCTGGAATCCTACGCCTTCCTGCTGCCGGGCACGGCGCTGGACAAGGCGGAGATCGCGCGCTCCGACACCGCCGGGACGGTGCGCGAATACAAGCACTACGTCCACATGGGCGCCCTGGTGAACATCCGCCATTTCATGGAACTGTTCATCCTGCCGGCGCTGTACGGCGCGCTCGGCGCCTGCGCCTTCGTGCTGCGCAAGTTCTCGTACGACCTGCGCGACGGCACGCTGACCTCCGACTCCGGCATCCGCTATGGGCTGCGCATCAGCATCGGCATCCTGTCCGGGCTGATCATCCACTGGTTCATCCGCCCGGCCGAAGGCGGCGAGGTGGCCAGCGTCAGCACGGCCGTGCAGCACCTGTCACGCTACGCGCTGTCCTTCGTCGCCGGCTACGGCAGCGAGATCGTCTTCAACATCCTCGACCGGCTGGTGACGGCCCTGGCGCCGCCGCGCCAGAACGAGGGCGGCCACGCGACGGCGCACGCCGCGCACGCCGCCCCGGCCAAGGCGCCGGACGCCAAGGCGGCCGCCCACGCGGCGGACGCGCGCTGACGCGGCCCCTACCCGATCGGGTGCGGCGCGGGCGCGCAGTGACAGCTTGCCACGCCGCCCGCGCAAGGTGATCCGTGGCAGTTTGGAGGAAATGAAAACAAGACCTCCCTCCAAACCGCAGCAGGGTTAGAGACACACCATGTCGGCGCGCACCATCGTGTCGCTGGGCCTATGGATCCTCCTCATGGTGCTGGTCGGCACCATGACGATCGGCTTCGCCCTGGCGTTTTATCTGGCGATGACCGCGTTCTTCGGGGCGGTCGTGGCGGTGATGATGGTCGTCGCCCGCCACCGCGCCCAGCCCAAGGAATTCTAACGCGAATTGCCAAACGATTCGTGCGTCCGTAGGTTGGGTTGAGCGCCAGCAAAAACCCAACGCGCCGGCGCTGCGGGGTGTTGGGTTTTCGCAAGGGCTAAGAAGAAACTGGGTGCAGAGGGTGAGCTTATAGCCCCTCCCCCTTGACGGGGGAGGGGTTGGGGAGGGGTTGGGGAGGGGTTGGGGAGAGGGTGGTTACGCCCGGCAGGGCGGAAAAGACTCACGTCCCGGCTGCCGCCGGTAATCCCCCTCTCCCCAACCCCTCTCCCGCGAGGGGAGAGGGGCTTTTAGCAAGTTTCATCCGCTGCGGGTCGGCGCGCGCCGGTGAGAACTCAACCCAACCTACGAATCACCGCTCAATCCGCGTGCACCCGCACCCGCGTGGCGGCGGCGCGGGCGTTCAGGTGCGGCTTGACCATGTCCTCGACGGCGGCGCCGGGGGCCAGATAGTCGCCGGGCGTCATGGCGCGCGCCAGATAGACCAGCCGGAAGGTCGGCCGCTCCTTGCTGAGGTCGACCGCCGCCACGAAGCGGTCGGTGCGGAAGTCGACGTGGCGGGCCGGCGACAGCGCCCCCAGCCAGGACAGCGCGCCAAGCCGGCCGCTGTCGGCGACGCGGACGTTCTCGATGGCGAAGCCGGCCGGCAGCATGTCGGTCACCAGCGCCTGATGCTCCAGCGCGCCGGGCGAGGCGCCCTCCAGGATGACGACCAGCAGGTCGTTCTGGCGGACGCTGGCCGGGTCCACCGGACGTCCGTCCATGTCGAACACGCTGCGGCGGATGCTGAGGCCGTTCTCCGCCGCTTCCGCCGGCTGCTCCGGTACGCCGGCCACGCTGACCACCTGATGCAGCGGCTCGGTCCCGGCGTTCTTCACGGTGAGCGGCGCCCCCTCCAGGCGGCGGTGGACGGGCCGATTGGTCTCCATCGGCTGGCCGTCGACCAGCAGCTTCATCGCGCCGGACCGCTCGGCCAGCACGCGCGCCGCCATCAGCAGCCACGCCTGCTCCTGCGTCGAGGGCACGGAGACGGAGGCGTGCACCTTGGCCAGCCGGTCCGCCGCGGCGACCAGCTTGTCGCGATCGACGACCCCGCTTTCGGCCATCAGCGTGACCACCGCCGCCTCGTCGCGCACGACGGAGCCGAAGTCGCGCAGGCTGGGCGCCACGACGCGGGCGTGGCTCAGCCCGTCGAACGCCTCGGACGCGCGCTTGCTCTCGCCCATCAGCGCCAGCGCCGCCGCCACCTGGGCGCGCGCCATGTCGGTCTGCAGCTTCGGCCAGAAGGCTTCCTGGAAGAAGCGCACGGCGGCGGCATCCACCGCCTTGCCGCGCGCCAGCACATAATGCGCGTAGGCGCGGCCGGGCAGTTCGTCGTCGTCGAACCAGGTGTTGTCGATGACCTGACGCAGCCATTCCATGCCCTTGCGATAGGGCACGTCCGGCACCGTGTGGCCGGCCGCCCTGGCGCGGCCGAGCACGTCCATGACGAAGGACGACAGCCACAGGTCCGCCTCGCCCTTCGGCGCCCACAGGGCGAAGGCGCCGTCCGGCCGCTGCATGGTCATCAGCCGGTCCAGCGAGCGCTGCACCCGCAGCTTGACCTGCTCGGCCGTCGCCAGCCCCAGGGCGGCCGGCAGGTCGCCGTCGCGCAGCAGCGGCAGCACCCGGCCCGCCGCCTGCTCGGCGCTGCCGTAGGGATAGCGCTCCAGCGCCTGGAGCAGGTTCGGCACGTCGAATTCCGGCAGGGTGCCGAGCGACAGCGCCACCACGACGGTTTCCGGGCGCAGGCCCGCCGTGTCGGGGGCGATGGTGGCCTCCTTGTCGGGCGGCAGTTGCGAGGCCGCGCGGCGCATCACCCGCGGCGCGTCGGCGCGCACGACGATGTCCCACGCGTGCACGCGCCGGAAGCCGTCGGGGCCGCTGACCTCCAGGCGCACGGTGCCGGTGCCGACGCCGGTGCCCTCCAGCACGCGGCCGACGCTCGCCCGCTTGCCGCGCGCCAGCCCTTTGACCGGGACGGCGCCGTCGGCGATCGCCACGGCGCCCTCGGCGCTGAGCGTCATCATGTAGTCGCCGACCGGGCCGGCGAGGTTGTCGAGCGTGGCCGTCACCTGCGCCTTGTCGCCGGGCGCCAGGAAGCGCGGCAGGGCGACGTCGGCGGCGACGGAGTCGCGCACCAGCATCCGGGCCTGGGTATGGCCCAGCTTGCCGCCGCTCCAGGCCACCGCCATCAGGCGCAGGCGGCCGTTGAAGTCGGGCAGGTCAAGCGGCACCGACACCGTGCCGCCCGGCCCCACCGGCAAAACGCCGGAGAACAGCGCCACCACGCGCGAGGTCTTCTGCGGCAGGCCGCCCACCTGCCGCACGCGCGGCGCCTCGCCCGGACGCGGCCGGGCGCGCTCGCCATTCGCCGGATCGATCAGGCGGCCGAAGGAATCGCGCATCTCCACCGCCGGGCGCCGCCGGCCCAGGTAATGGTCGTTGGGATCGGGGGCGGCGTGGTCGGTGAGCTGCAGCACGGCGTCGTCCACCGCGGCCAGCGTCACGAAGGCGGGCTGCCCCTCCTCCACGCCGGTGACGGTCACGTCGGCGGTGACGGTGCGGTGCGGCTCGGTCTCGGCCGGGGCGGACAGGCCGACGCCCAGGACGCGCGGCGCCGAATCGATGGCCAGCCACGACTGCCCGATGGCGCGCCGCGGCGGCCCCTTCTGCTGCGGGTCGGCGGCGCCGAAGGCGGTCGCCAGGACGTGCACGCCGCCGGTCCAGGACGGATCGACGGGGACCTGCAGGAACGCCCCCTCCTCCCCGATGGAACGGGTCAGGGCCGTGCGCACCTTGCGGTCGGCGACGGCGATCAGCACCTCGCTCTCGTAGGGCGGCTTGACGTAGACCCACGCCGTCTCGCCGCCGCGGTAGTTGGGCAGCATGACGGTGACGTCCACCTTGTCCGGCCGGTGGGTGGCGCCCGACGTCACCCACCAGCCGGCGACGAAGCGCACGCTGGTGGCGACGCCGGCCTTGGGATCGAACACCTCCAGCCGATAGCGGCCGGCCTGCACCGGCTCCTCGATGCCGGCAGGCTTGTCGGCGGATACCGACAGGGTGCCGCCGGTCACCCGGCGGTCCTTCACCTTGACCTGATAGTCCCAGCGGCCGTTCGCCTCGTACCAGACGTACTCGTGCTCCTCCTCGAACAGGTCGTAGGAGAGATCGCCGCGCGCCACGGCGGCGCCCTCCGGATCGACCGCGATGACGTCGAAACCGGCGGTCGCCCCTTCCGGCACGCCGTCGCCGTCGAAGCGCGGGCGCACGCCGATGGCGAAGGGCTGGTGGCGCAGCGGCAGCACCAGTTCGCGCTGCACCGGCCGGCCGCCGATGTCGAAGACGTTGGCGCGCAGCACGGCTTCCAGCGGCCTGGAGCTTTCCGGCGCCTTGGCCAGCGGCACCGCCGCCTCGACATGGCCGGCGTCGTCGGTGGTGAAGCCCGGCAGTTCGCCGCGCACGGGCTGGAACTCCTCCTGCGCCAGCCCGAAGCGGTAGCCGGGATGGTCCGGGTACGGGTTGCCGGCGGCGCGCACGGTCAGCGTCAGCTCGCCCGGCAGGCCGGCGGCGGGCGCGCCGGTGAGGTACTGCGCGTCGATGGCGAGGCGCGCCTGCGTGCCGGTGGCGAGGTCCTTGCGGTCGCTGCGCATCGCCACGTCCAGGCGCGGCGGCACGAAATCGTCGACCAGGAACTCGACGCGGCCGACGGCCGGCCCCTCGGGCTCCAGGTGGGCGGTGAGCGCCCAGGCCCCGACGAGGGCGTTGGCCGGCAGGAGGAAGCCGGCCGCGCCGCCGCCGGCCCCGGCATCGGCGATGGTGCGCCGGTCGGACTCGAAGCCGTCGGGGCGCAGCAGCTTGACGGTCAGCGGCTTGCCGGTGATGGCGCGGGCGTCGGAGTCGCGCAGCAGCGTGGTAACGTCGATCGCCTCGCCCGGCCGGTAGATGCCGCGCCCGGTGTAGAGATAGGCGTCGGCCGTCGGCCGCGCGGCCGACTCAGCCCCCGGCGAGGCGAGGTCGAGGAAGCCGAAGTCGCCGGCCCCGCGGGCGGCGAACAGCGCCTGCGGCGTCTTCGGCCCGGTGCCGTGCAGCGCGGCGCCGTCGAAGCGGGCCAAGCCGTCCTCCCCGGTGACCAGCGTGCCCAGTTCGGAGTTGTCGCGGGCGAGCAGGCGCAGTTCCACCCCGGCGGCCGGCTTGGCGCTGCCGATCGAGCGGGCGAACACGAGCAGCCCGTCCTCGCCCCGGATGGTGTTGAGGCCGAGGTCGGAGACGAGGAACCACTGCGTCGCCTTGGAATCCCAGCCGCCGGCCTTCAACTCGGCCCCGGTGCCGGCGACCGCGATGTAGACGCCGGGCTCCAGCTTGCCCAGCACGGCGTCGATCGGAAAGCCGGTGACCACCGGCGCGTTCCGCACGGCCTCGATCGCCATCTCGCCCTTCCAGACTTCCTGGCCGGTGCGGTCGAGGATCTCGCCGACGTCGTGGTCGGACATCTTCTGGCTGACGCGGCCGAAATAGATCTTCTCGACGAGGCTGCGGTCGTTGATCCGCAGCACCTGGAGGCGCGCGCGCTCGACGTTGATGGTGCGCAGCGGCAGCCCCTCCGCGCCGACGCGCGGCAGGACGTAGCCGCCGCCGCGGAAGGCGAGGCTGGGCTTGCGGTTGGGCACCTCAACGTCGCGGCGCTCCTCCTGCGCGAGGCTCCGGCCGTCGTCGCCGGGCAGCCCCTCGCGCAGCAGGATCTGGTGCTTCTGCCCGTGCAGCAGCCCCTCCACGCACAGCGTCCGGTCGCGCGCCACGGCGATGACCTCGCCCGACGCCGGGGCGGGCGTCACGGCGACGAAGGCGCGGTAGTCGACGGAGCGCGCCTTCTCCAGCCGGGCGGTGAAGGTGAAGCAGGCCTGCGGAACGTCCCGCTCGGCCGCCACCTCGACGGCAGCGACGCCGAACGGCACCTCCACCGGCGGCTGGGCCGGGGATTGCGTCTGCGTTGCCGGAGCGGGCGACGGCTGGGTCGGCGGAGCCTCGGCGGCCAGCGCGGGGACGGCCCCTGCGACGAAAACGGCAAGAACACGCGCCAAGGCACGCTGCATGACCGACATGGGCTCCCGACCCTGAAGAGCGGCCGCCCGCGGACCGGGCGACCGGAAATGACATGGACTGCGCGATTCCCGTCCGCCGGCGAAACCTTCGCCGCGCCCGATCCGGCCGCGCGCATCGGCGGCGGAGTATGCCGAACTGCCGAGCGTTTCGCCACGGCTTTACACCGCATCGGCCTAGCCGATACGGCGATTCCGTCGGGTGGATTCAGGCGGCGAATTCCAGGCTGACGTGGCTGCCCTGGCCGGGGCTGCTGTCGATGCTCAACCGGCCGCCGTGCGCCTCGATCAGGCCCTTGACGATGGCCAGCCCCAGGCCGTGCCCCTGCCCGGCGCGCGCGGTCAGCGCCGACGCCTGCCCGAAGGGCACCACCGCCTGATTGACCTGATCGGCCGTCATGCCGATCCCGGTGTCGGAGACGCGCAGCACGCACCGCCCGCCGCGCCCGCGCAGCGCCGCCACCACGATGCGCCCGCCCTCGGGCGTGAACTTCACGGCGTTGGACAGCAGGTTGATCAGCATCTGCCGTACCGCGCGCGGGTCGGCGGTGACGCAGGACACGCCGGGGTGCACGGTCATGTCGATCCGCACGGCCTTCAGTTCGGCCTGCGGGCCGATGACGCGGATCGCCCATTCGATGGCCGCCGCGACGTCCACCGGCTCGCGCGCCAGCTCCATCCTGCCGGCCTGGAGGCTGGACAGGTCGAGGATGTCGTTGACCAGCATGAGAAGCTGCTGGCCGGACGCGTGGATGTCCTCCGCGTATTCGGCGTAGCGGTCGATGGCGTCCGGCCCCAGCATGCGGCCCTTGATGACCTCGGAAAAGCCGATGATGGCGTTGAGCGGCGTGCGCAGCTCGTGGCTGACGCGGGCGAGGAAGTCGCGGTTGAGGCGCAGCGCGCAGCGCAGCCGTTCGGCGGCGCGGCGCTGGACCAGGATGAACACGGCAACGGCGATCACCGTGACCGTCGCCATCGCCGCCAGCATCAGCACGTTGCGCTGCACGCCGGCCACCGCTGCCTCGATGTCCTTGCGCGCAACGCCGACGGTCACCACCAGAGGATAGCCCTCCAGCCGCCGGTAGGCGTAGGCGCGCTCGATCCCGTCGGGCTGCAGGGGCTGCCAGAAGCGCCCGGCCGACGCGTGCGTCAGCTCGTCCCACAGCCGGGCCTTGGGCAAAGCGCGGCCCAGCGCGTCGTCGCCGTCCGGCGAGCCGCGGGCGCGGATGACCTTGTCGAGGCCGATCAGCGAGACCGAGCCGTGCGGCCCGAAATTGGCGGTGCGGTACAGCGAGACGAAGACGCGCGGGTCCACCGCGGCGACCACCACGCCGGCGAAACGGCCGTCCGGCGCGCTCAGGCGCCGGCTCATCCGCATCAGCGGCCGCTTCACGACGCCGCCGGCGGCCGGCACGTCGATGAACAGCGCGTCGTCCTTCGCTTCCGCGTGCACCCGGAAGAACGGCCGGTCGGCCGCGTTGGCCCGCGCGTCCGGCTGGCCGCTGACGTAGAGCAAGGCGCCATCCCGACCGATCAGCGCCAGATGGTGGATGATGTCCTGGTCGAAGAGCCCGAATTCGACGAACGTGTTGGCTTCGCGCAGTCCGCCTT
Organism: Azospirillum sp.; assembly: GCA_036401175.1. GTDB lineage: Bacteria > Pseudomonadota > Alphaproteobacteria > Azospirillales > Azospirillaceae > Azospirillum. The sequence continues at coordinate 17,752 of DASWVP010000031.1, read as the reverse complement.
CCCCGTATTCCTTGGCGAAGGCGCGCAGCGCGTTGTCGATGCCGCGGATGATGTGGACGGTGCTCTGTTCGAAGCCGCGGATGGCGTTTTCCGCCGCTCCAAGCACCTCGCGCTCCTGGTTTTCCTCGATGGCGCGGATGAGGTGGGCACAGCCGCCCCACACCGCCGCGATCACGACGACGACGAGGAACAGCAGCCTGACGTGCAGCCTCCCCCTCATCGTCGTCACCCCGCTCGCCCGTTCGTTTCCGGCGCCATTATCCGAAATGACAACCGTTTTGTTCGGATCTTAGAGCAGAATTGTTAATAATGTTCCATCATACGGACGAAGTAGATCACACGTACGCAACTTACGATCCCCGATACAGGATTCCCGTTCCGCTCAGCCCCGGCCGAAGCGGCGCCTCAGACGCTCCACGGCGGTGTCCAGCACCTCGTCCTTCTTGGAAAAGCAGAAGCGGATGCAGGTCGCGGGGGCGTGTTCGACGTGGAACGCGCTGACCGGGATCGCGGTTACCCCGGCCTCCTTGACCAGCCAGCGGCAGAACGCCTGATCGTCCCCGTCGAAGCCGAAGGCGCGGATGTCGGCCACGACGAAGTAGGTGCCGGCGCTGGGCAGCACCTCCAGCCCGGCCGCCTCCAGGCCGGCGGCCAGCCGGTCGCGCTTGGCCTGCATGGCCGACGCCAGTCCGGTGAAATAGCTATCGTCCTTGTTCAGCCCGTACGCCACCGCCGCCTGCAGGTTGGGCGGCGTGGTGAAGGTGAGGAACTGGTGCGCCTTGGCGACCGGCTGGAGGAGATGGGGCGCGGCGGTGACGTAGCCGACCTTCCAGCCGGTCAGCGAGAAGGTCTTGCCGGCCGAGCCGATCTTCAGGCAGCGCTCGCGCATGCCCGGCAGCGTCATCAGCGGAATGTGGGGGCGGCCGTCGAAGACGATGTGCTCGTACACCTCGTCGCACACCGCGTACGCGTCGAAGCGCTTCACGTACTCCGCCAGCAGGTCCAGCTCGTCCCGGCTGTAGACCTTGGCGGCGGGGTTCAGCGGGTCGTTGATGAGGACGAGCTTGGTCCTGTCCGAGAACGCGGCGTCCAGGTCGGCGCGGGTGAAGCTCCAGTCCGGCGCCTTGAGGTCGATGAAGCGCGGGATGCCGCCGGCCAGCCGGACGATCGGCAGATAGCTGTCGTACATCGGCTGGAAGAGCACGACCTCGTCGCCGGGATCGATGAGGCCGAGCAGGCAGGCGGTCAGCGCCTCCGTGGCGCCGGAGGTGACCATCACTTCCGTCTTCCAGTCGACGTCCAGGCCGTAGAACCGCCGCGCGTGGCCGGCCAGCGCCTGACGCAGCTCCGGCGTGCCCATCATCGAGGGGTACTGGTTCCACCCCTCCAGCAGCGCCGTGGACGCCGCCTCCAGCACGTCGGCCGGGCCGCGCTCGTCGGGGAAGCCCTGGCCCAGGTTGATGGCCCCGTGCTCCTCCGACAGGCGCGACATCACCTCGAAGATCGTCGTCCCGTAGCCCGACAGGATCGCGTTGCCAGCCTTCACCGCATGCCTCCCTTCAAACGGAAGGCCGAAGCATTGCCGTGGATGACCGCGAATGTCCAGCGCGGGAGGCGGGAAATCAGGGCTTTGAACTCGGGTCAGCGGAAGAGTGCCGATAAGGGGCGGGTTTTGAGACACGGATGGACACGGATGCACACGGATATCCACGGATGCACACGGAAAAATGAATTCTCTTCATTCGTGTGCATCCGTGGCCGGCCTCGCCGGCATCCGTGTGTATCCGTGCCCCCCCTTTCTCCACCCGGTCGCATATCAACCTGAGTTCGGAGCCCTGGGCGGGGAATCACCCCGCCCGGCGCTGCCGGCGCTCGCGCAGATAGGTGCGGACGCGCTCGACGGGGCGGAAAAGGCGGGGGTGGCGGCGCTTCATGCGCACGAACAGGCGCCGCGCGTTGGGCGAGTTGCGCAGCAGGATCACCCCGCCGACCAGCAGCACCGGCAACCCGCCGGGACCGGGAAGCGGGGCGAGCAGAAGGCCAAGGCCGATGATCGTCCAGCCCATGGCGATGAGAACGAGCTGGCGCACGCGGCCGAACGACAGGGTGGCGGCGGTGGCGGGACGGCGCATGAAAACCCATTGGCCTCTTCGGCTGCGATGGGCAGGCATATGGGGAGACGGCGCGCCGCCGCACAGGTCGCCGAAAGGGTCAGTGTACGGTTGGGGAGGCCCCCTCCGCGCGGGCGAAGTCCAGGCGGTGCAGCACCTCGCTCACCTCGTTGGGGGCGGGGCGCCAGCCGAACTCGTGCTCCAGCTGGTCGCGCGCGGCCACGGCGCGTTCGGCCAGGGTGACGCAGCCGGGATGCACGCCGGATTTGCTTGCGGCGCGGCAGCTTCGGTCGGCGCAGCTTTCCAGCATCAGGCGGATCATGCGGTCGCGCTTGCTGGCGTCGACATAGCCGGAATCATCGAAATACAGCTTGGTGAACGCCACCTCGGCGATGCGGGGCTGCTCGCCCTGCTCCGACACCATGATGGCCGAAACGAGGTCGACGCACTGCCCGGCGAAGTCGGGGATCGGCGCCACGCCGTCTTCGGCGCGGTCGTACTTCCGGCTCGGCAAATCGACGAGCCGCCCTGACGTCTGCCGGACAAGGTAACGGCGCCACACGGGCATGTCCGCCTCCTGTCTGGTTTTCTCCCACCCGGAAAAAGCGTACACCAATCCGGGGCGCAAGGGAAACAGGCTGGCGTATTCAGTCGAAACCGCACAACGGAGGGGAAGACATCATGCGACTGTTGCGTTACGGCGCGCCCGGCGGCGAGCGGCCGGGACTGTTGGACGATGACGGCACGATCCGCGACCTGTCCGGGGTCATCGCCGATCTCGGCCCGGCCAGCCTGTCGGACGAGACGCTGGCGCGGCTGCGGGCGCTGGACCCGCAACGCCTGCCGGCGGTGCCGGACGGCGTCCGGCTGGGCCCGTGCGTGACGGGCACGTCCAAGGTGGTGTGCGTCGGCCTCAACTACCGCGCGCACGCCGCGGAATCGGGCATGGCCGCGCCGCGCGAGCCGGTGCTGTTCATGAAGGCGACGACCTCCATCGGCGGCCCCAACGATCCCGTCGTGATTCCCAGGGGCGCCACCAAGATGGATTGGGAGGTCGAGCTGGGCGTGGTGATCGGCCGGACCGCCCGCTACGTCGAGCAAGCGGACGCGCTGGACCACGTGGCCGGCTATTGCGTCGTCAACGACGTGTCCGAACGCGCCTTCCAGCTGGAGAGCACCGGGCAGTGGCTGAAGGGCAAGAGCGCCGACAGCTTCTGCCCGCTCGGCCCCTGGCTGGTGACCCGCGACGCGGTGCCGGACCCGCAGGCGCTTCGTCTGTGGCTGGAGGTGGACGGCAAGCGCTGGCAGGACAGCACGACGGCCGACATGATCTTCGGCGTGGCCGAGGTGATCGCCTACATCAGCCGTTTCATGACGCTGCTGCCCGGCGACGTGATCGCCACCGGCACGCCGCAGGGCGTGGCGATGGGCCAGACGCCGCAGCCCTGGCTGCAACCCGGCCAGACCATGCGCCTGGGCATCGACGGCCTGGGCGAACAGCGCCAGACCGCGCGGGCGTGGGAGGGGTAATCTCCGCATCGCATAACACTTGCCCCACCCTACCCACAGCCGCCCGCAAGTCGGGCGGCTGCGTTCCGCCTACAGTTGCCTTCGGCATCTGTCCGGCATCGCCGTCGGCTCCACGCCCCCGCAAGCAGGGGAAGGAACTCCGCCGCGCGCCGTCCGCCCCGCCCTCTCCCCCTACTCCTGAATGGGATGCAGGGGCCTCGCGGCCCCTGCCCTTCCCGTCACTCCGCCGCCAGCGCGGGTTCGGCGGGCGGGGTCCAGCGCAGCACCGGCTTGCGGGCGGCGGCGGTTTCGTCCAGGCGGCGGCGCGGGGTGAGCCGGGGCGCGCCCTGGAAATACGCCGCGTCGCCCGACACCGCGCGCGCGGCCAGCGCGCGCAGCGCGTCGACGAACTGGTCGATGCCGGCCTTGGACTCGGTCTCGGTCGGCTCGATCAGCAGGGCGCCGTGGACGACCAGCGGGAAGTACATGGTCATCGGGTGGAAGCCCTCGTCGATCAGCGCCTTGGCGAGGTCGAGCGTGGTGACGCCGCTGCCCTTCAGGAAGCGGTCGTCGAACAGGCACTCGTGCATGCACGGCCCCTCGAACGACGGCGTCATCACGTCCTTCAGGCGCGCCATCACATAGTTGGCGTTCAGCACCGCGTCGCCCGCCGCCTGCCACAGCCCGTCCGCGCCGTGGCTGAGGATGTAGGCCAGCGCCCGGACGAACATGCCCATCTGGCCGTGGAACGCCTTCATGCGGCCGAACGCGGTGGAACCATCGGTGTCCTCCACCAGACGCAAGCCGCCCGCGTCGTGCACCACGTAGGGCACCGGCACGAAGGGGGCCAGCGCGTCGGAGAACACCACCGGCCCCGACCCCGGCCCGCCGCCGCCGTGCGGCGTGGAGAAGGTCTTGTGGAGGTTGATGTGCATGGCGTCGATGCCCAGGTCGGCCGGCTTCACCCGGCCCACGATGGCGTTGAAGTTGGCGCCGTCGCAGTAGAAATAGCCGCCCGCCGCGTGCACTGCGTCGGCGATGGCGCGCACGTCGCGCTCGAACAGGCCGCAGGTGTTGGGGTTGGTCAGCATGATGCCGGCCACGTCCGGCCCCAGCTTGGCCTTCATGGCGTCGAGATCGACGCGCCCCTCCGCCGTCGCCGGGATCGGGTCCACGGTGAAGCCCAGCGCGGCGGCGGTCGCCGGGTTGGTGCCGTGCGCGCTTTCGGGCACCAGCACGCGGGTGCGGCCCGCCTCGCCACGGTGTTCCAGCGCCGCGCGGATCGCCATCATGCCGGCCATCTCGCCGTGCGCGCCGGCCGCCGGGGCCAGCGTGACCGCCGGCATGCCGGTCAGCGTCTTCAGCCAGTGCGCCAGCGCGTCCATCAGCTCCAAGGCACCCTGCACCGTGCTGACGGGCTGGAGCGGGTGCACGTCGGCGAAGCCGGGCAGCCGCGCCGCCTTTTCATTCAGGCGCGGGTTGTGCTTCATGGTGCAGGAGCCGAGCGGGTAGAGCCCGGTGTCGATCGAATAGTTCTTCTGCGACAGCCGCGTGTAGTGGCGCACCACCTGCGGCTCGGCCAGACCCGGCAGGCCGACGCGGGTGCGCGGCTTGACGGCGCCCAGGCGCAGGTTCATGGCCGGCACCGGCGGCAGGTCGACGCCGGACATGCCGGGGCTGTCCTGCTCGAAGATCAGCGGCTCTTCGATCTGCAGGCCGCGGTTGCCGGTGATGGTGCCGGGAACGGCGCTGTCGGCGCTGCCGGTCCCGGTCGGGCGACCCTGGGTGTTCATGCTCATGCTCACAGAACCTCGGCCAGCGCCTTGGTCAGCGCGTCCATGTCGGAATCGGTGTTGGTCTCGGTGGCCGCCAGGATCAGGTGATCCGGCAGCTCGCCCGCGAACAGGCGCGAGGCCGGCACGCCGGCCAGGATGCGGCGCTTGGCCAACTCCTCCACCACCTCGGCCGCGTCGCGCGGCAGCCTGACGGTGAACTCGTTGAAGAAGGCGTCGTTCAGCACCTCCACCCCCTTCACCCCCGACAGCCGGTCGGCGAGCTGCACCGCCTTCACATGGTTGAGGCGGGCCAGATTGGTGAAGCCCTCCTCCCCCAGCAGGCTGAGGTGGATGGAGAAGGCCAGCGCGCACAGGCCGGCGTTGGTGCAGATGTTCGAGGTCGCCTTCTCGCGCCGGATGTGCTGCTCGCGCGTCGACAGCGTCAGCACGAAGCCGCGCCGCCCGTCGGCGTCCACCGTCTGGCCGCACAGCCGGCCGGGCATCTGGCGGACGTACTTCTCCTTGACCGCGAACAGGCCGACGTAGGGGCCGCCGAAGCTCAGCGCGTTGCCCAGCGACTGCCCCTCGGCCGCAACGATGTCCGCCCCCATCTCGCCCGGCGGGGTCAGCAGGCCCAGCGACATGGCCTCCGTCACCACGACGATCAGCAGCGCGCCCTTGGCCTGGCAGAGCTGCGCCAGCGCCGTGTAGTCGCGCACGTGGCCGAAGACGTCGGGGTTCTGCACGACGACGCACGCCGTGTCGGCGTCCACCCGCGCCATCAGATCCTCGCCGCCCTTCGGCGCGGCCGGCATCGCCACCACCTCGAAGCCGATGAAGTGGGCGTCGGTCTTCGTGGTGTCGCGGTAATGCGGGTGCAGGCCGCCGGACAGCACGGCCTTCTTCCGGCGCGTGATGCGGTTGGCCATCATCACGGCCTCCGCGCACGCCGTTGCGCCGTCGTACATGGAGGCGTTGGCGACGTCCATGCCGGTCAGCAGCGCCACCTGCGTCTGGAACTCGAACAGGACCTGCAGCGTGCCCTGGCTGATTTCCGGCTGGTAGGGGGTGTAGGCGGTGAGGAACTCGCCGCGCTGCACCATATAGTCCACCGTCGCCGGCACGTGGTGCCGGTAGGCGCCCGCCCCCAGGAAGCTGGGCACGCTGCCGGCCGGGACGTTCCTGCCGGCCATGGCGGAGAGCTGGCGCTCGACCTCCAGCTCGCCCGCGTGGTTCGGCAGCCCCTCCACGGGGCCGGAGCGGCGCGCGACCGGCGGCACGTCGCGGAACAGATCCTCCACCGACGACACGCCGACGGCGGCCAGCATGGCGTGCCGGTCGGCCTCGGTCAGGGGCAGATAGCGCATTACTGAAGCCCTTCCACGTAATCCTTGTACGCCGCCGCGTCCATCAGCCCGTCCAGCTCGGCCGGGTTGGAGAGCCGGATCCTGAAGAACCAGCCCTCGGTTTCGGCGCCGCCGTTGACCTTGGCGGGTTCCTCCATCAGGTCGGCGTTGACCTCGACCACCTCGCCGGACGCCGGGGAAAAGACCTCGCTCGCCGCCTTGACGGACTCGACGACCGCCGCTTCCTTGCCCTGCGCCAGCGTGCGGCCGACGTCCGGCAGCTCGACGAAGACCACGTCGCCCAGCTGGTGCTGCGCGTAGTCCGACACGCCGACGGTGGCGATGTCGCCTTCGACGCGGATCCACTCGTGGTCCTTGGTGTACTTGACGGTCATGTGTTCCCCCTTGTTGTCGTAGGTTGGGTCGAGACCCAACGCGTTCGCGATGCCGGCAATGTCGGGTTCAAACCCAACCTACGGCTTCATCCCCGATAATACCGTTGCGGCACGAACGGCATCGCCGCCACCCTGGCGGCCAGCGGTTTGCCGCGCACCACCAGCGTCAGCGGCGTGTCCGGCGCGGCGCGCGCGATGTCGACATACCCCATGGCGACCGGCCCGTTCGCCGTCGGCCCGAAGCCGCCGCTGGTGACCTCGCCCAGCCGGTTGCCGGCTTCGTCCACGATCTCGGTGTGCTCGCGCGCGGGCTGGCGCCCTTCCGGCCGGATGCCGACGCGGCGGCGTTGCGCGCCGTCCCGAAGCTGGCCCAGCACGATGTCGGCGCCGGGGAAGCCACCCTCGGCGCGGCGGCGCTTCGGCAGCGCCCATTCCAGCGCCGCCTCGACGGGCGTCGTCGTCTCGTCGATGTCGTGGCCGTACAGGCACAGGCCGGCCTCCAGGCGCAGCGAGTCGCGCGCCCCCAGCCCGACCGGCGCCACCTCCGGCTCGGCCAGCAGAGCGCGGGCGATGGCCTCGGCGTCCGCCTTGTCGCAGGAGATCTCGTAGCCGTCCTCGCCGGTGTAGCCCGAGCGCGTGAGCACCACCGGAACGCCGTCGAAGGTGGCCGGAAGGTAGCTCATGAACTTCATGTCGGTCGCCTCGGGCACGAAGCGCGCCATCACGGCCGCCGCGTCCGGCCCCTGCAGCGCCATCAGCGCCAGATCGTCCAGCAACTCCACCTCGGCGCGGCCCTTCAGCCGCCCGGTCAGGTGGGCGACGTCGTGCTCTTTGCGGGCGGCGTTGACGACCAGGAACAAATGGTCGCCGGCGTTGGTGACCATCAGGTCGTCGAGGATGCCGCCGGTCTCGTTCAGGAACAGGGTGTAGCGCATGCGCCGCTCGCCCAGCCCCTGGATGTCGCCAGGCACCAGCGTTTCCAGCGCCGCCGCCGGGTCCGCGCCGGTCAGGCGCACCTGCCCCATGTGCGACACATCGAACAGGCCGGCGTGCGCGCGGGTGTGCTGGTGTTCCTTGAGGATGCCGGCCGGGTACTGCACCGGCATGTCGTAGCCGGCGAAGGGCACCATCCTGGCCCCCAGTTCCACGTGCAGCGCGTGCAGCGGCGTCTTCTTGAGAGTTTCGGCCGGCTCTGTTTGGGGCGACTCGGTCACGCGGTCCTCCGACATGGGTGCGCCGCCGCGCGGGATCGCGCGGATGCAGCCCCCTCTGTCTTGGACCTGAGAGATTCACCGGCCACGCACGGGCGTGCGCACCGGCTTACTCCTTCGGTGAGCCGGCGTCCCGCCGTCATTCTGATCGGGGGGGCGCCGCCTGCTTTCCAGAGTGCCTTTCCCAGCGGTCCGTTTGCCTGAGAGTTTCCGGGGGCGGTTGCTCCTTCGGCGCCGCCCGCCAGCGCCTATTCCGAAGAACTGGGCGCCGCGGCGATCTCTCCCGCGAGGGGTCGTCGGCGTATGCCGCTAACCTACGGCGCGCCGGGGGAATGTCAATGCGCGCATCGGGGCGGCAACCGGCCGCCGGGCCGGCAACGGCCCATTCCCAAGGACCGGCGCCGTCGCGCCCGGCGCACCATACCAGCGAATATACCTACGTGTGGATTATTTTCCTTTATGCCGCCCGACGAGGATGATATTCCTTCTCGCGTTCGGCGAACGGCGAGGCGCCACCGCGCACCGGACGCGACTCGAAGCTCACCCTGCATGAGGAACAAATCATGACCACACAGACCTTCAACCCCACCGACCTGTCGCAGAGCGCCGCCAACTGGGCCGTTGCCCAGCGCATGGTCGGGCCGTTCGCCCCGCACGCGCAGGTCGCGCCCAACCTGACCGTGGCGCTCGACCCCGGCTATCTGCTGAGCGGCACCACGCTCACCGAGGTGAACGCGCAGTCCACGCCGGCCCTCACGCCGCCGGCCTCCGGCTTCCGCATCGACCGCGTCGTCATCGACCGCACCACCGGCGCCGTGTCGGTGATCGCCGGCACCGCCAACAGCCTGACGCCGCCGGCCCTCACCGCCGGCACGCTGCCGGTGGCCCGCGTGTTCCTGGAGACCACCACCACCGCCATCACCAACGAGAGCATCGTCGACGAGCGCGCGCTGTTCGACCTGACGCCGGACAGCCCGCAGGTGATCTGCCGGGCCGACCTCAACGGCTCCGCGCAGACGGGCGTCGCCATCAACACCGAAACCAAGGTCAACCTGGGCAATGCGCCGATCAATGTCGGTAACGCCTTCGACACCACGAACAAGTGGTTCAAGCCGACCATTGCCGGCCACTACGCGGTCTTCGGACAGGTGGACATGCAGCAGGCGTCGAACGCGACGCTCAGCGCCCGCATGTTCAAGAATGGCGCGCTTGTGAGCTACGGCACGGGTGTCACGCCGGTGTCCGGCGCGCACGCGACGGCCAACGTCTCCGACATCGTATACCTCGACGGCATCAACGATCGCATCGAACTGTACGTTTTCACCGACAACACCGGAGGAGGCACGGTCGCTGGCGGCACCAACGTGACCTACTTCACCGCCCAACGCATCGGCTGACGGCATCCGGGGCGCCCGCACGTCGCGGGCGCCCCTTCCCCGTCACTTGATGTCCAGATGGCTGCCGTCGCAGAAGGGCGGCTTCTTCGTCTGCTTGCAGCCGCAGAAGCGGCCCTTCATGTCCTTGGCGGGGGTGAAGGACATGGGCTCGATGCCGGTGCCGGCGTGGCTGCCGTCGCAGAAGGGTTGGGCGGCGCTGCGGCCGCAGCGGCACCACCAATAGGTCTCGCCCGCCTTCAACTCGATGATCAGCGGCCCCTTATGGGCCACCACCGGCTCCGTCATCGCGCCCTCCCCTTTTCGGTTTACCTCTTCGCCACGGAGCGATTGTAGGCCAATTGCTCGGGAGTCAACTGGAAGCCCACGAGAACCTGCCAGTCCTTGGCGTTGGCGTCGCGGGGCAGCGGGATCTTCGGCGCCAGCTCTTCCTTGTTGGCGGCGCGCGGCTGGCCGGCGGGGAAGTCGATGGTGCTCTCGAACTCGGTCTTGGCGGCGGGCTGCGTCTCGTTCGGCTTGGTGACCGCGACGAAGTAGCGGTAGCTGGCCTGGTTGCCCTGCAGCGCCGGCCCGCGCTCGGCCACCACATAGAGGCTGAGGTTCACCGTGACGCCGTCGCTGGTGTAGTCGCAGTTGCCGCTGTAGTCGGTCAGCGCCGCGCGCGCCACGACGTCGCTGCCGTCGCGGCCGCCGGTGCGGAACTGCGTCACCTCCGCCAGATCGCGGACGATCGACACCTTGGGGCAGGCCAGGACCATCTCGCTGGACGTCGGGGCGGAGCAGCCGGCGAGCGCCGCCAGGGCGCCGAGCGCCAGCAGGCTTTTCCGGACGGGGGTTCCTATATTACGGTCGCGGCGGTCCATGCGTCTGGCCTGCTCTTGTTCGGTGTGGTCGGCATCGGACTGTAGAGAAGCGGGCCGCACCGCACAAGACCGCCAACCGTCGCACGAAACCCGGGACCTGACATGCCGAAGACGCCCCTCACCATCCTCCTCGCGGCCCCGCGCGGCTTCTGCGCCGGCGTCGACCGGGCGATCCAGATCGTCGAGGTGGCGCTGGAACGCTTCGGCCCTCCGGTCTACGTGCGGCACGAGATCGTGCACAACCGCTTCGTGGTACAAAGCCTGGAGGCCAAGGGCGCCGTCTTCGTCGACGAGCTGACCCAGGTGCCGGACGGCGTGCCGGTGGTGTTCTCCGCGCACGGCGTGCCCAAGGCGGTGCCGGCCGAGGCCGAGCGGCGCGGCCTGTTCTACCTGGACGCCACCTGCCCGCTGGTCAGCAAGGTCCACCGCGAGGCCGAGCGCCACCACGCCGAGGGCCGGCAGGTCATCCTGATCGGCCACGCCGGCCACCCGGAGGTGGTCGGCACCATGGGCCAGTTGCCGGACGGCGCCGTGCTGCTGGTGGAGACGGTGGAGGACGTGGCCCGCGTCGCGGTGCGGGACCCCGGCAACCTCGCCTTCGCCACCCAGACCACCCTGTCGGTGGACGAGACGGCCGGCATCCTCGCCGCCTTGCAGGAGCGGTTCCCCGCCATCGCCGGCCCGCGCAAGGAGGACATCTGCTACGCCACCACCAACCGCCAGCAGGCGGCGAAGGCGATCGCCCCGCAGGTCGACGCGGTCCTGGTGCTGGGCGCGCCCAACTCCTCCAACTCCAAGCGGCTGGTCGAGGTGGCGAAGGGGGCGGGCTGCACCCGCGCCCAGCTCGTGCAGCGCGCCGCCGACATCGACTGGGACTCGCTGGCCGACGTGCGCCGGCTGGGCATCACCGCCGGCGCCTCCGCCCCCGAGGTGCTGGTCGAGGAGGTGATCGAGGCGGCCCGCGAACGCTTCGACGTCACGGTGGAACAGGTGCGCACCGCCACCGAGGACGTGGTGTTCAAGCTGCCCAAGGCGCTGACCGACGGGACGGGCCCTTCACAGGGGGGCACGGCGAACGCATAATCGGTGCGTGCTGGTCGACAGCCGGGAGGCGCGCGCGCAGCTCTGGCGGCGCGACGGCCGGCGCTGGATCGTCGAGGACTTCACCGGCGACGCGTCGCTGCCGCTCCACTCCATCGACGCGGAACTTCCCCTGCCCGCGCTGTACGAGGGCGTGGCGTTCTGACCCTGGCGGGTTCCAGGCCTGAACATCGTAGGTTGGCGCCAAGCGCAGCGCGGCCCAACGTCGCGCGCCTGTCAAGGCTGAGGGAAATCCGTTCTGACGTTGACCGGCGCGCCGAATCCCGGTAAGGCGCTGGCCCCATGGCCGTTTACACCGAAGTCTCCGACGAAGAACTGAACGCGTTCGTCGCCCAGTACGATCTGGGCGGCCTCCTGTCGTGCAAGGGCATCGCCGAGGGGGTGGAGAACTCCAACTTCCTTCTGGTGACGGAGCGCGGCCCGTACATCCTGACGCTGTACGAAAAGCGCACGAGGCGCGAGGACCTGCCGTTCTTCCTGGGCCTGATGGAGCACCTGTCGGAACACGGCGTGGACTGCCCGCTGCCCGTCCACGGCACCGACGGCGTGGCGCTGCGCGAGTTGTGCGGCCGGCCGGCGGTGATCGTCACCTTCCTCAAGGGCATGTGGCCGCGGCGCATCACGGCGACGCACTGCGCGCAACTGGGGGGCGCGCTGGCGCGGCTGCATCTGGCCGGGGACGGCTTCACCATGCGGCGGGAGAACGCGCTGTCGCTGGCCGGCTGGCTCGACCTGGACGCCAAGTGCCGGGACCGCGCGGACACGGTGCAGCCCGGTCTGGCGGCGCTCCTCGGCGACGAGGTGGACTGGCTGCGCGACAACTGGCCGGACGAACTGCCCACGGGCGTCATCCACGCCGACCTGTTCCCCGACAACGTCTTCTTCCAGGGCGAGCGGCTGACCGGGCTCATCGACTTCTACTTCGCCTGCAACGATTTCCTCGCCTACGACGTGGCGATCTGCCTGAACGCATGGTGCTTCGAGCCGGACGGCGCGTTCAACGCCACCAAGGCGCGGCTGCTGCTGTCGAACTACCAGAAGGTCCGCCCGCTGTCGGCGGCGGAACTGGCGGCGCTGCCGCTGCTGGCGCGCGGCAGCGCGGTGCGCTTCCTGCTGACCCGCCTGTACGACTGGCTGAACCACCCGCCGGGCGCCTTCGTGCAGCCGAAGGACCCGCTGGAATACCTGCGCAAGCTGCGCTTCCACCAGGGTGTCAAGAGCGTGGGCGAGTACGGCATATGAGCGACGCGAACGACAGCGCCGGGGGCGACACCAAGGATGGCGCCAAGGCGGTCGACATCTTCACCGACGGGGCGTGCAGCGGCAACCCCGGCCCCGGCGGCTGGGGCGCCATCCTGCGCTTCGGCACGGTGGAGAAGGAGCTGTGCGGCGGCGAGCCGGCGACCACCAACAACCGCATGGAGCTGATGGCCGCCATCCAGGCGCTGGAGGCACTGAAGCGGCCGATCAAGGTGCGCCTCTACACCGACAGCGAGTACGTGAAGAACGGCATCACCAAGTGGATCCACGGCTGGAAGGCCAAGGGCTGGTTGACCGCCGACCGCAAGCCGGTGAAGAACGTGGACCTCTGGCAACGCCTGGAGGCCGCCAAGCAGCAGCACGAGATCGAGTTCCACTGGGTGCGCGGCCACGCCGGCCACCCCGAGAACGAACGCGCCGACGCGCTGGCGCGCCAGGGCTTGGCCGAGGCGCGCAACGCCGGGCGCGGTTGACGCGCGCCGCCGGAGAGCCCAGACTTCATCCAGCGGCTTCCCGAAAGGCTCGACATGCAGCCCGTGCGCGTACGCCTCGACCATGAAGGGCACCTCGTCATCCCGGCCTCGCACCGGCAGGCGCTTGGCCTGAAGCCGGGCGACGAGGTCGTCATCAGCCTTGACGACCACGCGCTTCGCATCACAAGCGTGCGGGCCCGCATCGCCGAGGCCCAGTCGCTCGTCCGCCAGTTCGTGCAGGGCGACCGGTCGCTGGTGGAGGATCTCCTGGCCCAGCGCCGGGCGGAAGCCGAGCGTGAGTGAAAGCGACATCGGCTTCATCGCCGATTCCTCGGCCATACTCGCCCTGCTCTGGGATGAACCGGGCGCCGACGCCGTTGCCGCGGTCATTGAACGGGCCGCGCTCAGCGCGGTGAACTGGTCGGAAATCGCCGCCCTTCTGGTCAGCCGCGGCATGCCCGACGAACAGCTTGAGACCGCCCTCAAGGCGTTGCCGATCGCGGCTGTCGTTCCTTTCGATCGTGACCAAGCCGAGGCCGCCGGCCGCCTGCGGCGCGACACGCGTCACGCCGGACTCTCCCTCGGCGACCGGGCATGCCTCGCGCTGGCCAAGCGGTGCGGCCTTCCCGTTCTCACGGCGGATCGCATCTGGGGCTCCCTCGATCTGGGCATCGATGTGCGGCTGATCCGCTGAAAGCGGCACAGCCCTTGTCCGCCACCACGCCCCACCGATAGATTGCTGACCGAACCAACGACAAGAATGTCAGGGAGGTCCGCATGTATCCCCATCTGCGCGACGAGACGCGCTGGGTGACGCCGGAGGTTCTGGCCTATCAGGCCCAGGCGCGCGGCGATGCGCCGTTCGTGACCATGGTCGACGGCGACACGCTGACCTACGCCCAGGCCGAGGCCGACGCGGCGCGGGTGGCCGGCTTTCTCGCGACGCTCGGCGTGAAGCCGGGCGACACGGTGGCGGTGCTGCTGCCCAACGGCCTGGACTTCGTGCGGCTGTGGCTGGGGCTGGGGCGGCTGGGGGCCGTCATGGTGGCGCTCAACCTCGACCTCAAGGGCGCCTTCCTGGAACACCAGTTGGAGAACTGCGCGGCATCGCTGGCCGTCACCACGGCGCCGCTGGCCGAACGCTTCACCGGCATCGCCGCGCGCCTCACGGCGCTGAAGACGCTGATGACCGTGGGCGGCGACATGAAGGCCGATCCCTTCCAGGGCGTGGCGTTCGGCGGCTGGCGCTCGGCCGATCCGTACGACGGGCCGCTGCCGCTGGCCGGCGACACGGCGTGCATCATGTACACCTCCGGCACCACCGGCCCGTCGAAGGGCGTGCTGATGCCGCACGGGCACGGCTTCCTGTTCGGCCTGGGCAGCATCGACAACTACGCGATGACGGAGGCCGACCGCTTCTACATCTGCCTGCCGCTGTTCCACGCCAACGCGCTGTACATGCAGCTTTTCGCCACCATGATCGCCGGGGCGTCCGCCGTGATGCGCGAGCGGTTCAGCGCCTCGGCCTGGATCGACGACATCCGGCGCTACGGGTGCACCGTCACCAACTCGCTGGGCGCCATCACCGCCTTCGTGGTCGCCACCCCGCCCCGCGCGGACGACCGCGACCACGGCCTGCGCGTCGTCGGCGCGGCGCCCAACCCGGCGGCGACCGAGCTGGAGATGCGCGAGCGCTTCGGCATCCCCGACGTGCTCAGCCTGTATGGCATGACAGAGGTCAACATCCCGCTGTACGGCGAGTTGGGCGTGGCGCGGCCCGGCACCTGCGGCCGGCTGTACGGGCGCTATTTCGAGGTGGAGGTGCGCGACCCGGTCACGGACGCTCCCGTGCCCACCGGCACCATCGGCGAGATCATGGTGCGCCCGAAGGCCGCCTTCGGCTTCATGACCGGCTACCACCGCATGCCCGAGAAGACGGTGGAGGCGTGGCGGAACCTGTGGTTCCACACCGGCGACGCCGGTTTCGTCGACGGCGAGGGCTATTTCCACTTCGTCGACCGCATCAAGGACTGCATCCGCCGGCGCGGCGAGAACGTGTCCTCGTACGAGGTGGAAACCACCATCGCCCGCCTGGACGGCGTGGCCGAGGTGGCGGCCTTCGCCGTGCCCTCCGGCCTGAAGGACCAGGAGGACGAAATCATGCTGGCGGTGGTCCCGGCCCCCGGCGCCCGCATCGACCCGGACCGCATCGCCGACCACGCGGCGCGGGAACTGCCGCGCTACGCCCAGCCGCGCTTCATCGAGATCGTCGAGGCGCTGCCCAAGACCCCCACCGCCAAGGTGCAGAAGGCCAAGCTGCGCGAACGCGGCGTGACCGGCGCGACGTGGGACCGGCAACAGGTGGGATCGTAGGTTGGGTTGAGCCGCAGGCGAAAACCCAACCTACGATCCGCCGTGATGCGGCCGTTGGGTTTTCACTGCGTTCAACCCAACCTACGGGAAACCTACAGCTTGCCGAGCACCGCCTCGGCCGAGGAAACCTCGAACTGGCCCGGCGCCTCGATGGCGAGGTCGGTGACCTTGCCGTCCTCGGCGATCAGGGCGAAGCGCTGGCCGCGCGTGCCCAGGCCGTAGCCCGAGCCGTCCATGGTCAGCCCCATGGCGCCGGTCAGGGTGGCGTTGCCGTCCGGCAGCATCATCACCTTGCCGTCGACGTTGTTCTTCTCGCCCCACGCCTTCATCACGAACGGGTCGTTGACGGCGAGGCAGACGATGCTGTCCACGCCCTTGGCCTTGATGGCGTCGGCCTGCTGGACGAAGCCCGGCAGGTGCTTGGCCGAGCAGGTGGGCGTGTAGGCGCCCGGCAGGGAGAACAGGACGACCTTCCTGCCCTTGAAGATCTCGTCGGTGGTGATCTCCTGCATGCCGTTGTCGGTCAGGTGCTTGAGGGTGACCGAGGGGATGGTGTCGCCGACCTTGATCGTCATGGTTGTGTCTCTCCCTGGTGATTATGCATTGCGTCCCTGAACCGGTTCTAACCGCGCCGCCGGATAGCCGCAAGCCCGACGGAAGTCAGCCCGGAGGAGTAATCAGGGGCGATTGCCGGCTTTGTCCAGGGCCTCCAGCACCGCGCCGGTCGTCAGCAGTTCGGGCAGCGCGATGCCGTCCGGCGCGCCGGGGCCATAGACGATGTTGAAGGGAATGCCGTAGCGGCCATGGCGGGCGAGATAGGCGGCGATGCGTTCGTCCGGCCGCGTCCAGTCCGCGCGCAGGGCGACGACGTCGCCGTCCAGGCGCCGGGCCACCTCGCCGCGGTTCATCACCAGCTTCTTGTTGGCCTGGCAGGTGATGCACCAGTCGGCGGTGACGTCGACGAACACCGTCCGCCCCTCCGCCACGTGTTTACCGATCGCCGCCTCGTCGAAGCTCTTCCAGGCGGTCGTGGCGACCGGGGCGGCGTCGGCGCCGGCGCCGAACTGAACCGGCACGATGAAGGCGGCGAGCGTCAGCAGCGCCGCCGACACCGGCCCGGCCCAGCGCATGCCGGCGGCGAGGCGATGGCCGAGCCACAGCGCGAGCACCAGCGCCGCCATCAGCGCGGCCACGAGTCCGGCCACCGGCTCGCCCACCTGCACCGCCATGACGCTGAGCAGCCAGACGCCGGTCAGCGCCAGCGCACCGCCCAGCACGCGGCGCAGCGCCACCATCCAGCGCCCCGGCCGCGGCAGGTGGCGGGCGATGGCCGGGAAGGCGGCGACCAGCAGGTACGGCAGCGCCAGCCCGACGCCCAGCGCCGTGAAGATGGCGAAGACCTCCAGCGGCCCGTTGGCCAGCGCGAAGCCCACGGCGGTGCCGAGGAACGGCGCCGAGCACGGCGTGGCGAGCAGGGTGGCGAAGGCGCCGGTGGCGAACTGCCCGCCATAGCCGTGCCCTTCCGTGCCGCCCGCCGTGTCGGCGAGGAAGCGCGGCAGCGGGATCTCGAACAGGCCCCAGAGGTTGGCGGCGAACAGAGTTACCAGCACCACCATGAAGACCAGGAACAGCGGCTGCTGGAACTGGATGCCCCACCCCACCGCCGCCCCCGCCGTTTTCAGGGCGACCATGGCCCCGGCCAGCACCAGGAAGGACGCGAGGATGCCCGCCGCCGAGGCCAGGAAGCCGGCGCGCACCCGGCGCGGCGGCGCGCCGCTGTGCGCCACCATCGACAGCATCTTGAGCGACAGCACCGGCAGCACGCACGGCATCAGGTTGAGGATCAGCCCGCCCAGCAGCGCCACCGCCAGCATCGACGGCAGGCTGGCCACCGGCCCCGCGCCGATGCCTCCGCCGGCCGGGCCGACGGCGCCGGCCTCC
>DASWVP010000030.1:0-3496 GCA_036401175.1 Azospirillum sp. | reverse complement strand
GCGCGGCCGGGCGCTGGTGCTGTGCGGCGACACCTCCTCGCGCCACCTGCGGCCCGACGACCGCTCGACCCTGCCGCTGTTCGGCGACGCCGGTTCGGCCACCGCGCTGGAACG
The DNA here is from genome assembly GCA_036401175.1 of Azospirillum sp. Lineage (GTDB taxonomy): Bacteria > Pseudomonadota > Alphaproteobacteria > Azospirillales > Azospirillaceae > Azospirillum. The sequence continues at coordinate 3,382 of DASWVP010000030.1, read as the reverse complement.
CGCCGCCGACGCGCCGCCCCTGCATGTGGTGGTGGGCACCGACGGGGCGGGCGCGCCGCACATCCGCATCAAGGCCGGCGGCCGCCGCAACACGCTGGTGCCGCCTGGCACGCCGCGCACGGCCGAGGAGGAGGCGCGGCTTTTCCACGACTCGCGCCTGACGCTCAACGGTGCGGAGGTTTTTTCCTTTACTCTCAGAGCAGTACCGCCTCTTATTAAGGAGGTGCTGGAACTGGCCGGCACCACGGTGGACGCGGTGGACTGGGCGGTGCTGCATCAGGCCAACAAGTTCATGCTCGACCATTTGCGCAAGAAGACCGGCTTCGCCGAGGAGCGGTTCGTGGTGGATATGGCGGAGTTCGGCAACACCAGTTCCGCCTCCATCCCGCTGGCGATCAGCCACCGCCTGGGCGAGGATCTGTCGGTGGACCGGCGGAAGGTGCTGCTGGCCGGATTCGGCGTGGGCTGGTCGTGGGGCGCGCTGGTGACCGACGTAGGGCCCATCCCGGCGCCTATCGTCGACGAACTGACCGACGACCACCCCCCCATGCTCGTCTGAACGCCTTCCCGCACAGTCAACGTTTCTCCGCGAAAAGGATTGAGCGATGCAGATTTTCGGCGACGTCGACGAGCTTCCACCCCACGTGCCGGTCTACGTCTATGGTACCGGCAGGGGCGGACGGATCGTGGCTGGCGCGGTGCGCAGACACGACCGCGCACAGCTCGTCGGCGTCGCCGATACCCATCGGCGGGGCGAGTTCATGGGCATGCCCATCCTCGCTCCGGACGAGTTGCTGGCCCGACGCGCTCCGCGTTCGGTGATCCTGCTGGCGAGCCAGTGGTGGCGGATGATCGCCACCGACCTGGAGGCGCGGGGTGTCGCGCCGGAGTGCCTCTACAACGCGACCCCATTCTTCCGGCGCTTCCTGAACGAAGCCGACGACGATACGCTGAACGCCGATCCGCAGGCCATCGCTGACGCGCTGGCTCAAGCGGCGCCGTGGGGCGACGCCGTCATGGTGCCGGCGGCGGCGGCGGGCCTTGCGGCGGGATGGCGGCCGGACGCACCGCTCGAAGTGCCCGGTGCCGTGCCAGCCCGTCTCGAACCGCTGCGATTCAGCGCATACCGCTGCTTTGCGGGAGAAGATCCACAAACGGAGGACGCCCTGCTGCGCCGGATCGGCGAGCATCTCCTCGGCCTCGACGGCGGGTTCGCGCTGTACGCCGGATCGCCGTTGCTGGATCGTCTGGCCGATGCCTGCCCGGCCTTGGCCGAGCGCGCGGCGGCGGTCGTCGACCACCGCGCCGACGCCGACGCGACGTGGCGCGGCCGGCCGGTGACGCGGCCCGAGGCGCTGAAGGCGGAAGTCGCCACCGTGTTCCTGGCCGAAACGCGGGCGGACCGCCGCATGCGCATGCGCCAGCGGTTGCCGCACGGTGCCGGCATCCTTTGCCCCGACCTGCTGGCAGACATTGCGCCCGAGGTGGTGCCGACGCGCGCCTGGATCGCGCGCACGCCGGCCATCTATCCGACCATCCTTCCCGAACTGGAAGCGCGGCCGGGACTCGACATGCTACTCGTCGACCTGCCGGCCGCCAACGTTCCATCGATCCCGCTCGGCGTTGCCTATGTCCGAAACGCGCTGGAACGCGCTGGCGTGAACTATCAGATCATCGACGCCGACGTCGTCTTCTACCACCGCCACCATATCCACCGGCTGCTCGACGTCGGCGGCCCGCTGTTCATGGCCGATGGCCGCCCCTTCCCCGAAGATCCCTGGCACACGGCAGAGAGCCAACTGTGGGGCGACACGGCCAATTGGCCGGTGCTCGTCGAAACCTTTGCCATGGAGATTGCCGAAGTCGTCGATCTGATCGTCCGGGCGCGCCCCAAGGTGCTTGGGCTGTCCGTGCACTCGCTCAACGAATGGATCGGGCGCGAGGTCGCGCGACGGGTCAGGCGGCTGGCGCCGGACATCACGATCTTGGTCGGCGGCTACAGCTGCTATTACCCCGACGTGGCGCGTGCGGCGTTCCCGGAAGCCGACCTGCACGTCGTCGGCGAGGCCGACTTGATCGTCGGCCCGCTGGTGGCCCGGCTGGCGCGCGGCGAGTTCCCGGCCAACATGCCCGGAGTCCTCTCCCGCCACGATTCCGCCGACTGGCGCTTCGTGCCGGGACCGCAAGCCGACGACCTCGAGGCGCTGGGAGCGCCCGTCTACGATTGGGTGCCGAGCCTCGATATCTACCGCAGCTTCCGGGGCGACCACGTGAACCGGATGACGGCCAGCCGCGGCTGCCAATGGTCGCATTGCACCTTCTGCGCGGAGCGCTTCAACGGCCGCGCGCGTCCGGCGCCGTCGGTCGTCGACGAGATCGCCAGCTTTCTCGACCAAGGTCGGTCCAACTTCATGCTGAACGAAAGCATTGTCGGCGGCGACCGTGACAACCTGACCCGGCTGTGCGAGGAGATCATCCGGCGTGGCCTCAAGCCACGGCTGAACGGCCTCATCCGGGCCGACCGCCGAAACGATGCGGACTATTTCGCGATGATGGCCGCCGCCGGCTTCCAGAACCTCTGCTTCGGTGCCGACGCCTGGTCCCGCAACACGCTGAAATTGCAGCGCAAGGGTTACAGCACGGAGACGATCGGCCGCAACCTGCGCGACGCCGCCCTGGCCGGCATCCAGGTGACGGTCAACATGGTCCTCGGCATCCCCGGCGAGACCGAGGAGGACATCGACGAAAGCATCGCCCTGCTGCTCGCCAACCGCGAACACATCGACGCCATAGCCAATCTCAACACGCTGATCCTCGCACACGGCAGCGTCTATTGGAACGAGCCGGAGAAGCACGGGATACGCTTCCGCGCGGACAAGGACATGCTCTATCGCACCCACGTGCGCGCCATCCCGGAAGAATACTGGTACAGCGAGGGCCCCTACATCGACGGCGAGGTGCGGCGCAGCCGCCTTGTCCGCATCGTCACGGCACTGTCGGCACACGGTTTGCAGTTCAACGGACCGGCGATGCGCCTGGCGGAAAAGGCGGCGGGCCGGGACACCCCCACGGCCTGCACGGCCGTAACGGAACTCGAGGAAACGACGGTCCTCCTCTTCCTCAATGCGGGGCGGCACGATGCCTACCGCGCCCCGCGACGCTTGCTCGGGCGGCAGCCGTCCATTGTCTGAATGACCGGGTCGCGCCGGGGATAGCGCCCGGCGGACCTGTGCCGGTCAAGGCAATCGCTTGAAAGCCCTTCTCCCCTTGAGTGATACCAGAGCCGTCAAAATTTGACCTGCGAGGCCCACGGATAACCGCATGTGGAGCGGATGCGGCCCGGTTTGGCGAGGATGCGGTTCCAGACGCGACAACAGGTGTC